>JAJZQR010000164.1 GCA_021806765.1 Chloroflexota bacterium | reverse complement strand
GGGGACGAGCCCCGACGCTACACTATTGCGGGCCAAGGCCGGCGGCAGGGCAGAGCGCCCTGCCCTACATCTCGAAATCCCTGTGGCGAAGCACTAGCACCGGCCGAGCCGTCACTGCCCACGGAATCAACCCCACGCCGTGACGCCGGCAAGTTGACGAGGAAGCTGCTTTCGGCGCACAATCCCCCAACCAGCCTGCCGCAGCGAAGCGGATCGCCAGTTCGCGGCAGGCTGTCCTTATTTGTTTTGGCTGTGGTTGTGACTGAATATGAAGGACCACTCCCGTACCGCGCGCAGACTCACTAACCTTCTTCTCCTGGCTCAGAGCCTGGGGTCGGCGGGGTTCATCGCCTCCTCCACCGTTAGCTCCATCGTCGGGGCCGAGCTGAGCGGGGTGATCGCCCTGGGCGGGGTGCCCGGCGCCATCTACCAGGCGTGGACGGCCCTTGGGGCCTACGTCTGGGGCCTCTCAATGGATCGGCTGGGTCGACGGGGAGGGCTGGCCCTCGGCCTGATGGTGGGTGTCGTCGGGGCCGAGGTAGCGGCGGGGGCCATCGTGGTGCGCTCGTTTCCGCTGTTTCTGGTGGGTATAGCCCTCATGGGGGTGGCCAACGCGGCCCTACAGCTGGGGCGCTTCGCCGCGGCGGAGATCCACCCACCCGCCGAACGGGGGAGGGCCATCTCCCGGGTGGTCATCGGCGGGACGGCCGGCGCGCTGTTGGGGCCGTTGATGGTGGGGCCGATGGGCGAGCTGGCACAACGCGTCGGGGTCGACGAGCTGGCCGGTGCTTACACCGTCGGCTTCGTGCTCTTTGCCGTGGCGGCGTTGATGATCTTCCTCCGGCTCAGGCCCGACCCTCGCGACCTGGGCAGAGAGATGGCCCTTCTGCACCCGGCGGCGACGATCCGTTCGGGGGCCGCCCGCTCCATTCCGGGGATCTTGCGCCAACCGCCGGTGCGGGTGGCGATCGTCGCCATGGTGTCCGGCCAGATGGTGATGACGATGTTGATGTCGATCACGGCTTTGCACATGAAGGTCGAGCACCAGCCCCTCACCGGCATATCCGTGGTCGTGTCTTCCCACTTCCTCGGCATGTACGCCTTCTCCATACTCTCGGGTAGGATGACCGACCGATGGGGTCGCGAGCCGACGATCCTGGTCGGGGCCGTGCTGCTGGTCCTGTCCTCCCTGCTGGCGCCCCTGTCGCCCGAAGTGGTACCCATGGGGGTGGCCATGTTCCTGGTGGGTCTGGGCTGGAACCTCTGCTACGTGGGGGGATCCTCTCTGCTGGCCGACCAGCTTTCGCCGGCCGAGCGGGCGAGGACCCAGGGTTTCAACGACCTGCTGGTCTGGTCCGCCGGAGCGGGAGGAAGCGCCGGCAGCGGGGTGGCATATGCTACCGTGGGATACGGTCTGATGGGCGCCCTCGGCGTGGTGGCGTCGCTGGTGCCCCTGGCCCTGACCATCAGGTGGCAGATGGTCGGGCGGCGGATGGCCACTGCCCGCTAGCCCGAGAGAGTCCCGTCGGCCCTCGTTCGGCAGGGGACGGCAGAGGCTGCCGGACTCCACCGGGAAGATGCGGCTGAACCGGCCGCGGACGTGGGTGGGATCGGCCCATTCCGTTTTCGTGCCTGTTGTGTTACAGTGTGCTACAGTGAACACAGGGGGTGCAGAAGCAGGTGTCTAGCCGTCATCTTTCTCTGAGACTTGAGTCCGGCACTTACGATCGCTTGGAGGTCGAGAGTCAACGGACTGGGCAGTCGCGCTCCCAGCTCGCGAAGACGCTGCTGGAGGAAGGCTTGCGCATGGAGGCCCATCCGGGGATCGTCTTCCGTTCCGGTCCCGCCGGCCGCCGGCCGGGAATCGCGGGCGGACCCGACATTTGGGAAGTGGTGCGCGTCTTCGAGGGAGTCGATGCTCAGGGCGAGGAGTTGCTTCGGCGCACGGCCGAGTCGACCGGTCTCACCCCCGAGCTGGTGCGGATTGCCCTGCGCTACTACGCCGACTATCGTGATGAGATCGACGATTGGATCCGGCGGGTAGATGAGGAGTCCGCTCGGTCGGAGGCGGCTTGGCGGCGTGGGCGGGACCTCCTGGGACAGTGATGCTGCTGCTCGACGAGATGTGGCAGCCGGAGATCGCGGTCCAATTGCGCCGCCGGGGCCACGATGTGGTGGCTGTTGCTGAACGGCCCGAGCTCAGGGGCCAGCCGGATGGCGTCATCTTCGCCGTGGCCCAGGCGGAGGGGCGCGCCATCGTGACGGAGAACGTCATCGACTACCGCTCGCTCGCGACGTACGAGATCCAGGATGGCCGCTCGCATGCTGGGCTCATCTTCACCAGCAACCGCAGCTTCCCTCGCCACGACCCTCGCACCGTCGGGCACCTGGTCAAGGCCCTGGCCGAGCTGTTATCCATGGATCTGGAATCGGCGAACCTCGAGTACTGGTTGTCGTAGTGGCGATGGGAGATCTGGTCCGTCGTCTGCCGCAATGGCATCATCGAATCTGATTGCCTCGGGGGAGCGGCGCATGGCGAGAACCATCGACGTGTGTGGCCGTCTCCACATGCTGGTGCTCTGGGAGCCGGAGGGGGCATCGGGGCGGAGGTCGATGCCGCGGCGCCCCTGGCGGAGGAAGGCCGTTCAGACGTCTGAAGGGCTAGATCGAGAAGCGTGGACCGTTGCGCCGAGGTCAGGTACAATGGGCACCCAGACACTTAGTACTTGACGCAGTCGTCGTGGCGGAAAAGCGCGACGTGCCGGAGGCATTGTGACGGTCGAGGCTGCCGTTGGACCGGTTCCAGCAGAAGAAGAGCTTCTCCGCGTCGCCCTGGAGTTGGGTGCGACCGAGGTAGGAGGACCCCTGACGGCTGCCGAGCTCCAGGTCGCGCGCAACGCGCTGCGCTCTGGCCGTCCCGTCCCGCATACCGTGGACATGCTGCGGGCCGCAATCCGTTGCGGGGGCGATCCCCTGGGGGAGGCGCTGTGTCAGCTGAGGTCGCCGCTCCAGCGGCGATCCGTCGGGGCATTCTACTCCCCACCAGCGGTCGTAGAACCAATGGTGGAATGGGCCCTGCGGTCAGGGCCGAAGCGCTTGGTCGATCCAGGGTGTGGCAGCGGCCGTTTTGCCGCGGCCGCAGCACGCCGGGATCCCACTCTGGAGATAGTTGCGGTCGACCTTGACCCCGTGGCGACGATCCTCACCAGGGCGACCCTTGCTGCGCTCGGCTCGCGCCATGCTCTGGTGCTTCAGCATGACTATACTACTCTGCGGCTGGAGCCAATTGCCGAACGTACCGCCTTTGTGGGGAATCCACCCTACGTTCGCCACCACCAGTTGAGCCCAGGGAGGAAGGCTTGGGCAACCAGAGCCGGGCTGTCTCTTGGATGCCATGTGTCCGGACTGGCGGGCCTCCACGTGCACTTCTACCTGGCCACTGCGATGCACGCCCGGCCGGACGATGTGGGCTGTCTCGTGACTTCTTCGGAGTGGCTGGACGTGGGTTACGGGGCGGCAATCCGTGATCTGTTGGTCAACGGTCTCGGAGGGCAGTCGCTTCAAGTGGTCAACTCCCGGGCGCTCACCTTCGATGATGCGCAAACGACTGCGGTCGTTGCTTGCTTTGTGGTAGGCAGCCACCCCGACGCAATACGGATTCGTCTGGTCAACTCGCCAGCGGAGCTCTCAGAGTTGGACGTGGGTGAGCCGGTGCCGAAGGAGGTCTTCGCGAGAGCAGAGCGATGGACCGCATTGCTCAAGCCTGCCACGACGGAGGTGGTCCGTCAGGTCGGCTCTGTCCGACTCGGCTCCATTGCACGGGTGCACCGCGGTCTCGTAACCGGAAGCAACGGTTTCTTCGTGATGACTCGAGTACGAGCCCGCGAACTTGGGCTGGAGGAGTGGTGCAGGCCAGCGATAACAGAGGCGCGGGAAATCCTGGAGGCCAGGGGAAACGTAGCTTATACGCCCGAGCGCAAGCTGCTTCTCGACGTGCCCGCCGACGTCGACCGTTCCCTGTTTCCGGCCCTTGATGCCTACCTAAGACAGGGGGAAGCGCTTCGCATCAACTCACCTGCCGTGGCGCAGGGCTACATTTGCCGACATCGCCGGCCGTGGTGGTACCTGGGCAAGCAGACTCCTCCGCCGATTGTGGCATCATATATGGCTCGGCAAGCCCCTGCCTTTGCCCTAAACCCAGATGGCCTGGCCCTGATCAACATAGGGCATGGGATATATCCAAGGCAGGAGATGGGTTGGGCGGAGCTTCAGGACTTGGTCTGTCAACTCAACTCCGCGAGAGATGGGTTCCGGGGTATGGGCCGCACCTACCAGGGTGGTCTGGAGAAGTTCGAGCCACGCGAGATGGAGGCTCTGCCCGTCAAGCAATCACATGGATAGTAGATACGTTTCGCCGCCCCACTGGACGGATTCCGAACTGGAGTCAGCCCGACAGAACTCCAGCAGACTTTGTCAGAGAACGGCTTTCCGAGGGAGCGGAGCGATACCAACCCGCTCTAGCTAGTTGCCTGAACGCAGTACGAGCGCTGTTTGACGCAACCTCATATCTGCGAGACCTCCCGGCTGGGACTGTCTTCGCATCCCAACCAGCTCTTGTGACGCCCGCTCGATACTTGGGCGGTCCGCCGATTAGTGCTGATGACCTGAACGTCCTGGCCGATCGCAGTGTTGCGGACCGTAAGCGGCTCGATGCTCACCTGGCCCAGGTGGCGGCCTCCGTTATCGAGGCGGCGCTGGACAGGGACAGGTTCCCATGGCTGTTCGAGAATCCAGTTCGCGAGCCGACAGCGGAGGAACTCGAAATCGCGGTGAGGTGGACGGCTGGTCTGTGGGCAGCCCAACTGGTTCAAACCCAACGGCGGGGGGAGTCAGCCGCTCGGCAAGAGGCCGCCGTCGCGCAAGTGCTCGAGGAGGCCGGTTTCCAGCGAGTGCAGGTGGAGGAGATCGATTTCACCGCGCGCAACATCTCTCCAGGGCAATACTGTCGGGAAACGAAGGTGGTCGGGGCCAAGTGCGATGTCCCAGTCATGCTGCGCGATGGTCGGCTGCTGTTGATCGAGTGCAAGGTCAGCAACTCAGGCCTCAACAGCATCAAGCGACTCATCCGCGAAACTTGCGGCAAGGCTGCCCATTGGAGATCGCGCTTCGGAGACAGAGCCATCACCGCCGCCGTCCTAAGCGGGGTCTTCAACCTCCGGCACCTCCAAGAAGCTCAGAACATCCATGGGGTCTCCATCTCTTGGGAGAGGGATCTCAGCCCTCTTGCCTCTTTCGTGCGCGCTGCCCGATAGCTGCTCCCTCGAAGCTGACGTCCTGACGGCCACCTTGTCCTAGCCGATTGCTGGGCCGCAGCGGTGACCAACGATCGAGCGTTTGGAGATCGAGAGCCAGCGGATCGACCCGTCGCACTCCCAGCTCACGAAGACCCTGCTGGAGGAGGGCTTGTGCATGGAGGCTCATCCAGGGATCCTCTTCCGTTCCGGTCCCGCTGGCCGCCGCCCCGGGGATACCAGGCGGGCCGGATGTCTGGGAAGTGGTGCGGGTGATCCGCGGGATAGGTGCTCACGGCGAGGACGCTCTCGACCGCACGGCTGAACTGTCCGGTCTCGCTCCTGAACAAGTGCGCATCGCCTTGCGCTACTACACTGACCATCGTGATGAGATTGACGACTGGATCCGGCGGGTGGATGAGGAGGCCGCTCGGGCGGAGGCCGCCTGGCGGCGCGAGCAGGATCTCCTACGGCCGTGAGACTGCTGCTGGACGAGATGCGGCCACACTGGACGCTCTGCTGCCTGAGGGGCTGGAGTCAGTGAACCTGGAATACCGGTTGTCGTGACGGCGACGGCGAGGAAGCTGGCCCGCTGTGTGCTGCAATAGCATCACTAAATGTGATCATATCAGGGGGTGGCGCATGGCAAAGACAGTCTCTGTGGCGGAGCTTGGACATGGTGGGGCCTCCCGCGCGATCCGGGATGCGCAGCAAGAGCCGGTTCTGGTGAGCAAGGAGAACCGCCCGGTCGCATGGATCCTGAGCGCCGATATGCTGGCGGAGGTGGCCGCGGCTCGGGGCGTCGGGCGGGATGTCTACCAGCGGGCGCTGGGGCTCCTGGCCGTCGATCTCTACCGGCACGAGGTCCTGACCCTGGGGCAGGCCGCGAGGCTCGCGGGCCTTCGCCTGGGCGACTTCGTCGACCTGTGTGGCCGTCTCCAGGTGCCGGTGCTTTGGGAGCCGACGGAGGGCGTCGGCGCGGGGGTCGAGGCGGCTGCGTCCATGGCGGAGGAAGGCCGGGTGGGCGGCTGAGGGCCGATCGTGACGACGCTCAGAGTGTACGTCGATGCGACGGCGCTCATTGGCCGCATCAACCGCCTTGACTTGCTCACCCTCCTGCCCTGCCCGATCCGCGTCACGACACAGGTTTGGGAAGAGGTCGACGAAGCGGTTCAGCCCTTGCTCGAGGATCTGCTCCGCCAAGCCTAGATCAACATCGCCCCCTCGCGTGTCCGAATGATCAGGGCCTTTTAGTATTCCCCTGCCGGACCCACAAAGTGCACCGCCGAGGCCACGACCGTGTCATGCTGAGCGTAAGCGAAGCATCTCCTGTGGGGGAAGAGGAGATCCTTCGCTACGCTCAGGATGACAACTAAAAGGCCCTGTCCGAATGATCAACTTGGACGCTTCTCCGTCGTCTCCGTGCTATACTCGCTCCCAGAACCCGCGCCGTCAGGTTCCGTTCCGCGGTTTCGGCCGCTCCTGTGGACGGGGGAGGTCATCATGACTGCCAGGTCTGGTCCCATGCCGTCGTATTCCGACGAAGCCAAGGGTGACCTCTGTTACCTCGTCATCTTCTATCAGAAGTTCTGCGACATCCTAGATTACTTTCACCGGCCAGGCTCCGACTGGGGCGCTGGCAGCGCCTACCTGACGGGGCACTACCGGGCTCTCCGTGTGCGCATCCACGAGATACTCCAGAAACCCGTGTTCCAGCGCCTCAGGGACCTGGATTGGCTGCCGTTCGCGGACGTGTATGACATGGACCCTGAGAGCGAGAGTTACCCACCCGTCGCCCATTGGCGGGAGTCCTGTCAACACTTTCTGGCCGAGGTCCGGCTGGCCCATCGCAGGCTGGGTGCACCGTCTTTCCCCCTGTCACAGCAGGATCAGGAGGCTTGGCTTGACGGCATCGACGAGACGCTCACCATCCTGTACGCCGACGAGGACGAGCTGACAGGCCGGACAGCCGAAGCTCCAGTGCCCCCTTTTGCCGGCCTCGAGCCGATGGAGCCAGATTCTCGACTTCTGCGCACGCTTCCAACATCCCTCGACCTGTCGTTCATCGCTGACCCCGACCTGCGCGACCTGGCTGCCAGAGACTGGGGCGAGCTCCAGAGGGCATACGCCGCCGAATGCCCCAAGAGCGTTATGGTGCTTGCCGGTACTCTCCTTGAGGTGGCTCTCGTTACCGCCCTTGGCTCCGCCGAAAACGCTGCCAAAGCCGGGTTCAAGCGCATGACAGAGAAAGACGGTGGTTTTAAGCAGGATCTTCGAGAGGGTCAGCCACCTGACATCGCACGCTGGAGACTCTACCAGCTCATCGGCGTCGCCCGGGATCTCGGTGCAATCAAGCCTGACACGGCCACCTACGCAGGAATGGTACGCAACCTTCGTAACCTCGTTCACATCTCGAAGGAGCGTGACAGTACCGTTGACATGTACAGGGCACACGGTGCGGTCTTTGGTTTGACGCTCGCATGCACCGAGCTCGCTCAGTGGCTCGCTCGGGCGCAGACTCCAGACGCCAATCCCCGTGGCAACGGCCAATCTCAGGTCGGCCACAATCCCAACTAGAGAGCGGGTTCAGCCGTGGCCAAGCAGAACATCATCGCGCTCCGGTCCCATGGCCCGGTGGTTGGCCCTTTGGGTGACGGTCCCGGCGTAGGGCGATGAGGCGCTCCTGGGCGATCAGCACCTAGCCGTAGTCCTCGGACCCAGCCATGAACAAGAATCGGTCATTCCCGGCCGCCGCCTTCCCGACCAAACCAAGTTCGTCAGCCGAACAAGTCCCAATGAAGACCGCCGCCTTGTGGCTCGGTTTATCCGCGACCAACCGTGAGTTGGGTCCAGTCGGCCGACCGCCTCGAAGCAGATGGGAGGATCCTCGTATCTCCCCTGCCGGCTGGAGAGCCGGCATAGTTGCGGTTAGCGGTTGTCCGCCCTCACGGCTGGCGGCCGGTGCGCTCGCTTGTGCCGGTGTCTGAGCGGCCGCTCAGGCCACCATTCGGGTGGAAAGATAGCATCTGCCGACCGCCATACCGGGAGATGGCTGCGTAATTCGCAGGCTGGCCTTCGGGCTACGTGTCATGCGGAGCGGCAGCGAAGCATCTCCTGGTTGGCATCGCGGCGTGACCGACGTTAGTGGGTGACCGCCCTGAAAGACTACTACGTCTACATTATGTCCAACGTCTCGCGAACCCTCTACGTGGGCGTTACCAACGACCTGCAGCGACGCGTCTTCGAGCACAAGCAGAAGCTGCTTCGCGGTTTCACCAGGAAGTACAATCTGACGCTCCTCGTCTACTTCGAGGCTTCGCCTGATATACGGGCTGCGATCGCCCGCGAGAAGCAAATCAAGGGCTGGCTGCAGGCGAAGAAGCTGGCTCTGATCGAGTCGGCAAACCCGAAGTGGCTGGACCTGAGCACCCAGTGGCAGTAACGAGGAGATGCTTCGCTGCCGCTCAGCATGACATGATGTACGCTCGGCGTGACATGGTACACCCTCCTGCAATGCGCCACACACTACCGAATTCCAGGACGAGGTGACGCTTTCAGTGCTCCACTGCTTCGCATGCCTCACTCGTGGGAGTGGGGCGGTAGGCCGTCGTGGCTGTGTTCCTGGACGCGGTGGTGCTCCTCACCGCCGGCACCGTCCGGGTCCACGTGGATGGTGGCGTTGGAGAGGTAGCTCAGGCGGTGCTGAAGCTGGTGGCGCACCTCTCGCGCTATGGCGTGGGCCTCTCGCACAGATAGGCCCGGGGCCACCGACAGGTTTATCTCGGCGTGGAGTCGGTGGCCCAGCCACCGTATCCGAGTCTCGCCGACCTCGCGAACCCCAGGGGTGTGCTCTACCGTGTCCTGGACCTCCTCGACCAGCTCCGGCTCCACCCCGTCCAGCGTTCGGGTGAACACCGTTCGGCTCGACTCACCCACGATCCAGAGGATCATCAGGGTGATCAGGATGCCGACGATGGGGTCCGCGTTGGGAAAGCCGGCCCACACCCCTCCCGTCCCCACCAGCACCGCCAGACTCACCAGCCCATCAGCCCGGGCGTGGTAGCCGTCGGTCACCAGGGCCGCGCTGCCGATCTCCCGGCCGACCCGGAGGCGGAACTGGGCCACGGCCTCGTTGCCCAGGAAGCCGAGCAGCGCACCCAGCGCGACAGCCCCGAGGTGGTAGACGGGCTGAGGGTGCAGGAGGCGCTGCACCGACTGGTAACCGGCAATCAGGGCGGTCACCAGGATGATCAGAACCACCACTGCACCGGCCAGGTCCTCCACCCGACCGTAGCCGTAGGTGAAGCGGCGGCTCGGCCTGCGGTAGGCCAGGGCGAAGGCGATCCAGAGGGGCACCGCCGTGGTGGCGTCCCCGAAGTTGTGGACGGTGTCCGCCAGCAGGGCCACACTGCCGGAGAAGAAGACCACGACCAGCTGGGCTATAGCCGTGGCTACCATGCCTGCGAAGGACCACTGGACCGCCCAGATCCCCCGCTCGGAGCTGGCCAGGGTTTGGTCGGCGCCGCCGCGGGCGTGGTGATCGGAAGGGTGCTCGTCTTCCTCGTCGTCGCTGTCGTCCGATGGCAACGGCAAACCCATCCTGGGCCTCCCACCGCGCCCTTTCGATCCCCATTGGTCCTTGTTGGGCGCAGGGGCTGCCTCAGGGCATTTCCCGTTCCCGCTGGTCCGCAACCGCCACCGGGCCCTGGAGTAGGGGCAGCTCCAGGGCACGCTCGGCGCTGCGCTCAATCTCGGCCCAGAACTCGCCGGCAACCACGGTTCTCAGTGGCCGGATGGCAGGGCGGTCCAGCCCCTCGTCGGCGGTCAAGGGGGTGATCATAGGGGGAATGACACCGGTGAAGCGGGTAGTCATTGCTCGTTCTCTCCCGAATAGCTTCTCTGTCGCCGGTCCAGCCGGCGAGGACGGCGGGACATGGGGGCGGGCCGGCACGCTGATGGGGCTCAGCCCCATTGCGTAGCGCGGTAACGCTCGCCGGATTGTAGCAAGCGGAGCAGGGCGGTGAATAGGGGGTCGGCCGCTCCGCCCAGGATCAGCCTGCGCCTTGGGCGGAGCATGCCCTGAAGGATGAGCGGCTAGATCCCTACTTGAACTCGATCACCAGCGCTCGGCTCTCGGTGGTGCCGATGTTCTCCACCTCGTGGGTCTCTGCGTCCCTCCAGACCGTCTGCCCCCCGTCGTACTCCACAATCTCGGTTCTCCCGTCCTGGGTCGTGAACTGAAACCGGCCGGGATTGAAGGAGTAGATGATGTAGGAGGGATGCGAGTGCATCGGGAGGGTCTCCCCAGCCTTTATCCTGACCTCGACCATCCGAACACGGTCGTTCTCCAGCAGTACCTTGGCCATCTCTGACACGGGCTGCATAGTAGCTTGAACCTCCCTTTGTCTTATGAACCGCCAAACCGACCCAAGACCGATCGCGGCTTGGCCTGGGTAGCACCGCAGCAAGGGCTGTACCCTTCGTCTCGCGAGCGGAGTGAACGAGAGTTGACAGCTTTCGCCTCCTTGCACTAACGTCTGGGGGTTGGGCGGCGGGTTTGGCGATCGGTGATGCCGCCGAGCATCGTCGCGGGTTTGCCGAGCGAGCCTCCGGGGGACAATGCGGCCCCCCGATCACTTCAGATGTGGCTGATAGCCGAGGACGGACATGAGCGCTACCTTCCCCTTTACCCTGGCCGAACTGCAAGCGACCTTCGGGGATGCCCTCCTCCCCGCTTCCTTCACCCCGCAGGAGGGCGCTGCCCTGTGGCTCACTGCCGGCCCGGCCGACCGCCGGCTGGCGATCCTGGCTCGACCCGAGGATCCGGTGCTGGATCGCTTCGGTGGCGAGGCTCAACCCTTCCGGCAGGGTTACACCCTGAAGCTGTGCCCCACGGATCACGCCAACGAGCGCGTTCTGCGGGAGGCCCTTCCCTGGCTCCGGCCCGCGCTGCTGGGGCTGGCTACCTCCGCCGGCTTCGGCGACCGGCTGGGGCTGGCCACGCCCGGCCACGTACGGGCGCTGCAGCGGGTGCAGGATGAGCTACCGGGCAGCAGGATCCTCCCCATCTTCGCCCAGCAGTCGATCCGTGAGATGGTTCGCACCAACCGGACGCCCGAGGACGTGCTGAAGGATGCCACCTGGGGCGCCTTCCAGGCGGGCTGGCGGGGCCCCGTCGGCGCCGACGCCGATCACCTGAAAACGGCTGCCGACGTCGACGCCTGCGTGGCGGCCGGCTACAGCTTCTACACCTTCGACCCCGGGGCTCACGTGGACGGCGAGATGGACTGCGCGACCCCTGAGGCGGTGCGGCGCAAGCTGGAAGCCCTGCCCTGGCGGGAGCTGGAAAGCTCACCAGCCGACCTGCAGCGGCGGTACGTGGGG
>JAJZQR010000163.1 GCA_021806765.1 Chloroflexota bacterium | reverse complement strand
TGGCGTCGTAGGCAACGGAGACTCTTAAGGGAGGAGTCGACTTGAAGCTGTACGAGTTCCAGGCGAAGAAGGTCTTTGCCCAGGGGGGGATTCCGGTGCCTCGGGGCGAGGTGGTGCAGGATCCCGAGTCGGCGGCCAAGGTCGCCGAGCAGCTGGGCAGAGTGGTGGTCAAGGCGCAAGTCCACGTGGGCGGTCGCGGGAAGGCCGGCGGGATCAAACTGGCCAACAGTCCCTCCGAGGCTCGCCAGTACGCCGAGGGGATGCTGGGCAAGCCGCTGAAGGGCTTCACCGTGAGCTACGCCCTGGTGGAGGAGGCGCTGAACATCGCCTCCGAGTACTACCTGGGGATCACCGTGGATCGGAACGCCGAGAAGCCGATCGTGATGCTGAGCCGGATGGGCGGGGGGGACATCGAAGAGGTAGCCGCCACCCAGCCCCGGGCTATCGCCAAGATGCACGTGGACCCCGCCTGGGGGCTGTGGGACTTCCAGCTCCGCGACCTGGTGGAGCGGGCCGAGCTGGATCCCAGGGTGTCCCGGGACGTCGTGGGGTTGATCCGGAAGCTGTACGGCGTCTTCTCCACTTCGGATGCCTCCCTGGCGGAGATCAACCCGCTGGTGGTGACCGGGGACGGGAAGGTGATCGCCGCCGACGGCAAGTTCGACGTGGACGACAACGCCCTCTTCCGGCAGAAGGAGCTGCTGAAGTACCGGGAGGTGTCCGAGGCCGATCCCATCGAGGCCGAGGCCGCTCGCAAGGGAGTGGCCTACGTGCGGCTGGACGGGGACATCGGGGTGATCGGCAACGGAGCGGGGCTGGTGATGACCACCCTGGACATCCTGAGCCGCAACGGGGGAAAGGCTGCCAACTTCTGCGACCTGGGGGGCGGGGCCAAGGCCGAGACGGTGCGCCAGGACCTGGAGCTGGTGTTGATGAACCCCAGGGTGAAGGGGGTGCTGTTCAACATCTTCGGGGGCATCGTCCGGTGCGACGAGGTGGCCAAGGGGATCATCGAGGCCACCAGGACCATGGACATCAGAGTACCCATCGTGATCAGGATGTCCGGCACCCGGGCCGCCGAGGGGCGAGAGCTGCTGAAGGGCACAAACCTGATCCCGGCCGCCACGGCCCAGGAGGCCGCCAAGAAGATCATCGAACTGGTCAAGAGCTGAGAGGACAAAGCAATACGTAGGGTGGGGCCCTGTGCCCCGCCGCCCCCCTGGCGGTGATCCATCAAGGCGGCAGGGCAGAGCGCCCTGCCCTACAAGCAGGTACTGTAGAGGAGGACGCTCGATGTCCATACTGGTGAATAAAGACACGCGGGTCGTGGTGTCGGGCATCACGGGCCGCGAGGGCGCCTTTCACGCCGATAAGATGAAGGAGTACGGCACCCAGGTGGTGGCCGGCGTGACCCCCGGCAAGGGTGGCACCGAGCAGGATGGCGTGCCGGTCTTCAACAGTCTGGCCGAGGCGGTGAAGGCGACGGGTGCCAACACCTCCATCATCTTCGTGCCCGCTCCCTTCGCCGCCGACTCCATCGCGGAGGCGGCCGACGCGGGGATCGGCCTGGTGGTGTGCATCACCGACGGCATCCCCACCCTGGACATGGTGAGGGTGGTCAACTACATCCGGCCCAAGGGGACGCGGCTGATCGGCCCCAACTGCCCCGGTCTGATCAGCCCGGGAGAGGCGAAGGTGGGGATCATGCCCGCCGAGGTGTACCGGGAGGGGGCCATCGGGGTGATCTCCCGCAGCGGCACCCTGACCTACGAGACCTGCGACCACATCACCAACGTGGGCATGGGGGTCTCGACCTGCATCGGGATCGGGGGCGACCCCATCATCGGGACCCGCTTCATCGACGCGCTGAAGCTGTTCCGCGACGACTCTGAGACGAAGGTGGTGATCCTCATCGGGGAGATCGGCGGCTCGGACGAGGAGATCGCGGCTGACTACATCAAGGAGACCAACTACCCGAAGCCGGTGGTAGCCTTCATCTCGGGCCGATCGGCGCCTCCCGGCAAGCGGATGGGCCACGCTGGTGCCATCATCTCCGGTGGAACCGGGACTCCCCAGGCGAAGGTGAAGGCCTTCGAGGAGGCCGGAGTCCCCGTGGGGGATACCCTGGAAGAGGTGGTCCAGTTGGCCAAGGAGAGGCTGGGCTAGACAGCTCCCTCACCCGCTCGCGGTCGATGGTTGCGGGAGGGCAAGGCTCCTGTCGAGCCGTCTTGCGATGTTTAGCGGCTCGCCGGGAGGCTCGCCCTCCCGTGGTAGCGTGTCAGCCCTCTCCTGCTCTCACTGTGGTACGCCTGTCCTTCTCGTTGGGACAGGTGTCGGCATCTCCTGCACGTCCGGCGCATTCGGATCTCCCTTGGTGAGTTCTAGCTTGAGGGTTGTCCCGCCGTTACTCCGCTGGACGTTGATATCGAGGATGACCTCGGGGTCGGTGTTGTTCTGATAGTAAGTCCACTCCATGCTGGCTTCGCCGAAGCTGCCACCCCGCGACTCCCACCCCGTGGCAAGGGCTTTGGTGTAGAAATCGACGATCTGTTGAGGCATGGCGTTACCTTTCACGGTCACTTGAGCCTGGAAGGCTACGTCGGTGGACATTACCCCACCAGTGCCCTCCTCGACCTCGAAGCCGGCGGGGATCGGCAGGCTTCGCAACTCCTGAGGTACCCCCATCATGGACGCGAAGCTGCCGGCTGCCAGGCTCGTGCCGGCAGGCGGGGCGGTCGGGGTTGGAGTGCGGCCAGTCTGGGGGCCGGGAGTCGCGGCCGCAAATGGGGCGGGCCCAATCTGGCCGAGATCGATGGTGGCCGCCTCTGCGGCCAGCAGCTTGGGCTCGGAGTCGGACATCGTCGCCGGATCCTGCGGTATGAACTTCAACTTGAGACCGGTTGCCACGCGAGGTCCCTTGAAGACGAGGACGCCGCGCTGGGTGTATGCGCCGAGCGGACGGGTGAGCCAATCGGCGGCCATGGGCTGCGACGAGTAGCTGTTGCCACTGCCGTCGACCAACACCAGTTCATCGAAGGCCAGCGGCTTCACGCCGTTATAGGTAGGGGCGAGAAGGTTGACCACCACCCACTGCTCGTTGGGCTTCAGGTCCCAGCCGGTCATCGACCCCAGCCGCTGCCAAACGTTGTTGACCTGGAGCGCGACGCCGCGCTTCGGCGCCTTGAAGGCCTGCCCCAACTTATAGGTGGTACCAGCCTTGACCGGCGACACGTTGGCCTGGATAGCCGGGAAGTCGCCCCGCAGGCCGAGAGGGACGAATATGGTGGGGCTCTCCTCGTTATTGAAGATCATGTAGCAGTACCCTCTCGTGGACTGGAGGCCAAAGGCCAGCTGCTTGGCGCTCTTGGGCACAGGGAACACGGCGGTACCCCTTGCCGCCTGGCCCGGCTCTATCGCAGCGCTGAAGTAGGAGGTGAGGCCCTTCTTCAGCATGGACTGATGCATCTCCTCCATCTTCTGCTGCGCGAGTTGCTCGCCTCCTGTTCCAGCATAGTACACGGAGTACCAGAAGCCGGAGTACCAGTGCCCATCGCCGCTGACTATCTCCATGTTCGGATCGGTGGCGACCAGCTCCCTCTCCTTGCCGGTGTTGCCTATCGTGACGTCGACGACGACGAACTCATTGTTGGCGTCGACATCCACGGTCTTCACCCCGTTCACCTGGACGACGAGACCGCCGGGGTGCTGCACGACGCCGCCGATCTTCGGGAGACGGGTGTTGTCATAGGGTACGGCCCCGGTCGGCATAGGCACGCTCTTGCTCCCGAAGTCTATGCCGCCCACATTGCCTACCTGGATCTCCGCCTTCATCGTGAGGCTACCCTGGGTCTCCACCTCGCCGTCGACCGCCCCCTCGGTTGTCTGGGACAGGTCTGTAGTGGACGGGGTGGCGACGAAGACGATGTCCTGCGTGATGGTTTGAGCGCTCGATGGGATCGGGGTGCCAGCTGCCGGCGTCTGGGTCGGGACCGTGACAGCCGCCGTTGCCGTTTTTGCGACTGTTGCGGCAGGCTTGGTTGCGGTGGCCTGCGGTGGCTGTGTTGGAGCCGCCGCTGCTGCCACAGTCGGCGCGGGAGCTGCCGTCGCCGGGGCCGCGGCCGCGGGGACCGTAGTCGCTTTGACCGCCGCGGCAGTCGGGGACGAGCTGGTGGGCGCCGAACATGCCGCCAACAGCGGAACGGCCAGCACCAGGAGAGCCAGCTTCAGGTTACCCATTTTCCTCACACCCCCCTCTCGTTTAAGCACGTTTCTTCACCATCGGCATGTGGATCACGCCGATGGTGAAGCTCTCCTTGTAGGAGCCGCTCCGGTCGGAGCCCGAGCCACTGCCAGTGGCTCGGGCCACCAACTGCTTCTGTCCCCGCTCAGACTCGCCGGAGTAGTAAGAAGCTATTGAACCAGGACGCCATTCTCGTCGCGGGAGAATCCCATCCGCTCCAGGATGGCTGGAGCCACCCTTCTTTCGTTCAGCAGCTCTATGCCCGGCCACTCCACTTCCGGATTCCAGTCCGCGGGCTTCCACTCCTCCGATCTTCCCCATTGATCGAGGGCTTGAGCCCAGGACATGTCCCACGCCCCGATGGGGTTGAGGGTGCCGAAGAGGTCCGGCTTCTGCTCCTTCATCGCTTGCTGCAGCTTGAGGGTGTCTGAAGACTTGAGGGTAATCCAGTTCCCTCCCTCGCCGGGATTAGGCTCCTGGCCCTCCAGGATCATCCATTTCCCATCGGCGTTGGCGACGTAGCCCATCTGTCCCATGGACAGGCTGTTGAGCCTCCCACCGCTCAAGGTCCTGTAGTGCCACCCCGCGGACCAGTCGTTCAGGCAGGCCTCCCAGTTGGCATCCCACTGGCCCGTCACCTGAGCCTGAGGACAATCCGAGACCATGTACAGCTGGATCTCCCGAGTCTCGGCCTCAGACAGGGTGAGCCACTCCGCTGGGCCGCTGGGATTTGCGTCCGACAGGATGATGAAGTCCCCCGAGCCTGGGTATCTCTCAACGTAGCCCATGTTGGACAGGGCCAGGGAGTAGATCTGCCCGTCCTTGAAGGCCTGGTAGTCCCACCCCTGGGACCAGTTGTTCAGCCAGGCTTCCCAGTTGGAGTCCCACTGGCCTGTGGCCTGGCACGAGTCGCACTTCTGCTCCGTCATTCCGGCCAGCAGCTCCTGCTGAACCACCATTGTCTCGGCCGGTGACAGAGTTATCCAGCTTCCTTCACCTTCGGCATTGGTCCGGGCAGCGGCGGGCGTGAAGGTAGCCGCGACCGTCAGCGCCACCGCGAACAGCACCACGAACCATCTCGACCTGCGCATGAACTTTCCCCTCTCTTTTGACTTCACGTCCAATCTTCGGACGTCACTGGAGTAGCCAGCTTAGTGGCCATCCGTTGGGGTGAGCTTACGCCGGCAGTGCGAGGTCGTCATCGCGGAAATCACGTATCTTGAACTGCTTCGAGGGTCTTGTGAGGAAGGAAGAATGGCGGAAACTACGTAGTTGCGGCTGCTGACGTGGTTGGCAGATGCCGGTTCTGAGAACGTAGGAGGATTCATCCAACGCGGTACTCACTCTTGAGCATGCCGATCCCCACCTTTCGCAACTGGGCGCGTGGCGTTAGCTTGACACCTACTGCATCAACCATTAGGCTGCTGGCGACTCACTGGACATATGTAACTGGTTTCCTGTCTTCACTGGTTTGTAAGCACATGAACCGGCGGCTCAAGGACATCGTGGTGGAAGGGCCCACCCATCGGTCTAACCCTGTTTCGATGTCGAGATATGGGCAGTCTCCCAGCTGAATCCTCGAAAAGGGCACAAGAAACAGTGAAAGCCATGGATGTCGATACTATTCGGGTGATGTATGGCTACGACCGGTGGGTGAACCAGCGCCTCTGGGCAGTTGTGGTGGGGCTACCGACCGAGCGCACGCGGGAGCCATTAGGGTCCAGCTTCGGTTCAGTACATGGAACCCTGGCTCACATCCTGGGCTCCCAGATTCACTGGCTCAATCGCTGGCGCTGCCTGCCGCCCACGCGACAGATGGGCGGCGAGGACTTCGACTGCCTTGAGACGATCCGAGCGCGTTGGCAGGAGCATTGGCGGGAACTGGATGCCTTGAGGATTTGACCACGGAGAAGCTGGCGAAGACCATCCGCTACACTCGTGGTTCGGGCAGAATCAACGGGCTTCCCCTCTGGCAGTTGATGCTCCACGTGGTCAACCATATTACCCACCACCGTAGTGAGTTGGCCGACATGCTCACCCGTCTTGGTTACCCTCCACCACCAACGGACCTGGTCCAGTACTGTCTGGAGCAGACGGGGCAGGAGTGAGCTTGATCGGTGACTGCCCGCCCCGTGCTAGTCAGCTGTGGCAGCAGTGCCGTGGTGGAACCTGTTTAGGTGGCATGTGCGGAAACCATCGGACACCATACGATGTTGAGTACTTGGCCGAAGCCGATAGTCAGAGTATCCCATTCTCGGACTGATAAGCGGGAGCGCTTTCGTGGAGACTAAGATAACCTCCACCGAACTGGCTAAGGGGCTTTCGGACGTGCTGAATCGAGTCCGCTATCGGGGAGAGCGGTTCCTCGTCCAAAGGGGAGGCGAGCCTGTGGCCCTGCTGCAACCTGCCGAGGGTGTCCCAGGCATCACGCTGCGGGACCTGGTGGATCGGCTGAGGGACGTCTCCATTCCCGATGAAGGCTTTGCGAAGGATCTAGAGCAGATCCAGTCCTCGCAGCCCCTGGCGGGTGACGTCGAGTGGCGCTGATTATCGATAGCAGTGTCTTCATCGCCTTGGAGCGGAACAGGTTGCGATTGGAGGCGCTGCCTCTAGAGAGTCCTGAAGAGCAGAATGCCCCCGCCTCTTGATTGCGGCTACCGCCATAGCTCACGGACGCACCCTGTTGACGGACAACCTGCGGGATTTCGGGCGCGTTCCCGGTCTGACCGTTCGGCAGCCCCGTTGGACGGTGTGAGTTCTCTCCCCAGCCCGCGCAGTAGCCACAAAGTACCACCAAGTTCCTCTTGACAACCCCTCGGGCGTGTTCTACAGTGCAGGGCACTGAGGCCACGCATGTAGAGTTCGCGGTGTACTTTAGGCTGACCTGTTGGGGCTAGATGCTCCGGCTGTTCGCGCCGATGGGCGACCTCGGCCCTTCCCCTGCTGGCTTAGCCTATTGCCTCTGGGAGGGTGGCCCTGGTTTCGTGGAGAGAGGCGATGCAACCGGACGTTGTCGTTGTTACCCATCGCGACCGGATGAGGCAGGAGTTGGCGCTGCGCCTGGGCCAACAAGCTGTCGTCCGCCAGCTCTGGGACCTGTCCGATCTCTTCGCTCTGTCTCGGCCCCCAGCCATGGCCATCGTGGATGTGCTAGAGTTGTTCCCCATCCGCGACCGTCGGGGTGTATCCCTCTCCTCTCCTCCGACCCTGCCCCTTCTTGTCGTTGGATCCCGGCTGGACTCCGATGCCATTCTGCCGGTCCTTAACGAGGGGATTCCCGTGCAGGTCCTGGAGGATCTGGTTGGATCAACCCTCGTGCAAATGGTGGCGGCACCTGCGCAGTCCGCCGATCTGTACCTGCAGGTGGCGCGACTGAGCGCGGAGAGGGTGTGGAGCTACCTGCAGAGGTCGTCCGTGGAGCCTCTCCTCACCCGCAGGGAGGCGGAGGTGTTGGAGTTGGTCGCGGAGGGACACAGCAATCGGAAGATAGGCCGAGCCCTTCGGATCGAGCTGAAGACGGTGAAGAACCACCTGACCCGCATCTACGAGAAGCTCGGGGTCACTAGTCGCTGCCAGGCGGCCTCGCGAGCCTCCACCCTCTCGTTCCGAGACGCCCGCCTGCGTCGCGAGTTCTAAACTCGTTCCATCCACGATCTGCGCACGCCTCACTCCCTGCCTTGCGCCACATGTGAAGGCAGTTCCTATCTTGGGAACTGGGGGTCCCAATTGCCAAATTGGGACCCCCTTTCTGGGACCCTGGGTCCCTGGCGAGCTTCACTCGGTTGGCTATGCTGCACATGCACTCCTGAGCCGCATCATCCTCCGATCTGGGTGTCTAAGTGGTGCCGGTGCAAGGTGTAGCGCTAGGCGAGTGTCCCGCATGGCCAGCAAGTATGTCCTCACCCAATGTGTGGTCTGTGTGCCGGGACACGCTGGAAGGGGGTGATCAACTTGAACGTCGATAAGTGATGCGCACCGCCTCGCTCATAAACGTGACGCCGCCCATGAGGGGGTGAGCAAAGAATCAGGAGGAGTCGAGATGGTCAAGGGAAGGCTGGCCCTGATACTCGCTGGGCTGTTGATACTCGTTGGATTGCTTCCAAGTACGGCTCTGGGGTTGGAGTCCCAAGCTGCTGGCCAATCGCTGACACCTACGGATATCCAGTCATTTGTGGACGGTGTGTACGCGGGGAAGGTCTCTGCTGCGGAGGTAGTCGCCTTTCATGCTAGGTTGACTCCGGCGGAGAAGGATGTTCTTCTTGAGATGTCAGCCGCCAAAGCCGGCATGTCGCAGAAGGACATGGCTGAACTCAAGGCAGAGATCAAGAAGTCGAGGACTCACGCTGCATCTGCCCCAGCTACCGCCGCCTCCACCTCGTTGCCCTGGAGTGGATCCATTGTCCTGGCCTCCTATGATGGCTACAGCGGGAGATGCTTTGGCAGCTACTGGTACTCGGACGCCAATGCAGACGGCGACCCGTCAGACATGGACTACGTCGACCACATCCCTTGCTCCTGGGATGACGTGAGTCTCCTGAACTGGTACAGTGACGACGCTATTGTGCTAAACGGTCTGATGCTAGCTTACGGTGCCGACCTGAGCGGCTTCAGCAGCTCGTACGACTGGATGCGTGTCGTGATTGGCGATCGGGGGGCCATGCTGGCTGGCGGCATGGACAGGGTGAAGAGCGCGCTGTACTTGTGGTAGACTGACCTCCCTGACCCGGCTGGGCGGGGCAACCCGCCCAGCCACGCTCTCTTCAGAGGGTTCCAGATGGTGCTCTCCCTATTGTGGAGCGTCCAATGTGGCCACGCGAAGATCAACCCAGAGTCCCATGCTATCCATCTCACCTGCCGCCCCAGGCGTTCAGGGGTAGGGAGTCGACGATGCCGGTAAGTTCGCATAGTAGTCGGGGCGGGACTGGCGTGGACTCATTTTCGAGCTGGCCTCTCGGCGAGTAGAGAGGCCAGCCGGAGCGGAACAGCTGCTCATTCCGTAGATCATGAAGTGGGGGTGCTGGGCCGTGCGCGAGAAAGGCCTAGTTACCATCGTCGGCGTGGGTGTACTCATCGGGACCTGGGCGGTGCTGTTCGTGACTGTCGCGGCTGTGACCGAAGCCTGGATGGTTCCCTGGGATGTGCGGCCGGGCAGGCCGCCCATCGGCAGCACAGCACGGGCACTGAATGATTTCTTTGAGACTACTCCTGGAAGTATCCTGCCGGCTAGTCTCCTGGTCGCAGCAAGCGCAGTATTGTTCGCCATCAGAATGGTCCTATCGACTGAGCGCTCCAGGCTGCCCTGGGTATTTGCCATTCTGAACTTGCTCTTCCTGTTTCTCGGAATCCCGCTTGCCGCTTCGGCGCACCTGCTGCCATACATCTGGCTGTCGCAACCCAGGCCAGAACCGGATATCGGTTACCATCTCGAGTGGCCGTCGGCGATCAGCCTTCTCATCTTCGAAGGACTGCTACTGTGGGCTCAATGGAGGTTTACGTCCCCTCGGCGCTCTGTCCTGGAGGTGTCCCAAGAGGTTGGTTCGGGGCACGACCCCTGGAATTAGGTGGGCGCCGGCCAAAGATCGCTCGCTGCTTCGCCGGTGGAGTAGGCCAGGTTTCTCCTCCCATCGACATGGGCTTGCCGCAGCGATGCCCGCTGTGTATGCGACTGGCTTCTGCTCCACATCAAGCCCGGTTCCAACGCATGGGGGTGCCGGTTGTGCCTTGATGGTCTCAGTTGGTGAACTCCTGGCTGAACATGCTGCCCCGGAACTCGCTCTTGATGATCCCGATCCCAACCTTGCGGAACTCGGGTCGCAGGATGTTGGCCTTGTGGCCGGGGCTGTTCATCAGCCCCTCCTGGGCGATCTGGACGTTGGGGGCGTAGGCCAGGTTCTCCCCCGCCACCCCGAAGCGGATCTCCGCCTGCCTCATCCGGTCGAAGGGGGTGCCGGATACCGGCGAGTTGTGGGCGAAGTAGCCCAGCTGGAACATCTCCTGGCTGTGAGCTCGGGCCACCTTCCGCAGCTCCTCGTCCATCTCAATCGGCTTCAGACCCGCCTTCTCCCGCTCGTCGTTGACCAACCGGAGCATCACATCCTCGGCAGCCGGGTCCGGCTCCAGCCTCCCCAGCAGGCCGAAGTTCAGCTTCATCCCCTCCTCGGTCTGGGGAGGGGTCAGGAAGGCCAGTCCGTCGTTCAGCTCCCGCCCCATCAGCGATTCCAAACCGGGGGCGGCATCCACCGCGGCCACCACCAGCCGGCTGGCCAGGTTGGAGCGCTCGACGGCGGCCGAGAGCTGGGGGACCAGGGGGAAGAGGGCGAAGGGGAGCAGGGCAAGGGTGGCGAAGATCAGCCCCTTGATGGCTCCCGGGACGGCGCCCAGGGCCCGGTCCGCCAGGGCGACGGGGCCCAGAAATATCGTGAAGGGCCGGCTGAAGTGGGAGAACAGGTTGACGATGGCCGAGTAGATCAGCTGCGCCACCGCCACCAGCAGCAGGAAGGCCCCAAGGGTCGCGATGGCCGAGGGGATCTGCACCAGCCCGAGGATCCCGGTGGAGAGCTGGCGGTAGCCGAGGATGCCCACCCCCAGGGAGACGATCATCCCCAGGAGGTCCAGGGCGCCCATGACGAAGCCCCGCTGGATCCCCAAGGCGACGTAGACCGCCAGGATCAGCAGGATCACCCAGTCGACCCAGTTCAGTTGCTGCAGGAGTTGCGGCATTTGCATGGGCTGATTGTGCCGCAAAAGGGCCGGGTCTGGCAAGCCATCCCCCGATTCCCCGCAGGGCCTTTTAGTTTTCCGGTGCCAAACCCACAAAGTGCAGCGTCAAGGCCACGGCCGTGTCATTCTGAGCGCAGCGAAGAATCTCTGCACATGTGCGTGGAGACCCTTCGCTACGCTCAGGGTGACAACTAAAAGACCCTGCGATTCCCCGCATGCTATAATGGCTCTCCGATTTTCGTGAACTTCACCCCGCAACTTCACCACAGTGATTGAGGAGCGTACCGATGGATTGGGGCAAGCAGAACCGCATGGCGCGCATCATCAAACCCGGCACGGGGCGGGCCGTCTGGCTCGCCGTGGACCATGGGTACTTCCTCGGTCCCACCCGAAGGCTGGAGGTGCCGCGAAGGACCATCGACCCCCTCCTCCCGTACTGTGACGCGCTCTTCGTGACGCGCGGGGTACTGCGCAGCTCGGTGGACCCGACCACCAACACCTCCATCGTGCTGCGGGTGTCCGGGGGCTCCTCCGTCGTCGGAAAGGACCTGTCCGACGAGGGGATCACCACCTCGATGAAAGAGGCCTTGCGGCTCAACGTGGAGGGCGTGGGGCTTTCGATCTTCGTGGGGAGCGAGTACGAGAGCCAGACCCTGAAGAACCTGGCCACCCTGGTCAACGAGGCCGAAGAGTACGGGATCCCGGTCCTGGCCGTGACGGCGGTGGGGAAGGAGCTGGAGAAGCGGGACGCCCGCTTCCTCGCCCTCAGCTGCCGGATCGCCGCCGAGT
>JAJZQR010000162.1 GCA_021806765.1 Chloroflexota bacterium | reverse complement strand
CCCTGGTCTCGATCCCGCTGACCATCCTGATCCTCCCCTACGCCCCCCTGTTCCAGCAGCTCACGGGCTTCGCCCTTCCGACCCCCTTCGGCCTGTCGCCCAACGTGGTCATGTTCATCCTGGCTACGCCGGTGGTGCTGTGGGGCGGCTGGATGTTCTACGTGGACGCCTTCCATGCCCTGAGGAACCGTGTTCTGAACCTGTCGGTGCTGGTTTCTCTGTCCGTCCTCTCGGCGTATCTATTCAGCGTGGCCGCCACCTTCCTCTTCCAGGCCGATACCTTCTACGAGGCGGCCACGGTGCTGATGGTGTTCATCCTGGGAGGCCACTGGCTGGACCTGCGGGCCCGCAGCAGTGCCTCCAATGCCATCCGAGCCCTGCTGGAACTGGCCCCGCCGATGGCCAGGGTCGTTCGGGATGGCCAGGCGGTGGAGGTCCCGACGGCCGAGGTGCAAGTGGGGGACCTGGTGCTGATCCGCCCAGGCGACAAGATCCCGGTGGATGGAGAAGTTGTGGAGGGGGAGTCCGCGGTGAACGAGGCGATGGTCACGGGGGAGAGCCTGCCGGTGGAGAAGCGTCCGGGCGACGAGGTGATCGGCGGGACCATCAACCAGAACGGCTCCTTCCAGTTCAGGGCCACCAAGGTTGGGGCCGACACCGCCCTGGCCCAGATCGTCCAACTGGTTGCCTCCGCCCAGGCTTCCAGACCTCCTGCCCAGGTACTGGCCGACCGAGCCGCCCAGTGGCTCACCGTCGCGGCCATAGTAATCGCGCCCCTCACCTTCGCCGCCTGGTACCTGGTGGGCGAGCCCGCGATCTTCGGCTTCACCCTGATGATCACCGTCCTGGTGATCGCCTGCCCGGATGCCCTGGGGTTGGCCACTCCCATGGCGGTGCAGGTGGCCACCTCCATGGCTGCCCAGCGGGGGATCCTCTTCAAGAGCGCCACCGCCCTGGAGGATGCCTCGCGGCTGCAGGCGGTGATCATGGATAAGACAGGAACCCTCACTAAAGGGGAGCCCGAGGTGGCGGAGACGGTCACGGCCGAGAGGGTGAGCGAGCAGGAGTTGGTGGCGATGGCGGCGGCCGTGGAGCGGGGCTCGGAGCACCCCATCGCGAAGGCGATCCTGAAGCGAGCCGAGGGGCTGGCGGTGCCGGCGGTGGGCGGGTTCGAGGCCATTCCCGGTCACGGGGCCCGGGCACAGGTGGATGGACGAGTCGTCCTGGTGGGCAACCTCCGGCTGATGGAGACCCGGCAGGTGGTCATGGACGGGATGCGGGAGCAGGCCGAAAGGCTCGCTGCCGAGGGGAGGACCGTCGTCTACGTGGGCAGGGACGGCCGGATGGCAGGGTTGATTGCCGTGGCCGATGCGCTGCGACCCACCTCCAGAGATGCCGTCCAGCATCTCAGGGAGAGAGGCGTCGATGTGATCATGCTCACCGGCGACAACTGGGCGACGGCAAAGCGCATCGCCTCGGAACTCGGCATCGAGAAGATCTTTGCCGAGGTGTTGCCGGCCCAGAAGGTGGACAAGGTGAAGGAGGTGCAGCAGGGGGGCAAGCTCGTGGCCATGGTGGGGGACGGGATCAACGACGCCCCGGCGCTGGCCCAGGCTAACGTCGGGATCGCCATCGGGGCCGGCACCGACGTGGCATTGGAGTCGGCGGATGTGGTGCTGATGCGCAGCGACCCCCTGGACGTGGCCAGGGCGATCGCCATCAGCGGCGCAACCCGGCGCAAGATGGTCCAGAACCTGTGGTACGCGGCAGGCTACAACATCATCGCCTTCCCCATCGCCGCCGGGGTCTTCTACCCGCTCATCGGACTGCTGCTAAGGCCGGAGATCGCCGCCTTCACCATGGCCGGCAGCTCGGTCCTGGTGACGATTAACGCCCTATGGCTGCAACGGACGCGGGTGGACTGAATCGCCATGGCTCACCGACTATTCGTGCGCCGCGGGGACAAGCCCCTGATCACACCGGACGACCTGCCTTTCGAAGCCAACGCGGTGCTGAACCCGGGCGTTGCCGAGGCAGACGGCAATGTAACCCTCTTGCTGCAGATCGAGGACACCCAAGGTGTATCCCACATCCACGTGGCGAGAAGCCCCAACGGGGTCGACGGCTGGCGCGTGGACGACAGGCCGCTGCTGGAGGCGGACCTGCCGGAGTACCCCTTCGAGGAGTGGGGGTGCGAGGATCCCCGGGTGACCCAGATTGGCCCCCGGCAGTGGATCATCGCCTACACCGCCTACTCCCGTTATGGGCCGGCAGTGGCCCTGGCGACCACGGAGGACTTCGTGGCGGTGAAACGGCTGGGGATCGCCCTCTCGCCAACTAACAAGGATGCCACGATCTTCCCTCAGCCTTTCGACGGCATGTGGATCTTGCTCCACAGGCCGGTGACCAGTGGCCAGGAGCACATCTGGTATGCCTGTTCACGCGGGGGGTTGGACCATTTGAGCATGCCCGGGGTGTTGCTGCCCCAGAGGGTCGGCCCCTGGTGGGATAGCCTGAGGGTTGGGGTTGGCGCTCCTCCGCTGCGCACCGACCAGGGCAGGCTGTTGATTTACCATGGGGTGAAGGATATGGCGAGGCGGCCGATCTACCGTCTCGGGCTCGCCCTTCTGGATCTGCACAACCCTCGCAAGGTGTTGGCTCGTGCCTCCAGGTGGGTTTTCGCGCCGAAGACCGATTACGAGCAGCAGGGTCTGGTGCCGGGGGTGGTGTATAGCTGTGGGGCGCTGCTCCGGGGCGACGAGGTATGGATGTACTACGGGGCGGCGGATACGGTGATCGGCCTGGCCATCGCCAGGACCTCGGACCTGCTGGCCTTCGTGCGGGAGCACGACTTCCTGCACCGGGTTGGCCGGCAGAAGGGGATGGTGTCGTGAGGGCTTGCGGCAACCAGGCTGGCCACTACCAGCATGGCGAGATCGACGTGAACGGTTACAGCGGGGCGGTCTGGTACGAGGACTGGCACGGGCAGGTGGTGCAGACCCGGGAGATCCAGTCTTGATCTAATCTTGATCTTCCGAACATCCCGCCTTCACATTCGCCTGCCATACTCTTGCCAGAACGAAGGGGAACTGATCCCGAGGAGGTGACCACGATGATGGGATACGGTGGTTGGGGCTGGGGCCTCATGGGCGGACTCGGTTGGCTGTGGATGTTAGTCCCGTTACTGTTTTGGGTCGGCATCGTCTTCCTGGTGGTGTGGGGAGCCACGCGGCTGTTCCCGGGCCGGCACGAAGCGGTGCAGGACACCGCCCTGGAGATCCTGAATCGTCGATACGCAGCAGGGGAGATCACCGCGGCCGAGTACCAGCAGGCCAAGCAGGACCTCGCCCAGTAGCGGGCAGGTGAACGCCCACACCGGCCAGGTCTGGTACCACAACTGGCACGGCGCCTTCATCCAAATGCAGAGCGAGGAATAGCGGCCGGAACAGTCTCGGCGACGGGGGCGTTAGGGCTCCCGTCGCCTTGGTTTGAGAAAGGAGGCACCCCATGCCCTTCGGTTCGGATCCCGGCGGCCTCTTGATTACCGTGCTGGTGCTTCTGGTCGTCTTTCTGGCCCTCGACCTGCTCGTGGCGGGGGGCGGCATGACCGGCGGAATGATGGGAGGAATGGCCGGCATGATGGGGACCCCGTGGGGTTTGGGCTTGCTGCTCCTGCTGGTGGTGGCAGTGGTGCTGCTGTTGGCGGGCTCCGGTACTCTGACCGGTGGACGGCTCACATGAGCCCGGATGATGGCGTTATAATTATGGTGGGCAGCAAACAAACACCGGGATGCTGCCATTGCCGGCAGCCAGAGCAGGCGGCACCGAGAGGATCGGTGCCTTTCGGTTGTCATCCTGGGCGCAGCGAAGGGTCTCCGCGCGCGTGGAAATTCTTCGCTGTGGGTTTGGCAGCGGAAGACCATGTGGCCCTGGGAGAGGGAGAGCGGATTGACGACGATATTGGTGGTGGACGACGAGGCGAAACTGGTCGAGCTGGTGGAGGGGTATCTCCAGCGGGAGGGGTTCGAGGTGCTCTCTGCCCTCGATGGCCCCACGGCTCTGAATCTGGCCCAGTCCAAACCGCCCGACCTGGTGGTGCTCGACGTCATGCTCCCCGGCATCGACGGCATCGAGGTGTGCCGCCGTCTGCGCCAGTTCTCCGATGCCTACGTCCTGATGCTCACGGCCAGGTCGGAGGAGATCGACAAGATCGTCGGCCTCTCCGTGGGCGCCGACGACTACCTTACCAAGCCCTTCTCTCCTCGGGAGTTGGTGGCCCGCGTCAAGGCGATGTTGCGCCGGCCGCGGGCGGGACCTGGAGCAACCCAGGAAGCCGCTCCACCGATGCGTTTCGGCGAACTGACCATTGACCCGGGGCGTCACGAGGTCAGGCGACGGGGCGAAATGATAGAGTTGACCGCTCGCGAGTTTGCCCTGCTGGTCGCCATGGCCACCCACCCCGGGCAGGTCTTCACCCGGTCCCAACTGCTGGAGCGGGTCTGGGGGGACGAGTACTACGACGACCACGTGGTCGACGTCCACGTGGGGAACCTCCGCAAGAAGCTGGAGGACGACCCGGCCAGCCCCCGCTACGTCCAGACGGTGCGGGGAGTCGGCTACCGCTTCGTGCCAACGGGGGAGTAAGCCCATGCCGCGTGGAGTCCAAACCAGCCTCCGCTCGAAGCTGGTGGCCGCCCACCTGCTGGTGGTCGTGGTGGGGGTGGTGACCCTGCTCGTGGCGATGGGGCTGGCTGCCCCCGGCCTTTTCGACCAGTTGATGGTGGAGGTTACCGGGCCGAAGATGCGGGCGATGGGCCACGTGATGACCGACGAAGCGGCCACGGCTATGCGGGAACTCACCGCCGAGGCCTTTCGCGAGGCAGTCGCCACGTCGCTCGTTTGGGCCGCGAGCGCGGCGGCGCTTACGGCAATCGTAGTGGGCGTCTTCGTCTCGGGCCGGATCGCGAGGCCGATTCTGGGCATGGCTGTGGCCTCCCGGCGGATCGCCGCCGGACGCTACGCCGAGAGGGTAGCGTCGGGAGACCCGGACGAGCTTGGGCAGTTGGCGGCGAGTTTCAACGAGATGGCCGACGCCCTGGAGTCGGCAGAACGGCGGCGGCGGGAGCTGATCGGGAATGTCGCCCACGAGCTGCGAACGCCCATCGCCAACCTTCAAGGTTACGTGGAGGGGCTGGCCGACGGCGTCGTCCAGCCTTCCGAGGAGACCTGGGCCTTCCTTCTCGGCGAGACCGGTCGTCTCCAGCGTCTGGTCGAGGATCTGCAGGAGCTCTCCCGCGCCGAGTCGCGACAGATGTCGATCAATCCGAAACCGGTCGCTCCGGATCGCCTGGCGAGTCTCGTGCTTGCGCGATTCGGCCCCGAGTTTGCCGAGAAAGGGCTGACCCTTACCACAGCCACGGGCTCCAAGCTCCCCAGGGTGCTTGCCGATGAGGACCGGGCGGTGCAGGTGCTCGGCAATCTGCTCTCTAATGCTCTCCGGTATACGCCCGCTGGCGGCCACGTAGAAGTCTCGGTGGAGCATCGAAATGGCGAGGTGGTCTTCAGCGTTCGGGACACCGGGATCGGCGTGGCTCCGGAGCACCTGCCCCATCTGTTCGAGCGGTTTTACCGGACCGACAGGGCTCGAAGCCGGGCGGCCGGTGGCTCCGGCATCGGGCTCACCATAGCCAGGGCGCTGGTGGAGGCCATGGGCGGCCGGATCTGGGCCGAGAGCCCTGGCCCGGGGCAGGGCTCCACCTTCTCCTTCGCCCTTCCCGTCACCCGTTAGGCTTGAAGATCGCGGGCGACGGGGACCCGGCCCGCCTCCTGCCGGAGTTCCTCCAGGATCTCCTGGAGCAGCGGCATCCAGCCGTCGCCCCGTCCGCGCTGGAGCCGGACCTGGTTGGGCAGAACCTTCACCCGGGGGCCATGGCGGCGCTGCAGTCTTCCTCGCACCGTGAGGGGGATGCCCTCCAGCTTCACCAGGATCTCTCCCTCCAGGGTGGAGATGGACTTGACCCCGATGCGGGATGCCAGCAGCTTGAGGTTCAGCAGGTAGAAGAGGTTCTGGGCCTCCAGCGGCAGGGGGCCGAAGCGATCCAGCATTTCCTCCAGCAGCCTGCCGACCTCCTCCTCTTTGGCCAGGCTGGCCAGCCGCTGGTAGAGACTCAGACGCGCGGACTCGTCGGTCACGTACCCCTCGGGCAGGTGTGCAGGCAACGGTAGGTCTATGCTCACCTGTGGCTCCACCGCCGTTACCTCCTTGCCCTGCAGCTCGGCCACGGCCTCGGCCAGCAGCCTGGTGTACAGATCGAACCCCACGGCGTTGACCTGGCCGTGCTGCTCCACCCCCAGCAGGTTGCCGGCGCCTCGGATCTCCAGGTCCTTCATGGCGATCCTGAAGCCGGACCCCAGCTCCGTGTTCTCGAAGATGGTCTTCAGCCGCTTCTCAGCCGTTTCAGTGAGCTGCTTGTTCCTGTTGTACAGGAAGTAGGCGTAGGCTCGGTTGGCCCCTCGCCCCACCCGGCCCCGCAGCTGGTACAGCTGCGCCAGCCCGAACCGATCTGCCTGGTTCACCACGATGGTGTTCACGTTGGGGATGTCCAGCCCCGACTCGATGATGGTGGTGCACACCAGGACGTCGTGCTGCCCTTCGGCAAACTCCATCATCACCCTCTCCAGCTGCTCCTCCGGCATCTGACCGTGCCCCACCGCGATGCGGGCCTCCGGCACCAGTTTCTGGATCTGTCCCGTCACCCAGCGGATGTTGTGGACCCGGTTGTGGACGAAGTAGACCTGCCCGCCTCGGTCCATCTCCCTCAGGATAGCCTCCCGCACCAGGCTGTCGCTGTACTCGGCGACGAAGGTGCGGATCGGCAGCCGGTCCTCCGGGGGCGTTTCCATGGTGCTCATGTCCCGGATCCCGGACAGCGCCATGTGCAGGGTCCGGGGGATAGGGGTGGCGCTCAGGGTCAGCACGTCCACCTGCTGGCGCAGCTGCTTCAGTCGCTCCTTGTGCATCACCCCGAACCGCTGCTCCTCGTCCACGATCACCAGGCCGAGGTCCTTGAAATGGACGTCCTTCTGGATCAGCCGGTGGGTTCCGATGCAGATGTCCACGGCGCCCGTCCCCAGCCCCTCCACCACCTGCCGCTGCTCCTTCTCGGAGCGGAAGCGGGAGAGCACCTCCACGTTGACCGGGAAGGGAGATAATCGTTCCCGGAAGGTGGTGTGGTGCTGCTGGGCCAGCACGGTGGTAGGCACCAGCACTGCCACCTGCTTGCCGTCCATCACCGCCTTGAAGGCGGCCCGCAGCGCCACCTCCGTCTTGCCGTAGCCCACGTCGCCGCAGATCAGCAGGTCCATCGGTCGGGCCGTCTCCATGTCGGCCTTCACCTCCTGGATCGCCTGAAGCTGATCCGGCGTTTCCATGTAGGGGAAGGAAGACTCCAGCTCCCCCTGCCAGGGAGAGTCCGGAGGGAAGGCGTAGCCCGTCTGGGACTGGCGGGCCGAGTAGATCGCCAGCAATTCTTTGGCCACGTTGCGCACGGAGTTCTTGACCCGCTCCTTGGCCCGGGCCCAGTCGGAGGTACCCAGCCTGCTGAGGGCGGGCCCCTCCTCGCCCGCGCCGACGTAGCGGGACACCCTGTCCACCTGGTCCACCGGAACGTACAGCTTGTCGGCCTCTGCATACTCCAGCACCAGATACTCCCGCTCGCCCGCCTCGGTGGACATCTTCTGGAGGCCCAGGAAGCGGCCGATACCGTGCTCCACGTGGACGGCCAGTTCCCCCTCCACCAGATCGCTCAGGAAGGCCTCCCGCGGGGTCGCTCGGCGGCGCACCACCCGGTGCGCCTTGGTCCAGCCGAAGATCTCGGCATCCCCCAGCACCACGACCCCCAGCGCCTCGCTGGACCAGCCGTGGCGCAGGGACCCCTGGACCAGGTGGAGCCCCGGCGCCGGCATCTCCGGAATGGCCTGCTCCGGCGCTATGGAGCGATCCCTCTCCTCGGCCAGCAGGTCGGCCAGCCGCTCGCTCTGCTGGCTGACCAGGACGACGGTCCGGCCTTCCGAGGACTGAGGACTCAGTCCTGACGCTAGGGCGAGGGCTTCGTCCAGGACGAGCCGCACTTTGCCGCCGTAGCTGGGCGGGGCCGTGAAGGGCAACTCGGCGGCCTCGGGGTCGTACCGAACCTCGAGGAGTGCCCATCGGCCTCCACGGGCCGAGGACTCCAGGCTCTCCCACTCGTGGAGGGCCGGGGGTAGATCGGAGGGGATCTCCCCACGCTCCGCAGCCTGCCACTGGAGGTGGGTTGCTTGCTCCAACAGATCCTCCCCCACCGCGGCGATTTGGGTGGGGTCGTCCAGCACCAGCAGCCCGCCCTCCGCCAGGTAATCCAGGAGGGTGCTGTGGCCCAGGAAGCCCCGATAGAAGCCGAGGGAAGGGCAAGCCTGTCCCTCCATCAGCAGGTCCAACTCCCTGGATAGCGCCTCCTGAGAGGCAGGCGAGCAGCGGGAGAGATCCAGGGCCCTCAACCGCGACCGGGTTTCCTGGTCGGCGGGGGGCAGCACCTCGTGGGGAGGAGCGATCTCCACCCCCTCCACCCGATCCACCGAGCGCTGGGTGGCCGGGTCGAAGGTGCGGATCGACTCGATCTCGTCGCCGAACAGCTCGATGCGGAAAGGGGTCGGGCTGCCCGGCGGATACACGTCCAGGATGCCGCCACGCCGGCTGAAGCTGCCGGGCCCCTCCACGACGGCGGCGGGTTCGTAGCCCATCTCCACCCATCGTTTCAACGTGGCTTGCAGCGGTAGTCGCTGCCCGGTTCGCAGCCTCTGCACCGAACGGCTCAGTTCCTCGGGCGACATCACCCGCTCCATCGTGGCCCGTGCGCTGGCAACCACGACCGGGCCGGTTCTGGGTTCTGGGTTCTGAGTTCTGAGTGCTGAGTGCTGAGTGCTGAGTGCTAGCTGCCGCAGGGCCGACATCCTCGCCGCCGTGGCCGTAGGGTCGGCGGGCATCCGTTCGTAGGGTAGAGCATCCGGCTCGGGGAACAGCAGCACCCGATCCGGATCCGCCGACCACAGGGCGATCTGCTCCTGGAGTTCTCTAGCCCTACCGGGACGGGCCGTCACCACCACGATGGGTACGGCTAGTCGCTGCTGGAGAACGGCCAGCAGGTAGGGCTTGGCACCCTCGGCCAGGGCCAGGGCGACGGGATCCCTCCGGTCCAGCCGCTGCAGCAGGGCCGGAAGCCCGGGCCATCGATCTATCAGACTGAGCAGACCATGCAGTCGAAGAATCGTTTCCATTGACTATCTTGAGACCTAACCCCCTGACCCCCTTCCCCACAGGGGAAGGGGGAATCCTCCCCTCCCCGCGTCGGGAAGGAGAGGAGGAGAGGTCCGCTTCCTACGCGTTGAACTTGTTCATGGCGGCTTCCATCCCCTCGGCCAGGGCGACCTCCACGGCCTCCAGGGATCGCTCCAGGGCTTCCTCGATGAGGGGACGCTCCTCAGCGGAGAATCTGCCCAGGACGTGGTCCACGGCCTCCATCTCCTCGGGACGGCCTATGCCGATCCGGAGACGGGGGATGTCGCTGGTTCCCAGCATCCCGATGATGGACTGCAACCCCCGGTGCCCACCGGCGCTCCCCTTCTCCCGCAGCCGGATCCTGCCCACCGGCAGGTCCCGATCGTCGTAGATCACCAGCATGTCCTTGGGGGAGACCTTGTAGAAGCGAGCCAGGCAGGATACCGCCTCGCCGCTCAGGTTCATGTAGGTCTGAGGCTTGGCCAGGCACACCCGATGGCCGGCCATGGTTCCCAGGCCGGTCAAAGCGTTGCACTGTTTCTTATTAATGTCGACATTGCACCGGCGTGCCAGCCGGTCCAGAACCATGAACCCTACGTTGTGCCGGGTATTGGCGTACCTGGAGCCGGGGTTGCCCAGTCCCACCACGAGCTTCACGTCTCACTCCAAACACTCATAGGGGCTGGTCACGGCGACCAGCCCCGCGGTCTCGCAGAAGCCCCCGTTCCCTGGGCCGGGGGCGCTCCTATATTCTACCAAATCAGTAGGCGTTGCCGCCCTTGAAGACGGTGAAGATGGTGCGTAGCAGGATCTTGATGTCGAAGAAGGGCGACCAGTTCTCCACGTAGTAGAGGTCGTACTTGGTCCGCTCCTCGATGGACGTGTTGCCCCGCAGACCGTTCACCTGGGCCCACCCGGTCATCCCCGCCTTCTCGTTGTGGCGCTCGGCATAGCGGGGAATGACCTGGCTGAACTGCTCCACGAAGTAGGGTCGCTCCGGCCGTGGGCCCACCAGGCTCATCTCGCCCACCAGGACGTTGATCAGTTGGGGGAGTTCGTCGAAGGAGTAGCGCCGCATGATCCTTCCCAGACGGGTGGTGCGCTGGTCGCCGGGTTGGGCCCAGATGGGACCCGACTCCTTCTCGGCGTCGGGCACCATGGAGCGGAATTTCACCAGTTCGAAGGGCTTGCCGTCCAGGCCTACCCGCACCTGGCTGAAGAAGACCGGACCGTTGGGGGAGGTCAGCTTGATGGCCAGGGCGGCCAGCATCAGGATGGGGGAGAGTAGCACCAGGCTGGCGGCGCTGATGGTGAGATCCATGGTTCGTTTGATGGCCTGGTGCCACCATCGGAGCGACACGTCCCGAATCCGCAGCAGGGGCAGGCCGCCCAACTCGGCCACGGCGACCTCGCTGGACATGATCTGGAAGACGTCCGGGAACACCTTCACGTTGATGCGCAGCTTCCCGCAGGCGTGCACCAGTTGGAGGATCTGCTTATGGGATAGGGAGGGCGAGGCGAAGACCACCTCGTCGATGCGGTACTCGCTCACCACCTGGGCCAGGCAGGAGGTGGGCCCCAGCACCGGCAGGTCCCCCGGCGGGATCACCGTGGGGTCGTCCTCCAGGAAACCCACCACCGTGTAGCCCAGCCCCGGCCAGTGGGCGATCCGATCGTAGATGATCTGGCCCGGCTCGTCTGCCCCTACGAGCAGCAGCCGCTCCTGGTTGATCCCCAGGCTGCGCAGGATGGAAACCAGACCGTTCAACATCAGCCGTGAGACCCACAGCAGCAGCACGGATATCCCGACGAAGTAGAGCAGGACCCAGCGGGGGTAGTCGATCCCCTTGAAGAGTATGGCGCTCACCCCCAGGGCCAGGAGGGTCCCAGCGATAGTGAAGAGAAGGACCGAGTAGAGGAGGTCGATGCGGGAGACCCCTCTCTGGGGGCTGTACAGCCGTCCGACGAAGAGTGCCGCGATTACCCCCAGCACCACCAACAACGCCAACCCCTGGTAGGCGTGGAGCGGGGGCATGGTGATGATGGCCCGGGGCTCCACCTCCAGCCTCAGCCGGTAGGCCATGGCGAAGGAGCCGACCAGCAGCAGGATGTCGGTGAGCAGGAGGAAGAGACTGAAGATCGCCTCGAAGAGCCGTTTCATCAGGAGACCTTCCTCGCTTCCGGCGGCCGCAAGTAGTTCACGGCCAGGGAGAAGGCGCACTTCGCCCAGATGGCCGCGACTATCAGGAACCCCAGGAGAACGTTGGTGCCCGCCGCGTAGTGCTTCTTGTAGAAGAGGTGCATCGCCCGGTAGAACTCCACGATGGTCTTCCGGGGATGCCGCCGGCTGCTGGCTCCCTTGAGGTGCAGCACCACCACTGCCGGGTTGTAGAGGGTTTTCCACCCTTTCGTCTTGATCCGGTATGCCCAATCCAGGTCCTCGCCGTACATGAAGAAAGAGTCGTCCAGGAAGCCCACCTGCAGGGCCGCCTCGCTCCGGACCATCATGAAGGCCCCCACCACCGAGTCCACCTCGGCAGGCTGGTCGGGGTCCAGATAGGTCAGGTTGTACCGGCCGAAGCGGCGGC
>JAJZQR010000161.1 GCA_021806765.1 Chloroflexota bacterium | reverse complement strand
CGTTTCCCCCAGTCTCCAGCCGGTAGAACCGCTCGAAAATTCTCTGCTGCTCCTCCTTCGGTATCCCCGGCCCGTCGTCGGCTACCGAAAAGACCGCCTCGCCCGACCGCTGCCGAAGGGTGAGGCGGATAGCCCCTCCCTGACGCCCATATCGGTGAGCGTTGCTCAGCAGGTTCGTGAGGGCCCGCTCCAGCCGCCTGCTGTCGACCAGTGCCGGAACAGGTTCCGAAGGGAGATCCAGTTCGATGGCCTGCCGGCGGCTTGCGGCCAGCGGCTCGATAGCCGCCGCCGCGCGTATCGCCAACTCTCGCAGGGGGCAGCACTCCACCTTCAGTTGAACCCGTCCTGATTGGACCCGCGCCATCTCCAGCAGGTCTTCGACCATGGCGGCCATCCTGTCGGCCGCCACGTCCACGTTGACCAGCATCCGGTGAAGGGGCTCCGACGTGTTGGGTGGCTCGTTGGCCAGGACGATCCCGATGGAGGACTTGATCGCGGTGAGGGGGGTCTTCAGGTCGTGGGATATGCTCGCCAGGAATTCGTCCTTTTGCCGGTCTAACTCCTGCCGTTCCTCTTCCCTTCGTTTCCGCTCGGTGATGTCGCGACACACCAGCACTGCCATCTCCACCTCGCCCCTTTCGTCGAAGAGGGGTGTCCCCACGATGCTGACGTGGAGAGGGCGACCCCCGGGACCGCGAAGGGTTCTCTCCTCGTCACGGACCAACTCTCCGGACAGCACCCGTACCGCCAGGAATCCACCGGGAGCCCCGTCGTCGGAGCTAGTAGCCTTTGGCCGGGCCATCATCTCCTCGAAGGGCTCTCTCGCCTCCCTGACCCTGTCGATTCCCAGCAGCGCCAGCCCCGACCGGCTGGCGTCGATCAGCCATCCGTCCCTGCCCACCACGAAAATGGGGTCGGTGATGCTCTCGAAGACGGTCTTCACCACCGACCAGGACCCGAGGGACACTCCCATGATGGGGTATCGCAGCAGCGCCCACAGGAAACCGAGGGGGAGAAGGGTGAGGCCGGTGATGGCCACCTCCGCCGGCACGAGGTACCGGCGGAAGAGGAGGTAGGGCAGCACGCCGGCCAGCAGGTAGAGGGTTGCCCCCGTGCCGGCGCCCAGCAGGACCGGCCACATCCGTCGCTGTTCTCGTGTTCCTCCTGTCACGAAGGGCCACACCATGGCGGCGAGGCTGACCACCAGGCCAAAGGCCATGTAGCTGTAACCGATCGGCTTGAACAGGGCGTACAGGTCGGGACGAGCCAGGACGGTGTAGCAGTAGAAGAGCAGGATGGGAGCGGGCGCCCAGAGCAGGAAGGGGCGGAGCCGCCTCCATCGCCGCACGGGGGTGTTCAGGAAGAAGAGGGCGAAGGCCGCCATCCCTATCTTGGAGCCGAACCACTCCAGGGCCAGGGCCCAGGGGTGCCCGTTGCCGATGGCGGGGAAGGCCACGAAGGTGGCGGCGCAGGCCCCGGCCAGAACGGCGAAGCGGTGGGCTGCTGGCCTGTCCGAGGCTCGCCGGTAGACGATCAGGCCGGCCAGCAGGAACTCCAATCCCAGGACGAACAGCACGAGGTCGGCGATGGCGGGCCAACGCCTGATCAAGGGCACCACCTGGCCTGCTCGACTACCCTCCATCATCTGGACAGCTCCCCAGGCGGTCGAACCGGCCGGTTGGGGGAGCAGCCGGACGACGTCGCCGGAGCGGAGGCCGGCCTCGTAGCCGTAACCACCGGGCATGACCCAGGTGAGCCTCTGCGAACCATCCTCCAGGGGGTTTGCCTGTACTCCAAGGACCGGAGAGATGGACAGGGTCGAAAGGGACAGCAGGGCAAGGGCGGCCACAATGGCCGCCATGAGGATGACCGGCCAGAGGGGTCTCGGCTGTGAGAGCCCGTAGAGCATTGCCGCTGCTTACCTGTTAGAGAATGGGATGGAGGTTGAAGATCGGCAATGGATCCCGAGAGTTGCTGATGCTACTGGGTAGCATAGCACATCCTGACGGTTATGGTAACCAGTTCGGCCGGTTTCGGCGGCATGGTGGCCCAGATTGAGGGTACGGTGGAAGGCAGAGGCTGCCTTACCAGGTAACCTGCATCCGACCGTTGCCGAAGGTGCAGGCTTTGCCCAGGTGCACGGTGCCGGCAGCCAGCAGGAGCGGCAAGAAAGGAGCGATAGGTCCCTGGTAGGTTGATGACCCAACTACGCCCCCCAGCTTCATGCGGGCGTCCTGCCGGCTGGAGTAGCGTTCCCAGTCGACCCATCGCAGATCGGAGTCGACCGTTTCCACCTGCTCGGCAGTCTCTACCATCCCCTGATAGTCGGCTTCCCATCGGTGGCCGCCATGGAAGTAGCTGAGGGAGGATAGCCGCCGTAGGGCGGAACGGACCAACACCGCGAAGGAGGGGTTGGTCACGAGTTTCTGTTCGGACACCAGTCGGGTGGGCGTGAGGAAGCGCACCGTCAGGCGCCGAGGATCGACCGTGCTGCAGATCCGCAGGAGGTCGGTGTAAGTGGCCGTCAGGTCGGCGGAGCAGGGGCGCAGCGAGCCCTCCTGGTAGATCAATTCCAAGCGACCGGTGATGGGGTGCTCGGCTCGCACCTCCTCTACCTCGAATCGGCCCCGTCCCCTGCCGACGCCGACGCTGCCCAGCTGGACGAAGGACAGGACGAAGTAGGGCAGGTAGGCGATGGCCCGGCCCACCAGGATGGCCCGAAACTCCAGGGTGGAGCCCGGCCCGTACACCGGAGGTGGCGTCAGGGGAGGCTCCAGGACGAAGGGGTGGGGTATCTCCCTTTGGGAGCGCAGTACCTCCGAGTCGGGGGGAAGTCGGGTCTCGAAGATGTAGCCGTAGGGACACTGGTGGGCTACCGAGCAGCCGTCGCAACTGTCGGGAGGACGGCTTCTCTGGAAGCAGGCCGTGCGCTTGAAGGCGGCGCCGAAGGCGCCGCGCAGGGTGCTGCCCGCGTTGGGGGGCAGGTAGATCGGCTCCAGCGGTTTCAGCAGGAAGCGGTAGGAGGCGAACTGGAGCGCGGGGTGCTGCGATTCGGGGCCCACTACTTCAGCCCCTCCAGCGCCAATCTAGCTGCTTTCTCGAAGGGGTCTCCTCCCAGGGGGATCCCCAGCGCCTCCAGGGCCGTGGCCATGTCCTCCAGGGGATGCCCAGCCCCGCCGCCCCTGTCATATTCATCGAGGATCCGCTTCTCGGACACCCCCTCGAAACCGTGGGCGATCGCGCTGTTGTTGCGCAGCTGGCTAAGCCTTCTCAACCGGGTCAGCCGGTCGTAGGCGCTCTGGAACTGCCCCCGTCTGTCCTGCTCAACCGGTATCTGTCCGCGCTCCCACAGGTACCGCACCATGGCCTCCAGCACCCTGACGGTTGGCTCGCGATAGTCGAGGGGTTGTCCGTCCACCTCCTGACTGGCCAGATAGTCGACCAGACCCGACCATTTCGTCAGCTCTTTCCGGAATCGCTCCTTGTCGGCCTTCCGCTTCACGTCTGTGGAGAGGCCCGGGTATGCTTCCTCGACGATGTATCGGAGCACTGCTTCGTGGAACCGGAACACCAGCCCCAGAAAGGCCGCGTATTCTCCCCGACGATGGGCCGTTTGGGCGTTGTAGTGCAGTTCCCGTATCAGGGCCGGTAGTTCGTTCTTCCGCAGGGCCGACAGGTCTTCGCCCAATCGGCGGCAGCGCTCCCTGGCATCCCGGTTACCGGCGGTGGCCGGGATGGCCATATCCTCCAAGGCCGCGGAGGCCAGGTCGAAATCGAAGTGGTACCTGGCGGCCGCGTACTGCACCACCCCGGTCACCCATCTTGGGGCATCCATCTCCTTCAGGAGGGGCAGGGCCTCTACAAAGGCGCAGGATCTCAGCCATTCGGCCGCCACGCGTTTGGTCAGGTTGCTCTGGATCTGACTTCCGATGTCCATCTGGATCGGCCGCTGCTCCCCCTTCGGCAGGTAGAGGGTACGGCAGCGATCCCCAAATCTCTCTATGGCCGCCAGCATGAGGCCGGTGTTTGCCGCCGGAGTCCCCCCGACCATACCTACGTAGCATCCCTCCATCTCCCTGACGCCAGCCTCCTCCGACGGGAGTCGCTCGCGAAAGAAGGTGAGCATGTCGTCGTACAGGTGCGGGTTAGATTCACGGATCTTCCTTGCGGAAGCCTGGCAGTCCCTTGGCGAGAAGCGGCTATCCAGCACCCTCTTGGCTATCTCCGCCAGGTAGAGGGTGTCTCGATCCCGTTCGGCTGCCGGGGTTCCCATCGGTTGGTCTGTCGCGAAGAGGGTGACCTGGACCTTCTGGTGTCGATCCAGAACGTATTGGACGAGGGGCATCAGCACTGGGAGGGTGATCTCGCCGGCCACCGAACTGAAGTCGCGAAGCAGCGCCTCTCCCCGAATTCGCGCGGGGTCGATGAGGTCACCTCTGTACAACAGGTCCCGAAGGCCCACGTTGGCCAGCAACAGCACGGTCACAGCGTCACCTCCACCCAGCCCATCGGCTCGGTGGCAACGCCTCCTCGCTCCACCAGCCGCCGGCTCTTAGGGAAGGGCGCGCCCGGCCGGCCCAGCCGGTAGCGGTCCCGTACCTCCCCGAAGGTCCCTGCCCCGGATAGCGTCCTTCCCAGGGTCTTGGCACTCCAACCCGTTCCCCAGGCCATCTGCAGCAGGAACTGGTTCTCCTTCAGCCCGGCGGCTCTATCTTCCAATCGGTCGTAGAACTGCTGGAGTGGACGAAGGTGGCAGGCGGCGTAGAACTCCTTCTCTCCCGCGATCAACTCTCTTGCCCGCTCGCGGGCGATGGAGGCCAGCCCTTCCAGCCACCCGGCCCTCTCCGTCAGCCCGAGATGAGGATGGCCGAGGACGTACCGATCCAGGCTCAGGCGGCAGTCTAGGCGGGTCCCCGGCTTCAGCGCCTCCACCGAGAATCGGTAGCCCGGCCCCTTGGACAGCAGTTCGCCTCCCCTTAGTGAGTAGATGGACACCAGGGCCAGCTCCAACTGCTCCAGCGGAGCCGGGGACGTGTCCTGCAGCAGCAGGGCGCGCATCAGGTCGTAGTTGGGAGACCGGCCGAAGATCCTCCGCTCCCACTGGGCACCCGCGTACTTGGGACTAGACCCTAGTTCGGCAGGGCTGGGCGCTAACCCGCTCTCTCTGGAGGCTGCCCAACCGACCACGCTTCGCATCGCCCCCTTGACGGAGCTACCCGGCAGGTAGGGATAGCCCTCCACACTCTTGACGCAGGGGAGGATCTCGTTGCCTACCGCGCCCTGGACCGGCAGGGAGTAGGCGGCGCAGGAGTGGTAGCGGCCGGGTCCGAGCCGCTGGGAGAGCCGGACCTCGGGTACGCCGTGTCGTAGCTCCTCGTCGTCGTACTGCTCCAGCAGCTTGCCCTGGTCCATCACCCACACCAAACGGTCTTCCAGAGCGAAGTCGTAGTCGGCCAGCAGCGGACCCGAGCCGGACCCCACGTGGAGGGGCGACAGGATCTCCAGGGTGACCTGCCGGCTGGTGCACAGAGGGGCCTCAGCCATCCTTCTCTACCCCCAACCCGACCGGAAAGGCCAGTCCGTACCGGTACACCCGGTGGGCGGTGAAGCCCTCAGGGGTGACGTCGGCCAGGTTGCCCGTCGCGGCGGCGTCGATCGCGGAGCCCTCCGCCAGCATCCGCACGGCTTTACTCCTCCATCCTTGTCCCTCAGGGGAGCCCAACCACCCTCGCCGTATCCGCAGCCGGTACCCAGCGTCGTCCAGGGAGCCACCCGCCACCTCCAGACGTGTCGGATGATAGAGGGATAGGGTGACGGCCCGGCGGGCTTGCGACGACGGCGCGGGAAGGCATTCGCCCTGCTGCTGCTCCCACTGGAACTGCCCCCGCCCCGCCGACCTCTCGCCACCGATCCCGGCCTCTCCCAGGCAGGAGAGGGCTGCCTCTACCGGTTCCTGCCAGCCGGTCTCGCCCCAGCGGACGCCGAACCAGAGGCCGCAGCCCTCGCCGTAACGAAGCTCGCCCACGTGATAGAGGGCGCTGGCGCCCGTGACCCGATCCAACGCCACGTGGGGCACCGGGGGAGCGCTCGTCCAGACCTCTTCCGGGCCGTCGGGCAGCTTCGCCCGCTCGGCGCTCGATATCCAAAGCCCGCCCGAGAGGAAGTTCGCCTCCGCTGCCTCCCGGATGAGGCTTTCTCCCGCCAGCCATCTCCGGAAGATCCCCTCGGAGACGAAGGTGACCCCCTTTAGCCGCCGATGATGTGGCGTGGCGGCAGGCTGGGAAGGGACCTCTTCCTGGCCGGGATCCGGCAGAGGGAGCATCGGGCGGGGGAAGAAGCGCACGTCGCCGGCCCAGGGGAAGGTGGAGGTGAGCAGGAAGGGCGCAGTCCCTCGAAGGAAGGAATCCAGCAATTCCTCCAGCCAGCCGGTACCCTCCACCTCTCGCAGCCCCCAGCAGAGGGCCGAGAAGAGGGTGTCCGAAGGCACGGTTTGCCCCGCCTCCTCCATGCCGATCCCTCGCTCACCCAGGTGCAGGGGGGAGGCGAGCCGTAGCTGGTAGAACCTCTGCGCTTCCACCGATCCCTACTAAGCCAGGTGGAGGCGGGAGGACAGCCAGCGCTCCAACCCTTTCGCCATCTCCGGTTTCTCGCTCCACTCCTTCAGGGAGAAGGTGGCCGCACCCTCCCCGGTGGACCAGGTCGACATCTCCGCCCAGTCGTCCCCGGCCCTGCAGGTGAGGGAGAGGCTCTGGAAGGCCACCTTGCCGCTGCCTCTGGAGCCCTGGCCGCCCAGATAGTCCTCCTCCAGCAGCTGCATGGCCCGCAGCACCAGGGCGAAGCGCTGTACGTCCGCCGGCTCGTAGAGGGCGAAGCTCATCTCCATGGGACCGAAGACGGCCCCGGCGGGCACCCTCTCCATCTGTCGGGGAGTCGCCGCCGAGGTGACCCTGTCGATGGCAACCTCCCACTTCGCCTCAGTGTAGGGGAGGTCGGTCCTCGCCTCCTCCAGCCGCCGGGCGCTGCCATCCTCCAGCGGCACGTCCCGGACGAGAAGGCGGGTCTGGCCGGACCAGGACTGAGCCGGCACCCCGAAGACGTGGCAGACCGCGCACTCGCGATACTCCTCCGCCGTCCTGCAGGCGTGTATGGTGACCTGGGAGATAGGGTAGTTCTGGGGCAGTCCGAGGGCCCTCTCCGATAGGGAGCGCATCTTGCCGCGCAGGGAGGAGCCGGGTATGTAGGGCCGGTTGGTCAGGGGATCGCGTACAACCGGGTTATCCATGCCACCGATGGCGAGACCGCCGGAGCCGCCCCCGATATGCAGCCCGGTCTCCGCCAGGATCGACCCTCGGATGAAAGCCCGCCCCAGGAGGGTGATTTCGCTGCCGGCCATGCTTACCTCCTCCTATCGTCGTCCCTGCCGCCCGCAGCCTTGTGGTAGGCAAGGATCGCCTCGAAGTAGTCCACCAGGTGGTTGAACTGCTCGCGGGTGGTCACCAGGTCGATGGCAGGGACCAGCACCCTCTGCAGGTCGTTGACGGCGCCCGTTCGGTCGTTGTCGCGGCTGGCCTGGTATGCCAGCTTCGGCTTCAGCAGCAGCAACTGGCGCACGGCAGCCCTGGCTTCGGTCTCCCCGGCGCCCCCCGGCCATTTCATCTGGATCTGCCGCACGGTCCCGAAGATCCCACGGATCTGGCTGGTGGTGAGCCCCCTCTGGGCCAGCGCCGTTCCGAGCCTCTGGGCCGATTCCACCAGCGTCCTGGCGTCCCCCTGCACTACAATCGCCTCGATCTGCTGCGGAGTGGGCGGCTGGAACTCCGGTCTGGGCGGCGGTGTGCCCTGCCCGAACCTCGGCGCCCCGCCCCGATAAGGGGCAGGACCCTGCCTGTACTCGCTCATCGCTTTTCCACCTCCCTCGACCTGGTAAGGTACTCGGCCCAACGGGCCACCAGCCCCAGGTAGTAGATGCCGGCCGGCTCACCCAACTGCTTCTGGATGGTTGCCAGGGCGGCCCGTGCCTGCTGGTCCCTCGCCCTATCCCGAGCCCGATCGAGGCCGTAGGCTGACATCCAGATCCAGCGGCCGTAGTACAGCCGCTCTCGGTCGATGCCCCCGTCCCCGGCCTGCGCCGCGGCCTCCCGGCGGTAGATGGCGTGCAGGGAACCCAGCAGCGGCAGCAGCGTCCTGGGCAGCCGGCCGCCCCCCGCGCCGCGCCCTACCAGCCGCGCCAGCTCTTCCACCCGAGCGCGGACGGGCTCGAACTCCTCCCACCCCAGGGTCTCCCCAAATAGGGTCACAGCGTCCTTCTCCTTGCCGTCCGGGCGGCGGTACCCCTTGGAGCCCGTCTCCAGGGCCTTCCCCGTCATGCCCGCCGACTGATAGAGGGGCAGACGGGGATCCACCACGGCTATCCCCGCGGAGATGGTTACCGCCGGGCTTCCTGCGGCGAACTCCCCCAGATCGGCCCTGATCCGCCGTGCCAGCAGGGGGATCCGGTCCCACGCCCCCACCACGAAGAGGTCGTCGCCCCCGGAGTAGACCCCGTATAGCAGGCCCCTCCTCGGGGCCGCCCCCGTGGGCACCATCTCCCGGCTCACCTCCACCTCCAGGCAGAGCCGGTTGACCCATCCCTCGAAGAAGATCCGCAGCGCCGACGACAGGCTGGCGACCCTGGAAGCCGTTGCTCCCCGGCCGAGACCCGAGGCGAACAGCGTTCCCAGATTGTCCACGTCCATCCGTAGCACCCCCAGACGTTCGACCCCCAGGGAGTCCGCCGCGATGTCGCCGAAGTCCCTGGTCGCCTGCCTGCCGGGCTCGCCCTTGAGTGGCACCACCGACGGCATCCACCGGAAGCCGTCGGCCCCGGCGGGGACGAAATCGGTGCGATTGAGGGTGTAACGGATGGCGTCGGGCTCGCCCGCGCCGAACTGCCACCAGCAGTCGAAGCGCCCCAGCGCTTTCTGCCACCAGGAGAGGACGCCGGCGGGGCGGCGGGCCCCCACGGAGAGCAGCGTGGAGGGCTCCGCCGCTGCTCGGGCGATCTGTTCCCCGAGGTGAGCCATCCCCTCGCAGGCCGGGCAGCGGGCATCCTCTCCCTGCGCGGGCTCTGGGAGGTCGGCGTGGCAGGCGAAGCATCGATCACCCGACCCGCCCGTGCCGGTTGGGGCGAAGAGGGGCTCGTAGCTTTGGCGGAGGACCCGCCCGAAGCGGCGGTTCTTGGCTTTGCCGATCTCCATCCCCACCTCGGACCACTTGACGGCGAAGCGCTCGCCCTCGAAGTCCTCGGCCGAGAGGGGGATGTGGCCGATTGCCAGCGCCAGATCGCCGCCGTGGATGCCCAGCATCCGCTCCTCCAGCTCCGCGGCCGCCTCCTCCAGCGCGCCCGCGGAGGAGAAGGGAGCGAGGAGGTAGAAGTGGCCCCCACCCCAGTAGAGGACGTTAGGGGTGGCGAGCCCGAGGCGGCGGAGCAGGAAACGGGCGGCGCTCTCCGCCAGCAGCTGCAGGTAGAAGGAGCGGCCCCGCAGGGTCTTGGCGGCCCCCTTGGCGGCGATGGTGTAGAGGAAATCCTGGAGTCCCGAGATGTCGCCGCCCACCAGCAGCAGAAGCGGATCGCGGCGCTCCGCTCGCGGCGGCCAGGCCAGCAGCGCCTCCAGACGGGCGTCGTTCAGCTCGCCCAGATGCAGGCAGGAGGCGATGGCGCAGGTGAGCCGGGAGTGATCGAAGAGGGAGACGTCGGGGATCTGATGGTAGGCCGCGGAGGGGACGCACCATCCGTACTGCTGGAGGAGGTGGTAGGCGGCCTCCAGGTAGCCCTCGAAGTTGGTCTGGGCCAGACGGGAGAAGTCGCTCTCGAACCCTTGCCACAGCCGGAGGTAGCCCGCCCCGCACTCTTCCGGCGAGAGCCGTTCAGGGCGGGGGAAGAGCACCTGCCGCTCCAGCTCCAGCGGGGCGAGCCGGTGGTAGCCCTCCCGTTGGGGCTGGTCGGGGTTGACCCTCAGCCGGGTGAAGATGGAGAGCAGCTGCGATTCCCAGGGTGGTCGAGCGCCAGGGCTATCGTCGCCCTCCCGCTCTCCCGCCGCCATCCGGTCCGCCAGGGCGATCAGCCGGGCGGTGCGGGAGGGTGGCATCGACAGGTGGTGGGTGAGCAGGTCGTGGGGGCGAAGGGGCCAGCGGCCGGAGACGTGGCGCTCCACGAAGTCGGCGGACCACTTTGCGTGGGTGCCGTGGGGGCCGTAGTCGCCGGTGGAGAAGGCGGCGTAGCTCCCGGAGGGTTGGAGGCCGGCGCGCTGGTACAGCTTCCCCACGTCGTGGAGGAGGGCCCCCAGCTGGACGGCCTGAAGCTCGGTATCCGGGACCGGCATCTCCGCCTCCATGTATGGTCGAACTCGGCACGCGGCGCCGGGTCGGGCCAGGGAAAGGGATCGACCGAAGGGAAAACCATGGGAAAGAGCGCGGGCTGCGAGGTGGATTGTAGTGGATGAGGTGGCGGGCGTCAACGGCTGCGACCGATGGGTGTAGAGGAGGCGGGGGTTGTGCCGTAGGGGCAACCCCCGGTGGTTGCCCCGGACCCCGTGGGTTTCAGTCCCCTATTCATCGGGGCGGGGGTTGCGACTTCCAAACACTCCAGGTCCAGATTGAGCAGGAGATAGCCGACTTCGCACGCTACGCGGGTCAGCAGATTACCTCGGCACAATCCGATGTGGTGGATATGGCGGGGCAGCATGCGGCAGGATTGGCACAGATGCAGCTGCCGCCGGCAGCTGCAGTGACGGCAACCTGGGCAAGGTTGCCAAGATCGGCTGTTGAGGATCTGGTGGGCAATACGAGCGATGGCTCGCCGCTAAGTGATCTGCTTAACGAGCTTCCAGGTGAAGCCGGTACCGCAGTAAAGAAGACGCTCATCGTTGGGGTAGCCACAGGTCTGAATCCGCGTACCGTGGCGCGGCTTATCCGGCAGGAGCTGGGTGGGAACCTCGTACGGGCGTTGACAATAAGCCGCACGGAGATATTGCGGAGCTATCGGACGGCGAGTCTGCGGAGCTACCAGGCCAACAGCGATGTAGTGAAGGGCTGGATCTGGCACAGTGCCCTAGATCGTAGAACCTGTATGAGTTGCATTGCCATGCATGGCACATTCCACCGGCTCGATGAACAGCTGGATGATCACGTAAACGGAAGGTGCTCCGCTTCACCAGTTACGAAGACTTGGGAAGAGCTAGGAATCGAGGGTATTCCTGAGACTCGGGTTCAGGTTGAGAAGGGCGTCGATTGGTTTGCTCGCCAGCCAGAGATGGTGCAACGTGAGATGATGGGCCCGGCTAAGTACGCTGCTTGGAAAGCCGGAGAATTCGACCTGAAGGACATGGTTGGGCGGGGCCGTTCTGCTCGGTGGGGCACAATGCGGTACGAGCGGAGCCTGCGTGATATACTCGGCGAGGAAGAAGCCAAGAAGTGGAAGGCGGCGACAATTGATCGGAGCGCCATCTCTGAGCGAATGAAGAAGCAGTGGGAAGATGCCAGGACGCGAAGGGATGAACGAGAGCGTCAGATCGCGGCTATATCTGACAGGACGCTTGCGGCCGAGGTGCGCAGGTTTGCTCGTGCTGAGTGGAACCCGAACAGGTTGCTGGAGCATGTGAAGGACCATCAGCGCGACTATGCTCTGTTCTTTGGCCACTCAGTAGGCCCAAAGGAGATCGAGGAAACCAGCAAGCTTGTGATGCAATCTTGGGATCGAATGTTCACGAGCATTGAGATTAGTGGCATGCAGTCCTATACCTTCGCTGCGGATTGGTCCACTGGCAAAGTGCGTGTCAACTCAAATGAAAATGTTACCGAGAGGGCTGATTTTGGAGTAGTTCCCTCAAATGATAATGTTACCGAGGCCGGCCACCTCCTCTTTAGAT
>JAJZQR010000160.1 GCA_021806765.1 Chloroflexota bacterium | reverse complement strand
GAGACGCTGCCCAAGACTATCGACACCGGCTTCTTCTGGTACGACAAGACCAACATAGACTCCAAGGAGATCGCACCTCTGCTGTACAAGTAGTAGGTGATGAGGGGGGGTTATTGGGTGGCGGCCTTCGGCCGCCACCCAATAACGTGAGACGCAAGAACGGCCGCAGGGGGGAGCTGTGAGGATCGTCGACGCTCATCAACATTTCTGGCAGAGCAAAGTCTCCGACATACTGCGACTGCCGCCCGAGATGGATCTCCTCCGCCGGGACTACACCCCCGAGGATCTGAAGCCCCTGATTGACCAAGTGGGGGTTCAGCAGACCGTTCTGGTGCAGAGCTACTCGTCGATGGAGAACACTCGCGACTTCCTGCACATCGCCGAGGCGCACCCGTGGGTGGCAGCCGTCGTCGGCTGGGTGGATCTGACAGATCCCGGGGTCGGCGAGCTGCTGGATTCCCTGCGGCGTCATCCGAAGTTCAAGGGGGTTCGCCATCAGTGGCACGACGAGCCGGATGCTGGTTGGATCGTGCGAGACGACGTGCTTCGGGGGCTCCGGGAGCTGGAGGCGCGCGGGATCCCCTTCGACCTGCTGCCCAAGGAGCCCAACTGGCAGTACATTCCCAGGGCGGCCGAGGCCGTGCCGGAGCTGCCCATGGTCATCGACCACATCGGGAAGCCGGGGATCGCCGCCGGGCAGTTCGACGACTGGGCCGCAGTCATGGCCCGGGCCGCTCGCTTCCCGCAGATCATGTGCAAGCTGTCGGGGATGGTCACCGAGGCGGACTGGGGCCGCTGGAAGCCGGCGGATCTCAAGCCCTATGTGGAGAGGACCCTGGAGCTGTTCGGGGTGGACCGGGTGATGTACGGAAGCGACTGGCCGGTTTGCCTGCTGGCGAGTTCCTACAGCCGGGTCTTTGACGCCCTGCAAGAGTGCCTGTCGGGGCTCAGTGAGTCGGAGAGGGGGATGGTCCTGGGGGAGAACGCAAGGCGGTTCTATGGCATCGAGTGAAGGAGGCAACGGAGCCCGATCTCCTGTTTCCTTCTGGGAGGCAGTCATGTCCGTGGATGGCATCGGCAGCGTTTTGGAGAAGCGGCCCGTGGGGAAGACGGGCCTCCGTGTGACAGCTATAGGCGTGGGTACCGCGCCTTTGGGAGATATGGCCGACGATTTCAGCTACACCGTCCCGGAGGAGAGGGCCCTGGACACCGTCCGGGCCTGGCTGGACGGTCCCTTCAACTTCATCGACACCGCCGCCATCTACGGCAACGGGACGTCGGAGCGGCGCATCGGCGCGGTGCTGCGTGAGCGGGGTGGGCTGCCGGAAGGGATGGTGCTGGAGACAAAGGCCGATCGTGACCCCCGAACCGGCGACTGGAGTGGGGACCAGATGCGCCGAAGCGTGGAGCGCAGCCTCCGCCTCCTGGGGCTGGACAGGCTCCAGCTGTGCCTCCTCCACGATCCCGAGACAACCACCTTCGAAGAGGTTACCCGCAAGGGCGGGGCGCTGGAGACCCTGGTGCGGTTGAAGGAGGAGGGGGTCATCCAGCATCTGGGCGTCGGCGCCGGGGATATCGGCATCATCGCTCGATTCGTGGAGCTCGGTGTGATGGAGGTGGTGATGAACCACAGCCGCTTCAACCTGCTGGACCGCGAGGCGGAGCCGCTGCTGGAGCTGTGTCAGGCGCGGGGGATCGCGCTGTTCAACGCCGCACCCTACGGAAGCGGGATACTGGCCAAGGGGCCCGATGCCTTCGCCCGGTTCCGGTATCGGGAGGCCTCGCCCCTCCTGGTGGAGCGGGTTCGCGGGATACAGTCCACCTGCGACCGCTATGGCGTCCCGCTGGCCGCGGCGGCGCTGCAGTTCTCCCTGCGCGACCCACGGATCACCTCCACGGTGGTGGGCATGACGCGACCCGAGCGCATCCGGCAGACCCTGGAGCTGGCCACTCATCCCATACCGCAGGAGCTGTGGGCGGAGTTGACCGAGCTGGGGAGGTCGCGGCAGGGGCTGCCGACCGGGCTGCCGTAGTGCTGCTCTGTAGTAACGACTTTAGTCGTTCGTCCTGGGCCACCCTCACCATCTTGCCGGTTTCACGATGCGACGGCCGCGGTATTCGATCTCATTGGGGAACTGGCTAGCCTCTAGCAGGCCCTTTCTGATCTCCTTGTAGAACGCCACGACTTTGAGAAGGGCCTGGCTGGGCTTCTCGCTGGGGTTCAGGAGACCTACGGGAAGGTCGAACTTCTCACGCACCATCCGTATCGGCTCCTCCAGGTCGGAGTCGTTGGACACGACCACAGCGGTCTCGAAGTCCTTGTCGAAGGCGTCGACGAGCAGATAGGTGGCGATGTTCACGTCCGAACCCTTCTCTTCGCTCTTCAGCACCTTACGTAGGGGGAGCCCTCGGTCGGGGGATTGGCGAGGCGCATCGAAACCACAGACTCGAGGAAGTGCCCCCGGTGGACGGTCAGGTTCGGGATCGTCTTCAGAGCGCGGAGGTAGACCTGCTGCCTCTCCAACTGTGACGGGTCGCCGGCCCGTGGCTTCACCAAGGCAGTGAAGTAGCGGATACGGTGGATCTCGTTCTTGGGGAGGGCGAGTCCGCACAACCTGCTCAGGTCGAGCCACTTGTAGGGTGTGCCCCTCAAGGCCCGATAGTACAGGTTGAAGCCGTCGATGTAGACGTTGGTCTTCGGCCGATGAGCGGTCTTCTCCAAGGGGGCTCCAGAAAAGCAGAGGCCGCCCGAAGGCGGCCTCGCGCCCAGCCGCTAAGCGACTGGGGGGGTAGCGATTTCATCCCACACGGGACAATATGACTGTAGTCGTTGTGCGAGAGTTTGTCAAGCAAATTGTCATTAGACATACGTGGAGGCAACGACTATCATATAGAAGTACCTGGCGGTGCGTCGCTCTTTCCCATCCCAGTCTTAGTGGAGTCAAGAAGTGCAAGCAGCTCAGTCTCCTCAGGATCCTGATGTTCTGGGGCGAATCGACCAATGGCGACGGCGTCTGCTGGACCTGACTTCACGGAATTCTCTGATCAACTTCCGGGCAACAAAGACCAGTACTCTCCACCTAGTCGAGCCCCACTTTCTTACTCTCTTCGATCAACTCGTCAACCAAGAGGAAACACTCACCTTCCCTTTGTCCCCAGAGGACGAATCTGATCCCGAGTTAGTAGATTTCCCTGCACCATCTGGCGCGACCATGGAGCAAACACCGGTCGGTACTGAACTCTCTCCATCCATTCCAGGATTCGCGAGAGTGCCTTTGCGACCAGGCGAAGTGCGGCCGGATGGAGATCCGCGCAAGCACAAAGCCGTTCTGTATCGTCTCAGACTACGGGCGCGTGGCTCTATGGAAGAGCAGGGCGTGAACACAATGTACGTTGCCTTCGGTTTGCTCGAGTGGAAGGAGTTCGAGAACAGCCCGGACACACTCCGATCACCCCTGCTGTTGGTTCCAGTGACTCTACAAAGAGACACCGCTCTGGATCCCTTCCAGCTATCAATGCTTGAGGACGAAGAGATCGTTCTCAACCCTACCCTAGTCGAGCGGCTGAGGAGGGACTTCGGCATTGAGTTGCCCAACGTTGAGGGAAACGGCGGTGATCTCGACCTTGCACAGTTGCTGAAGCAGATAGCCGGAACGATCCGGCCGCAGCGTTCCTGGCGTGTGGTCCAGGATGCTTACTTGGCGTGCTTTTCCTTCTTGAAACTCGCCATGTACCAGGATTTACAGGCGAATGCCAGTCTCATGGCTAACCACCCCCTCATTCGTGCCATCGGGGGCGATTCCGGCGCTCTTCCACCGGTACCTGCAGACCTCCCAACGGTGGAAGAGTTGGACGAGAAGATCACGCCGGCCAGCACATTTCACATCCTCAACGCCGATAGTAGTCAGCTAGAGGCTCTGGCAGCGGCAACTCGCGGAGTCAACCTCATTATTCAGGGTCCTCCAGGAACTGGTAAGAGCCAGACCATCGCCAACTTGATCGCGGAGTCCCTGGCGCAGGGCAAGCGCATGCTGTTCGTCAGCGAGAAGATGGCCGCCCTGGAGGTGGTTTACAGACGACTTGCACAATGCGGGCTTGACTCCGTCTGTCTCAAGCTGCATGACCATAAGGCTAAGAAGAAGGCCGTCATCGACCAGTTGGCCGAGGCCCTCGAGGACTCCAAGCCGGGCCGGTTAGATCCCAATGCTCAAATTGCCCTGGAGCAATTGGCTCTGCGTAGGATGGCTCTGAACGATTACGTAAGAGCCTTACACGACGACGGCAACACCCTCGGTATCTCTGCTTTCCGCGCTCATGGCGAAGTTGCCTGGCGCAAGTCCGTCCCTGATCTCCCCTTTACGCTTTCCGGAGTAGATGCAGCTACCTCAACTCAGCTTGCCAAGTGGCTTGATTGCGTGGGCCGCCTCAGTACGGTTGGTCACGTAGTGCTGAACCATGCCCATCACCCCTGGCGCGGCTGCAAGCTGAACGCATTCTCGTTGCAGCGGCAAGCAGAGATACGCTCGCGATTTGAGAAGCTAAGAGGGAACGTCAGGGATGCTGAGGCTGAAGGTGCCGAGGTCGCCGTGGCCATCGGACTGGAACCGCCTGCTACCGTGCAGGAATTGGGTCGGCTGGACAGAGTTCTCGCGCTCCTAGCCAAGAACCCGGTGCCTCCTGCCGACTGGTTCACGTCGACAACTCTAGCTCCCGTACTGGAATCTGCTCGTGCTCACCTCGCTCAAGCTGTTCAGTACCACCAGCGGCGCAAGAATCTGCTGGCTGCGTACAATGAGCAGATTCTTACAGTTGATTTTCTGGACCTTCACCAACGCCTAACGAGCAAAGCCGGCGCAGCTCTTCGACCTCTCGGCGCATCAATAGATGAGTCGAGAGAAACAGCAAGCAGAGAACGCAATAAGCTGGAATCCCTGCTTAACCAAGTCATCAATGCGTTGGATACCATTGCGTCCGCAGCTTCATCGATGGCCCTTTGCGCCGGACTATTGTCCCCCTCTGCGCTGGAAGATGCCTCCATCGCAGCTACTGCAGTAGGTGTGCTTCTCCAAGACCCCCGCCCACTGAGAGAATGGCTGGATCGAGGCTCGGCGATTTCGGCCCGCCGTCTGGCTGTGGAAGCCCGGGAGCATAGCAGCTTTTTCCGGGTTCACGGTGCCAAGCTCCGTGGCCTCTACGACGATAGGCTCATCGAAGAAGCTCCAGCCATGGCTGAACGGTTCGCCGCGCACTATACCTCCGCCCTGCGGATCTTCAGACCGTCCTATTGGCAGGACATGGGACGGCTGAAAGCCCTGAACAAATCCCACGTGAAGCCGACACTGCAGGAGGCTCATTCTCTGGTGTCGCTGGCTCGAGAGGTCCATCGGCACGAAGCCTGGTTGCACGAGCATGAGGCCGAGCTTAATCAGGCCTTCGCTAAACATCACGCGTACATGGGAGGGGATACCGACTGGGATGCGATAATTGCCAGCGTTGACACTACACTGGCTGTGCTGGACGAGTTCGGCGGCCAACTTCCTGCCGCCTTCGCAAGTGTCCTGCTCGTCGGCGGATCTGAGTTGGTCCCGCTAAAGAGCCCGCACCAACTGGTGACCAGTGCTCTCCGCAGTCTAACTGCAGCCATCCAAAGCCTCGCCTACTACACTGCCGTCGACAAGCTCGTACCCTGCGGCGCAAGCCCAGCAACGAGTCGTGATGGCGCCAGAGCATGGCTCGACGCGCTCAACGACTTCTGGTCCGCAGAGGACGGTGTTCGATCCCTTCTGAAACAACCTGACGCCAGGTCCGTCGCTGAACTGATCAATGGAGTCGCTGAAGCGATCAGCATCCGAGAAATGGACCATCGTCTCAGCGCGGAGCGGGAAACACTGCTCAAGGACTTCGGGCGTTTCTTTGCCGATTTCGACACTGACTGGCGAGCGGTGCTCGCCGCCCTCTTGTGGACCCAGGACGTGAGAAGCCTCTTTGAGCCTGGTCTCCCGCCCGCTGGGCTTGTAAGTCGGGCCAGTGGGCAGGAACCGATGGAGATGGCGAGCGAGGCACGGCGCACAGGGTTCAAGAGGATCCTGGATGAGATTAACGCGGAGCTCGACTATGTGGCCACCGTCTTTGATCCCTCAGCATTCACGGCAGTCTCAAGTGCCCCCGAACACGCGCCTCTAAGCGCCCTCATCGAATGGTTGGATGAACGGCTGACGAACCTTCTCGGCCTCCAGGAATGGATCGACTACAAGCACCTACTCGATGAATGCGCCGTCGTGGGGTTGGAAAGTCTTGTTGCGGAAATCGAACGTTTTGCACCAAGACCCGAGACATGGGGCGATGTCTTCCTGAAGAGGTTCTACCAGCTATGGCTGGATGACCGCTACAGCAAGGTATCAGAACTCGCCGGCTTTCGAGGAACGAATCACGAGGCGGCTATCCAGAACTTCCGTTCGCTCGATCAAACAGCTCTGCGGATCGCCCCGCAGCGGGTAAAGCACGCTGTCCTCAGCAGACGACCCGCCATAGACGTCGGCGGAGTCAAATCGTCGGAGCCCGCTATCCTTTACCACGAGATCCAGAAGCGCAAGCGACACAAGCCGATCCGGCGTCTATTCAGGGAGATTCCCAATCTCCTGCTCACCCTGAAGCCGTGCTTGCTCATGAGTCCCCTTTCGGTCAGCAACTACCTGGATGCAGCCCGGATACAGTTCGATCTCGTCATCTTCGATGAAGCCTCACAGGTACTGCCCGAGGACGCAGTTGGAGCCATCTACCGGGGAAGACAACTGGTGGTCGCAGGCGACAGCAAGCAGCTTCCTCCCACCGACTTCTTCAAGGCTCGGTTCGACGATGCAGGCGATGACGATGACCCGGAAGATGGGGAGATCTTGGATAGCGTTCTCGATCAGTGTGCAGCCCTGGGACTTTCGTCGGTGATGTTGCGATGGCACTACCGGAGTCGGGACGAGAGATTGATCGCCTTCTCCAACCGGTATTTCTATCGCAACCAGTTGGTTACCTTCCCGAGCTCTCACCAAGATGCCCCGGATAGAGGCGTTGAGTTCATTCGCGTTCTCGACGGAATCTACGATCGGGGCGGAAGCCGGACCAATCGGATCGAGGCCCGACGGGTCGTGGACCTGATCGTGGAGCACGCCGAGCAACGCCCTAAGGAGACGTTGGGAGTGGTCGCCTTCAGCAGCGCCCAATGGCTGGCGATCCACCAGGAGTGGGAGGCTAGGCGGCGGCTTCGGTCGGACCTGGAGGACTTCTTCAAAGAGGACAGGGACGAGCCCTTCTTCATTAAGAACCTGGAGGAGATCCAGGGCGACGAACGCGACGTGATCATTTTCAGCATGGGCTACGCTAAGGACGGCAACGGCAAGATGTCCTCTACCTTTGGTCCTGTGAATCGCGTTGGGGGCGAGCGCCGTCTGAACGTTGCGGTAACCCGAGCCCGCAACCAGGTGAAGTTTGTAGCCTCAGTGAGGCCGGAGGAAATCGATCTGTCCGGCAGCTCTAGCGAAGGGGCGAAGATGCTGGTTCGGTACATGGAGTACGCGCAGAAAGGTCTGCGTGCCCTCGATGGGGCTGTGAGCATCGATGGAAGAGACCCCGAGTCTCCGTTTGAAGAAGCGGTCGTGGATGAACTCAGGAGACGCGGCTTCAGGGTCGAACCACAGGTTGGCTGCTCAGGCTACCGCATCGACATTGGAGTGGTCGACGAAAAGAACCCGGGCCGATTCATCCTCGGTATCGAATGCGACGGCGCCACCTATCACTCATCGAAGACTGCTAGAGACCGTGACCGCTTGCGGCAGCAGTTGCTGGAAGACCAAGGCTGGCGGATCCATCGGATTTGGTCACAGGACTGGGTGAAAGACCCGGATCGGGAGACACGGCGAGTCCTTGAAGCCATCGAGCAGGCGCGACGAGTGCTGCCAGCGATGCATGGCGGCAGCGCCCTAACTGAGGATATATCCAAAGCAACAAGAGAGCCGAAGCAGGAGAATCGGCCAAGTCCGCGCACCCTGACTGTGCCGAAGCCTCAGGTACAACGAGCTGTAGCGCGCATGGTGGCGTATCAAGGGGCACGGCTACCGAGACAGAGGTCGCCTGAGAGCTTCTACGAGGAATGGGTGGCAACAAGCATCGTACCTTCGCTAGTTGCAGCGTGCGTGGAAGCAGAGAGTCCCGTGCACATAGGCAGGGTGACTACGGTGGTTGCCGGATGCTGGGGCTTCCAGCGAGCTGGAAGTAAGATCGCTGCGGTAGTTGACAGGGGGATCCGCTGGGCTGAGCGGGAGAAGCAGGTTGTGAGAAGGGGCGACTTTCTTTGGACGCCAACCATGACCTTTGACCAGGTGCCAGCTCGTAGGCCTGAGCCAGGGAAGAAGCCTCGACCAATTGAGGAGGTAGCCCTCGAGGAGTTGGGGAAAGTCGCTCTCTTCGTGGTCGAGGAGAGTTTCTCTCTTCCGCTTGACGACCTCGTGATACAAACGAGCCGTCTCCTTCGGTACGAGAGGACGGGCAACCACATCTCTGACCGTGTCCGCGAAGCCATCAACTTGCTTGAGCAGCAACAGAGGATCGCAAACACCGACGGGATGGTCTCCCTTCCCGCGCAGGGTCGCTCAACTGGGTAGAGATGAGATAGACAGTATGCAGGGTGGGAATAGGGTCTCTTTCCGGCGATGAAGGAACTACCAGTCCAGGCAGGTACGTCACGGAAGCCGAAAGTGGACGGCATGATCCAAGCGCGGCCGGCCCTTTTCGTGTAGTGGAGCAAGGCTGAGGTCAGGAAACGCCAGGGGAAAATGGACAGGGACTGGGCAGCACACCTGCTGCCCAGTCCCTGTCTGTCTGTGGTGATTCTAGGCCGCCACCGTCTCGTGGACGGGCACCGGGTTCGCCCCGGGCGTCCGGAGATAAGCCAGGTGGCCCTCCTCCACGCCCACGGTGATCCTGTCGCCTTCCTTGTACTCGTCGGCCAGCACCTTCCTGGCCAGGCTGTTCTCGATCTCCCGCTGGATCAGCCGGCGCAGCGGCCGCGCACCGTAGTTCCGGTCGAAGCCGTGCTCCACCAGCCAATCACGGGCGGCGTCGGTCAGCTCCAGGGTCATGGAGCGCCCCGCCAACCGCTCGCGCAGGTTGCGCAGCATCTTCTCCACAATCTGCTCCAGCTGCTCCCGACCGAGGCTGTGGAAGACGATGATCTCGTCGATCCGGTTCAGGAACTCCGGCCGGAAGGCCCGCTTCAGGGCCCCCAGCAGCTCGACCTTCACCTTCTCCTCGTGGCCCGAGAACTCCGCCTCGCCGCTCTGGGTGGCGAAGCCCAGCTGGCCTCCCTTCATCACCACGCTGCCGGTCCCCACGTTGGAGGTCATGATCAGCACCGTGTTGCGGAAGTCGACCGTACGACCCTGTCCGTCGGTCAGCCGTCCGTCCTCCAGGATCTGGAGCAGGGCGTTGAAGACGTCCGGGTGGGCCTTCTCGATCTCGTCGAACAGCACCACCTGGTAGGGCCGGCGCCGGATGGCCTCGCTGAGCTGTCCGCCCTGGTCGTACCCGACGTAGCCCGGAGGCGCGCCGAACAGCCTGGAGACCGTGTGGGACTCCATGTACTCGCTCATGTCGAGCCTCAGCAGCGCATCATCCTCGTTGAACAGGAACTCCGCCAGCGCCCTGGCCAGCTCGGTCTTGCCCACGCCCGTGGGACCCAGGAACAGGAAGGAGCCGATGGGCCGCCGCGGGTCCGCGAGACCCGAGCGCGACCGCCGGATGGCGTCGGCCACCGCGACGATGGCCTCGTCCTGGCTCACCACCCGCTCGTGCAGCGCCTCCTCCAGGTGGAGCAGCTTCTCCGCCTCCTCGGCGTAGATCTGCGATGCCGGTATGCCGGTCCACTGGGCGACCACCTCGGCCACGTCCCTGGGGGTCACCGAAGCGGTCCGCTCCGGGGAATCGACCCCCTGAGACTCGGCGTCCTTCTCCAGGGCCAGCCGCTCCTGGCGAGACCTGGCCGCCCGCTCGTACTCCCTGGACTGCCACGCCTCTTCCTCTTCCTGGAGCAGGCTGCGGATCTTGACCCGCAGCTCCTTCTCCTCCGGCTTCATCTCGACCCCGAACTGGCGCAGCCGCACCTTGCTGGCGGCCTCGTCCATCAGGTCGATCGCCTTGTCCGGCATGTATCGCTCGGTCAGGTAGCGGTCGGACAGGTTGACGGCCGCCTCCAGGGCCTCGTCCTCGATGTTGAGGCCGTGGTGCCTCTCGTACCGCTCCCGCAACCCCTGCAGGATCGCCAGGGTTTCCTCGGTGTCGGGCTCGTCCACGTAGATCGGCGCGAACCGCCGCTCCAGGGCCGGGTCGTGCTCCACGTGCTCCCGGTACTCGTCCAGGGTGGTGGCGCCGACGACGTGCAGCTCCCCCCGGCTCAGGGCCGGCTTCATCAGGTTGGCGGCGTCCAGGGCGCCCTCGGCGGCCCCGGCCCCCACCATGGTGTGCATCTCGTCGATGAAGACGACGATCTCGCCCTTGTGGCGGATGATCTCGTCCATCACTCCCTTCAGCCGCTCCTCGAACTCGCCCCGATACTTGGCGCCGGCCACCATGGAGCCCATGTCCAGGGCGACCACCCGCTTGCCCTGCAGCGGCTCCGGCACCTCGCCGGCCGCGATCCGCTGGGCCAGCCCCTCCACGATGGCGGTCTTGCCCACGCCGGGCTCGCCGATCAGGACGGGGTTGTTCTTGGTTCGCCGGACCAGCACCTCCATCACCCGCAGGATCTCCTGCTCCCGGCCGATCACCGGGTCGAGCTGGCCCTCCCTGGCCATCTGGGTCAGGTCTCGGCTGTATTTCTCCAGCGCCTGGTACTTCGCCTCGGCGTTGGGGTCGTTCACTTTCTCACCTCCGCGGATCGACTCGAGGGCTCTGCCCAGATTCTCGGGGGTCACGCCGTGGTTCCGAAGGACCTCGGCGGCGGTGCCCTGCCGCTGGACCACCAGGGCCGCCAGCAGGTGCTCCACACCGACGAACTGGTCGCCCCGGCTGTTGGCAGCGGCCATGGCCCCCTCCACCACCACGCGGCTGCGGTCGGTGAAGTAGAGCTGCTGGCCGTTGGCGGGGCCACTCAGCATCTTGGGCTGGCGCTCCAGCCAGCTGCGCAGCTGGTACTGAAGGGCCTGCACGTCGACCCCGAGCTGGTGGAAGAGCTGGGAGGCGAGGCCCCCAGGCTGTTCGATCATGGCGAGCAGCAGGTGCTCCGGTTCTACGGCCTGGTGGCGCATCTGATCCAGAAGCTGCTGGGCGCCGGCCAGCAACTCTTGCGCCTGCTGCGTGAAACGTTCGATAGGTATCATCGTCAACTCCCACCGGGTGGCGCTCGGTTGGACGGTCCGATGGACCGAAGCGTCAACCCTGACAATGAGTCTGTCAGCTTTGGTGATATTATAGTCGCAAACCTGAGAAATGTCTAGGGTTATTATGGCGAAATGGAGATGGGACTAGGAGAGGCGCCGGGTGGTGGCGTACTCCGGCAACCGGAGTACGCCACCACTGACCTTACTACTGATGGAGGGTCTTCAGGTAGGCGATGATCTGGTTCACCTGCTGCTGGGTCAGCTTCCCCTGGAAGCGCGGCATCTCGGTATCCAGGTTGTCCCCCTTCTGGTCCTTGCCCTCCAGGATCGCCCGGGCTATGAGGGCATCGTTGTTGTTGTACAGGGTTTCCAGGTGCGGCGACTGGAGGTTGGCGGAGGTGGAGTTCCCTACCTTCAAGCCTCCTGCGCCCTTGGGTCCGTGGCAGGCTGCGCAGTTGGTCTCGTAGAGTTCTTGGCCGGCAGTCTCGGCCTCGGTGGTGGCGACGGGTGACGCTGCCTTGGTGGGAACTGCGGTGCCGGCAGCCGTTGGGCTGGCCGCGCCGGTGGGGGATGCCGCCGGCCTGGTCGGTGCGGTGGTGGCGGTGACGGCGGTCGTGGCGGTGGCTGCTGGGGCCGCGGTGGCTGCCGGAGGCGCGGTGGG
>JAJZQR010000159.1 GCA_021806765.1 Chloroflexota bacterium | reverse complement strand
AGGCCGGGCTACGACATCTGGGACTGGGACATGATGCAGCCGATCATGAACGTGCCTTATGTCAAACTGACGGATGGCGAACTTGCCCAGGTAGAGGCAACCTTCCGGTAGGTCCGCCGCCCGGTAAGGAAAGGGCGGCAGGCGCCCTCGCCGCCCTTTCCTTACCGGGCGGGGAAGAGTGCGTAGGGGGGTGAGGCGAGCAGTAGAGCTAGGGGCGACACGCTGAAGGCTTTAGGTACTGTCCACGGTTCGCAGCGCGAACCACTCAAAAGAAAGCGGAGGACGTATGGACGGCAACAAGCCATTGGCCAACCGGGTAACAAGACGGCAATTGCTTCTCGGCATGGGTGCCGCTGGCCTGGGCGCGGCGCTCAGCGCGTGCGCTCCGGCGACGCCCACCCAGGTGCCATCCGGGGCGCAGGCCCCGGCGCCAGCAGGGACTCAGGCCCCGGCAGTGATAAAGTCGGATGGCAAGCCCAAGCTCAGCATGGTGGTGCGCAGCTTTTTCGGTCCGGACACGGACGCTACCTTCAAGGCCCAGGCCGAGGGCTGGGGCAAGAACAACAACGTAGATGTGACGTGCGACGTCATTTCGATGAATGACATTCCGACCAAGGTTGCCGCCGCCGCCGAGGCAGGCGCTGGACCGGATATCATCCACCTCTTCGACGGCACTCCGTTCCTGTACACCGACAAGCTGGCAGACGTGAGCGACGTCGCCGCCTCTATCGAGAAAGAGAGCGGCGGCTTCTACGACCTAGCCAAGCAGGTCTGCGTGGTCGACGGCGTTTGGCGGGCGATGCCCCACACCGGCACGACCCATCTGCTCGTTTACCGCAGCGACCTCTTCCAGCAGTTCAACCTGCAGCTCCCAGATACCTGGGATCAACTGCTGGAGGTTGGCAAGACGCTGCGGCAGAACAAATACCTGGTCGGCTGGCCGATCGCTCACGCGGCAGGCGATGGCAACACGTTCATGTACAGCATCCTCTGGTCCTACGGTGCCAAGGAGGTCCAGCAGGACGGCAAGACGCTCGCCATAGACAGCCCCGAAACTATCAAGTGCCTACAGATGATCAAGAGGCTGTACGAGGAGGCCTTCGACCCCGCGGCGACGTCGTGGGATGACTCCGCCAACAACAGGCTCGTTCTTGCCGGGCAGATGGCCCTCACCGGCAACAGCTCGAGCATCTACAGCGCGTCCTTCAAGGACGCACCGCAGTTGACCGACAAGATAGCTCACGGCATCTACCCGCAAGGGCCCGGCGGACGGCACCTGCGCGCAGAGACCCAGTCGTTCGGCCTGTTCAAGTACTGCAAGGCACAGGACGAGGCAAAGGCCCTCCTGAAGTACATGATGTCGAAAGAGCAGTATGGCAAGTGGATCACCGCCGCCAGCGGCGACCGCGTAGGCATGACCAAGAACATGGCCGATCTGGAAATTTGGAAGAACCCCAAGCTGAAGCCGGTTATGGACTCGATGGCGTTCGCCCACATGAACGGGTACCCCGGACCGGTCACGCGCACGGCCGCCGAGTCCTTCAACAACTTCACTCTGATCGATATGGCCACGATGGTCATCAAGGGCAGCAAGCCCGAGGATGCCGTCAAGTGGGCAGTTGATCAGTACAAGGCAATGCTGGCCAAAGGCTAGTCCTGGAGGCCAGTCGCTTCATACCTTGCTCGTCGTGCTCACCGGACGGGAGGCGAGAAGGTCCGCCCGCGGCCAAGCTGGCTGGCGATTGGCTGTGGGGACCATGCGGGGTGTCCGCCGGGGCAGGCGCATCTGTCCAATTCTGCCCCGGCCGGCGCCCGGCGATCGAGTCTGTCTGGCTTGACGATCACCTTCAGGAGGCAGCGATCGTGCAAACGTTGGAGGCTTCACCTGTCGCGCACGGCACACCATCCGTCGGGTTGCGCAACCGATTGGAAACGCTACTTCAGCGTGAGAGCGTGTTGGGCTACCTGTTGCTGGCCCCTGGGCTGCTGTTGCTCATCGCGTTTGTCGCCTATCCGTTCGGTCTCGCGATCTACCTCAGCCTGACGAACAAGCTCATCGGCGTAGACGCCTCAGGAAGTTTCGTGGGCCTGACCAACTTCGCCCGCCTCCTGCAGAACCAGGTCTTTCGCCAGACGGTCGTCAATACCTTCAACTACACGTTCGTCGCTGTGGTCTTCAAATTGGCGCTCGGCATGGCGATGGCCCTGGCTCTGAACGAAGGTCTGCCGCTAAAGAACCTGGTGCGCGGCACCATGCTCCTGCCGTGGATAGTCCCGAGTACGCTCAGCGCGCTCGCCTGGCTGTGGATGTACGACTCGAACTTCGGCGTCCTCAACTGGTTCCTCGTGACGACAGGCCTGGTCGAGAAGGGGCCGAATTGGCTGGGCAACGAGTTCTGGGCCATGCTGTCGATCCAGATTGTGAACGTCTGGCGAGGCGTGCCGTTTTTCGGCATCACCCTACTGGCCGGCTTGCAGACGATACCGCAGGACCTATATGAGGCAGCGCAGGTCGACGGCGCCGGACCGTGGCATCGGTTCTGGAATATCACAGTACCCTTGCTGATGCCAGTGACGGCGGTCGTCACCCTGTTCTCGACCATTCAAACGTTCGCCGATTTCGAAATCGTGTACGTGCTTACCCGCGGCGGGCCGGGCAACTCGACGCACCTCTTCGCCACGCTCACTCAGCAGGTGGCCATCCAGAACGGGCGGCTTGGCGAAGGAGCGGCCATTTCGCTCTTCATGTTCCCGATCCTCGTGGCAGTGGTGCTGCAGCAGCTTAGATACCTTAGGAAGCAAGGGGGATAGGCCATGGCGACTGTCGCTTCCGCCCGTCCGCGACGGCCCAAGAACATCGGCAAGTGGATCCTCGTCTACGGCACGACTATCTTCTTCCTCGTGACCACGCTCGTGCCGTTCGTCTGGATGGCGATTTCGTCAATCAAGCCGAACCCGGAACTGTACAACTTCAAACAGGCGCCGTTCATAGTCTATAAGCCGACTCTCGAGCACTACGCCGACATGTTCTCCAAGTACCCGTTCTGGACTTGGATGACGAACACGATAGTCGTCTCCGTGCTCTCCACCGCCATCTCGCTGATCGTCGGCATCCTGGGCGGCTATAGTCTCGCTCGCCTGCGCTTCCGTGGGGCCGAGGTGCTCGGTTTGGGAGTCTTCGTCACCTACTTGGTGCCCCGGACGCTGCTTTTCGTACCCCTCGCCTACATAGTGCGCTCTTTGGGCCTTTACGACTCCATCTGGGCGCTGGTCATCACCTATCCGACCTTTCTCATCCCTTTCTGCACCTGGCTCCTCATGGGCTACTTCAGGGGGATCCCGAGGGAGTTGGAAGAGTGCGCGATGATCGATGGCTGCAACCGCGTGGAGGCGCTGTTCAAGATCGTCCTTCCGCTCTGCTTGCCAGGCATTGTATCGGCGGGCCTCTTCGCCTTCACGCTCTCCTGGAATGAGTTCATCTACGCCCTCACCTTCACACAGGCGAGCGTCAACACAACTTTGGCGGTGGGCGTTGTGGGTGCCTTGACGGTTGGGGATGCCTTCTTCTGGGGCTCTTTGATGGGCGCCGCCCTCTTGGCGTCGGTGCCGGTGGCACTTCTCTACTCGTTCTTCCTGGAGTACTACGTCAAGGGTCTGACAGCCGGGGCCGTCAAGGGATGACCGGATGTGACCGGAGATGCCTGAACCTAGGTCGCCGCGAGGTTGTTGGTGCGGCTGAAGGTTATGGACAACCATGGCAAGACATCAATACTGTTGGAGTGGAGACGACCGATGCAGGGTACAGATGGACACGATCTGAAGAACCGTGTGGCGGTGATCACCGGGGGCGGCGGAGCCTTTGGTCGGGCGATGTCCCTCGCCTTCGCCGAGCGCGGAGCCACCCCGGTTGTGGTCGACGTGAACCTCGAGCAGGCGGAACAGACGGCCGCAGAGGTTTCGGCGCTAGGTCGGGAGGCGATGGTGTTTCAGGCCGACGTCCGTTCCTATAGCCAGGCGCGAGAGATCGCCGCTGAAGTCTTCGCACGGGCGCGGCGGATCGATATCCTGGTGAACAATGCGGGCGTCACCCAGCCGAAGAACTTCGTAGATCTTACGGAAGAGGATTGGGACCGCACAATCGGTATTCACCTAAAAGGTGCCTTTAACTGGTCGCAGGCCGTTCTTCCCTACATGATCCGCAACCAATGGGGCCGGATCATAAACATATCCTCCATGGTCGCCAAGCACGGTGGCGCCTACCCCACCGTAAGCAAGACCTGTTACGCCGCTGCTAAGGCGGGCCTCCTCGGCCTGACACATGGACTTGCCCGCGAAGCAGCACCCTACGTGACCGTCAACGCCATCTGCCCGGGCGTGATCCAGTCAGCTTTGAACCCCACCATCACGGAAGGTGAGGCCGGGGCACGCACTCTGGCTCTCATCCCACTAGCCCGCTTCGGCCAGCCGGATGACATCGCGAATGCCGTGATGTTCTTGGCATCAGAAGGGGCGTCCTACATCACCGGCGAGGCTACGGACGTCAACGGTGGTGTGTACATCGACTAGTACTTCACCGCGTCGGGCACCGGAGGGGCGATATGCTCTGGGCCGAGGCGTCGCCCTGTGGACCGCGGTCTTGACCAATGGCATGACTATCAGTGGCATGTGGAGAATAGGATCGTGGACTCAAGAGAGAGATTCCTGGCGACGATGGCCTTTGAAGAGGTGGACAGGGTGCCCCTCTGGGAGTTTGGGTACTGGGCTGGGGCAGTGAGACGTTGGTATGGCGAGGGCCTCCAGCGCAAGGTGGGCTTTCCCGATTCCGTACCCTACGGTCTGAGCGTGCGTGGTGAAGGTAACCCCTGGAGCGAGGAGCGGGACTTCGGGCACGATATCCATGACGTTTTCGGCTTTGATAAGGGCATTCGCCGCATTCCGCTGAACAACTATGTTTGTCCGGTTTTTCCGGTCGAGGTCCTGGAGGACCATGGGGACTGGGTGCTCATGCGCGACGAGGATGGCATCCTCTGTAGGGAGAACAAAGACCGCTCCAGCTTGCCGCATGGGGTCGGCTGGCCTGTTGCCAACCGTGATGATTGGGAGAGGTTCAAGGCGGAGCGGCTCCAGCCCACCTTAGAGGGCAGGTTACCGGCGAACTGGCCGCAACTCGTGGAGCAGTTCAAGCGGAGGGACTACCCACTCTGTGTTGGGGGACTCCATGCAGGCTTCTTCGGCACTCCTCGGAACCTGCTGGGCCCGGAGAATGTTCTCATGGCCTTCTACGACCAGCCAGAGTTGTTGCATGACATGATGGACTACCTGGCCGACTTCTGGATCGCCATCTACGGCGCCGTGCTGGACCAGGTCGACGCCGATCTGGCATTGATCTGGGAGGATATGGCCTACAAGGCTGGTCCCCTCATCTCCCCTGCCCTCTTCCGGGAGTTCATGCTGCGGCCCTATCAACGGCTGACCTCTTGCCTCAAGGAGAAGGGTGTAAAGGTCATTTTGGTTGACACGGATGGGGACTGCTGGAAGTTGATCCCACTGTTCTTGGAGGCGGGCGTCACGGGACTGTCCCCATTTGAGGTGAACGCGGGTATGGACGTGGTGGAAGTGAGGAAGGCATTCCCTCGCCTCCAGATGCTGGGTGGGCTGGACAAGACGAAGATCGCTGCCGGCAAGGAGGCGATCGATGCAGAGCTCGAGGCTAAGGTGCCGTTCATGCTGCGACACGGGGGTTACATTCCCCACGTGGATCACAATGTACCGCCGGACGTATCTTGGGACAACTTCGCCTACTACCGGCGCCGTCTCGGACGGATGATTGTTGAGGGTGGTCAAGGCAGGGCGTAGATTCATGACCGCGCGTCCGTCGCCCAGCGGCGAATGAAGGTAGGTCCAGACGGCTGTGGAAGAATCCGATTCGGTCTCAATCGGAGATGCGGAACATTCAGCTTAGGAACTCTCACTACTCGGGAGGGAAGTCTCAAGTGGATCTCAAGCCAATCTGCGATGCGGTTCTTGTCGGCAACGCACCCAAGGTAAAGGAGTTCATCCAGCAAGCTATCGACGGGGGTACGGAGCCCCAGGTCGTGCTGCAGGAGGCCCTCATTCCGGCCATGGCTGAGGTCGGCAGGCGGATGAAGGTACAAGAGTACTACATCCCCGAGGTGCTCATAGCTGCCCGTGCCATGCAGGGGGGGCTTCAGTTGCTCAAGCCGGTACTTGCGGGCGGGAACGTCCAACCGGTGAGCAAGATAGCGCTGGGGACGGTGAAGGGCGACCTGCACGACATCGGCAAGAACCTTGTGGGCATGATGATGGAGGGGGCTGGCTTCGAGGTGATCGACCTGGGAACCGATGTCTCCCCTGAGAAGTTCGTTGCCGCCGTGCGAGAGGGCGGGGCAAACATGATTGGGATGAGCGCGCTCCTAACGACGACGATGCCGAATATAAAGAAGACCATCGATGCGCTCAAAGAAGCGGGTGTGAGAGAGAACGTCAAGGTGCTGGTAGGCGGGGCCCCGGTGACGCAGCGGTATGCCGATGAGATAGGGGCGGACAGCTACGCCCTCGATGCCTCCTCCGCCGTTGACATTGCCAAGGCGCAAGTCGGAGTGCAGGTCTAGACGGACTGGATGCCAAATAGGGGATTCATGTCTATCGGAGGCATAAGTGTTACGTGACTGAGATGACGCGTCGTCAGAGAATCATCGCTTCTGCCCGCCGGCAGCGTCCGGACAAGCTGCCGTTCTATCACGTCTGGTACCACACCCAGATCGGTTGGGCTGAGCGTGAGTGTCGCAACCGGGGCATGAGTATCAACTTCCCCCGTCCGCCGTACACTGAGGTGCTCCATGGCGTCGAGATCACCGAGCAGCGCGCCATGGTCGAAGGCAAGAGCTTGATTCGCCGAACCTTCTCGACACCGGTCGGAAGCATCTACGAGGAGGAGTGGCCGCAGGCAGGGACGGGCCACTGGGTCGCGAACCGCGGCTGGTGATCGGTGATGCCCTGGCTAACCTCTCGTAGGATAAAGGAGCCTGAGGATTACAAAGTCGCCAAGTACATCGTCGAGAACACGGAGTATGTGGCCGACTACTTCCCGATTGAGCAGGCCATGGACTGGCTGGGCGACGACGGCGTTGTCCTGGACAACCTCCCCCACTCTCCCATGCAGATGCTGGCGATCGACTGGGTTGGAAGTGAGGGTGGGCGTTTCTTCTACCATCTGGCAGACTACCCAGACCTCGTGGAGGACCTCTACCGCGCACTGTCCCGAAGCCGAAGAGCAATGTACGGGATTGCGGCCAAGTCGTCGGCGCCGATCACTATGTGCGGCGACAACGTGGACGGATTTCTCCTCAGCCCTCGAATCTTCGAGAAGTACTTCATGCCGGAATACGAGGAGCAGGCGGCCTTGCTGCACAAGACGGGCAAACTGATGGCCGTGCACATGGACGGTAGACTTGCCTCGCTGAAGGATCTCATCGCCAAGACGCCCATCGACATTGTCGAAGGCTTCCATCCTATCCCGATGGGCAACCTGCCCTTGAGCGAGGCCCTAGCGGTTTGGCCCGACAAGGCTACCTGGATTGGCTTCCCAGGGGCGATCTACGAGCTAGGTGTACGGGCGACCGAAGAATTTGCCCTGACCCTGCTTCGCGAGATGGGCAAGGGCGACAGGTTGGCTGTCGCGATGTCCACTGAGAATCAGGTCTCCAACGAGAATCTGCTCATGATTGCCTCGGTCTTGGAGCGAGCTTATCTTCCTCTTCTTGGGGAGGTTAGCGAAGGAACGGCAAGATAGACATCTAGCATCGAATCCTGGGAAAGCATAGAAGCGATCTGGTATTCTACAACTTCTTCTTGGAACGCTACGTCAAGGTCATGACGGCTCCCGCCGTCAAGGGCTAAGAATATCGATTCGGACAGGAGTGACCGATGAAACAGACAGTGGGGTTTGTTGGCTTGGGGAATATGGGAAAGGGGATGGCCTCCAACGTACTCAAGGCGGGTTTCCCCCTGGTTGCCTACGATCTTCGACCGGAACCGGTTGCGGAGATAGCCGCGCTGGGTGGTCATCGCGCCGAGAGTCTGCAAGACCTGGGGTCGAGGTGCGATGCGATTGTTGTAATGGTGCTGAACTTCCCGCAGATGCAGGAGGTGATACTTAGGCCGCAGGGTGTTGCCTCGACGATGAAGCAGGGCGCGACTGTGATCGGATGTAGCACCATCTCCCCTGCGCAGGCTGAGATCCTAGGGGTGGCCCTGTCCGAGCACCACCTCAACTACGTGGACGCCCCGGTGAGCGGTGGAAAGTTCCGGGCTGCCGACGGCACTCTCACAATAATGGCGGGTGCGGATCCCGAGGTCTTCGCGGCTCACCAACCGGTGCTGGCGGCCATGTCTACGAACCTGTATCACTGTGGCCCAGTCGGGACAGGGCAGGTAGCGAAGATGTGCAACCAGTTAATGGCCGGCGTGGGCGTGGTGGCCACGGCGGAGTGCATGGCCCTGGGGGCAGCCGCGGGCATGGATGTCCGGTTGCTGTACGAGATCGTCAGCCATGGCACCGGAGACTCCTGGATGTTCCGGAACCGCGCCGACCGAATGATGGCTGGTGACTTCGAGACCAAAGGCCGGCTGGACATCTTCCAGAAGGACCTCGGGATCGTCTTGGAAACCGCTGACCAGCACAAACTGCCCCTCCTGCTGTCGGCAGCCGCTCGGCAATGGGTGATGATGGGCGTCGCCGAGGGCTACGCGGGCGAGGACGACTCGGCGGTGGTGAAGGTCATGGAGAAGTTCTCCGGCGTGAAAGTGAAGGGCGAATAGGACGCCTGCCGAGGAGGAGCCAATGAACAACGTCATTGCTTTTCACACGGGGGCTCTAGGGGCCTACCCTGTGGCCGAGGCGATTCGCCGCATCGGCGAGGCTGGCTATGGGGGCGTCGAGCTCAATGCCGAGAGGTTGGCGTGGGCTGATCCGCACGTGACACCGAGCCTTTCAGCTGCCGAGCGCCAGATCATTTGGAGGGCGGCCGAGGAGGCTGGGATCGCAATCACCTCGATCTCGGCCCACGTAGGTCTGGTTGAAGCCGACCCGTCTGCTCGCCGCTCGGCTATTGAGTTTGTCAAAGGGTGCATCGATTTGGCCCTCGACCTTAGCACCGGAGTCGCACACGGACTGACTGGAGTGGCACCGACGGGGGTGTCCCAGGACGAAGCTTGGCGCTGGGCGGTAGCTGCGATCGGCGAGATCGCAGACTACGCTGAACCGCGTGGAGTTCTGTTCGGGATTGAGCCCGTGGTTGGCATGGTGGTTTCTAGCGCTGGCGAATTCGACGAACTCCTTCACGACCTGAGCGGCCACAAGCTGGGCATGAACTACGACCCCAGTCATCTGTTGGTGCATGGGGATGACCCGACTGAAACGGCGCGCCGCTTCGGCTCCCGGATCTTGGCGGTGCATCTCAAGGATGCCAAGGGTGGGACTGGGGCTTTCGAGTTTCCGCCTCTTGGCGTGGGGGAGGTGGACTTCGCCTCTCTGGCGAAAGCCCTGCAGTCGACTGGATACGCCGGGCCGCTGGTAGTGGAGTACGAGGCTCAGGCCTATGGCGGGTACCAACTATCGGAGAGGGAGGTGTTGGAGGGTAGCCTGGCGTTCGTTCGACGGCATTTCTCCGAGAATGTTGGCGGCTAAGGTCGGCAGACTCAATTCATTAGGAGAGATTCCAAGGAGATCGAAGCGTGATCAGACATGCGGTGATGTTCAACTTGCTTCCCTCGGCGACCAATGAACAGTTCGAGGCCGTGGCCAGGGCAGCGAGGTATTCTCTCACCCGTATTCCAGGGGTGCGCAACCTGGCAATCAGCAACTCTTTCGAGGCGGTTCAACCGCCGCGCTACCAGTACGGCCTCACCATGGAGTTCGATAACGAACAGGTAATGCGTAGTTATTTGGACCATCCACTCCATCAGGAGTTCAGAAAGATATTCTTTGCCATCCGCGACGACTACCTGGTGATGACCTTCAAGGAGTTGGAGGTGCCGAGGTGAGACTAACGGGGGGCGAGATCGTCACCGAGTACCTCGCAAGCGAGGGGGTACCTTACGTCGCCGGCATACCTGGCCACGGCTGCCTTGGATTGGTTGATGCCCTTCAAAGTCGGAGGGACCGTATCCAGGTCCTGCAGGTGCGGCACGAACAGAGTGCGGTGCATCTCGCGGATGGCTACTATCGTGCCAGTGGAAAGCCATTGGCTGTGTTTACCTCCATAGGGCCAGGAGCCGCCAACACCGCTGTCGGGCTGGCGACCGCATACGTGGACTCCACAGCCGTCCTCACTATCTCGGGCGAGACACACACTCACATGTTCGGCCGTGGGGTTTTGCAGGAGATCGAGCGGGAGCACTGGGCCAACTTCTCCCGCACCATGGAGCCGCTGACCAAGCGTTACTGGCTGGCGAACCGGGTGGACCAACTCCCATTTGTCATGCAGAGGGCTTTCAGCATCATGATGTCCGGGAGACCGGGTCCGGTGATGATCGCTCTGCCGATGGACGTGCAGTCCGGAGACGCCGACGTGATCCTTCCCAACCCTGCCGAAAGGGACGTCCGCGGGGTAGTGCGACCGGACCCGACGCTGGTCGAGAAGGCGGCTGAGTTGCTTCTGAATGCGGAGCGGCCCGTGCTTCTGGTGGGCGGTGGGGTAGTCACCGCGGGGGCGCATGACGAGTTGAAAGCCATCGCCGAGCAGCTAGGGGCGGCGGTAGTCACTACCATGATGGGGAAGGGAGTCTTCCCCGAAGACCACCCCCTATACGGTTGGCATGCAGGCTCCAAGGGAACGACTTGCGGGAACAGTCTCACGAGCGATGCGGACGTCATCCTCGCCATCGGCTGTCGGTTTGCGGACGAAACCACCTCTTCGTATCGCCGAGGCGTCAGCTTCAGTATTCCTCCCACGAAGCTGATACACGCCGACATAGACCCTAGCGAGATTGGCAAGAACTATCCGGTCGAGGTGGGGTTGGTGGGCGATGCGCGCGCGGTTCTCTCGGATCTGCTCGATGCTCTGAAGGGTGGGCGCCAGTCGCGAGGCCGGGCGGGAAACTACCTGCATGAGATCGCCGCTCTCAGGGAGGATTGGCTGAGAAAGGTCGCCGAGTTTAACTCAGCCGACGTGGTGCCCGTGAGCGTCTCCCGTTTCCTGAAGGAGTTGCGGGTCTTCCTCGACCGCGACGCCCTGGTGGTTAGCTCCTCTGGAAACGCGCAGGCCCAGATCCTCCAGGAGTTTCCCTTCTACGAGCCGAGGACCAATATCACCACCGGGGGCTTCTCCACGATGGGCTTTTCACTTCCGGCAGCGTTGGGGGCTAAGCTTGCACGGCCGGATCGTCAGGTGGTTGCGGTGGTTGGAGACGGCGACTTCCTGATGACGGTGCAGGAGTTGGCGACAGCAGTGCAGTATGGCATTCCCGTGGTGGTTGCGGTTCTGAACAGCGTTGGGTGGCAGTCCATCAAGGATCTACAGAGGAGTGTCTTGGGCGAGGAACGGGTGTTTGCCACCGAGTTTCGTGGCAGAGATGGTCAGCCGGTCTCTCCGGACTTCGTCGCCCTCGGTCGAGCCTTCGGAGCGTACGCGGAGAAGGTGGAGCGACCAGAGGAGGTGCAGCCGGCTCTGACCCGGGCCTTTGCTACCAAAGGGCCGGCAGTGATTGAGGTTACTGTCAATCGCGACTATCCACATTCAGGGGGCAAGGTTGCTGGCTGGTGGGATGTCCCGATCCCGAGCTATCTTGAAGCACGGCACCTGGAGTACGAGCGGCAACGTAGCGAGGAAATCCTGTAGTATCGAGGAGCCCAAGTCGCGCTGTGACTACGGGTGGATGGAGCAGGGGTGGGCTAGCCCACCCCTGCTCGACTCTTCCTATCCAGCTATTGGACCAGGTTCCTCTCGGTCTCCCGGTCGAAGATCTGGACCCGCTCCTTGGGGAAGGCCAGCTTCACCGCGTCCCCCATCTTCAACTGGG
>JAJZQR010000158.1 GCA_021806765.1 Chloroflexota bacterium | reverse complement strand
GCACTTCAGGTACTTCCGCCTCTCGTCTACGCTCATCTCCTCGTCGGCCAGCATCGTCCCCTCTCGGTAACATTTTCATTTGAGGGAACTGTACAGGCCTCGGTAACATTTTAGATGAGGGAATACGCCCTGTTGACTCATCTCGCCAGGACTCGTACACTACTTGGCGCGTCTCCCAGACGCCTCGCGGTTTCCCTGGCGCTCCACCGCCACTATTCCCGCTCTTGGCGTTCATGCGCCAATTCGCAGCTAGCGCCAACTACCGACATCGTTGCCGCTAACCGTGGCGCTTTAGCGGCTTCACCTTGACCCGTATGCGCTCCGACCCTCGAAAAGGAGGTGGTTCGATGGTCTACCGTCCGCTGGAGGTCGCTCAGAGGCTCGGCATCTCCCCTTCCACCCTCCGGCTGTGGAGCAACCATTTTGCCCCACTCCTGAGCGCTCAGGCCAGAAAGGCACCTATCGGCGCCGCGGCCCCCGCCGCGCAACGACGCTACACCGACCAGGACGTCGATCTCCTCACGCGGGCCAGGGACCTCCTGTCTCAGGGCCTCACCTACGAGGAGACCAACCGAACGCTGCGCAAAGCCGAGTCCCTTCCCTCCGCAGCCGCCTGCGAACGACCATCGAAACCCGAGGCTGGATATCCCCTTCCGGACATCGACCTCTCCCAATCCCTTCGCGAGGCCTTGGAGGCCAAGGATAAGACTATCACAGCCCTCAAGGAGTCCCTGGCCTTCATGGATGTCTACCTCCGTACCGTCCTTCAGGAGAGGGAAGACGCTAGATCCCGAGAGCGGCTCCTCCAGCAGCAGATGGACCGGCTCCAGCAACAACCTCACGAGCCCGATCTCCCCCTCCCCAGGCCGTGGTGGAAGAGGCTGCTGGCCATCTCTTAGCGCTACCACGCCCCTGGCATCGCCAACTCGCCAACTGGCGCTTCTTAGCGCTATCGCCGTTGGCGCTCTCCTCACCGCGACCCCGCCGATTGGCATCTCCGGGCCTCCGTCCGCCCAGCCTCCCGAGCCCAAGTCGCTGGCACCCCTAGCCCGCAACTCACGCCGACCAAGCCGGGAGCGCCTGCTCCCAAGACGGCAATGCACCAGGAATCAACGAGCGCCGCAGGAGACACAATTATAGCGCTCTAGAGGGGGATCGACGCGCCCTTCTCAGCGGCACCCTACATCCAGAAAGGCGAGAGAGGCCATGACATCCAATGAGGAGAAGAATGGGGAGGAACTGGCTGTATCCCGCTACCGCCCGCTCCCAGTTGTGCTCAACGCCTCCACGGCCGTAGCGGTTCCGTCAGCACTGCTTTCCCGCACCACCACAGGGGTCCCGACATCCGCCCACTCCCACAACCACTGGGAGTCCTCCAGACTCAGCCCGAGGCAGCCGTGGCTCCCGGGAAACCCGAACTTCCCCAGCCACCAGTTGTAGTGCAGCGCGGCCCCGTCGTTGCTCAAGTACTGCGTGTAAAGCACGTCCTTCAGGAAATAGCCTTTAGGGCTATCTCGCGGAATACCTATGGTTTCGCTGTCCATGGTCTCGTTGTCCACCCGCCGCACAATCTGAAAGGTCCCGACCCTCGTCGGCGCACCGTTAACCCCTCGGATCGCCAGCATCGTACGCACCACCTTGTTGCCCTCGTAGGCAGTGACCAGGGTCGGCTCGCTCAGGTCGGCATCGATCCACCGACCGCTTCTCAACCCCACCGTCGTCACGGGCCTCGGCAAACGAACATCGCTGGCGCGAATGTACTCCCCATCGCCCACCGTATACCACTCCGAGCCATCAGCACCAACCACGGCCTGCCGCACCTCCAGCGGCGTATTGTTCGGCACAGGCCGCAACTCGGTCTCGTCATCGCAAACCGGAAGATTCCGCACATAAGCCACTTCGGGCACTGAGACCGCCCGACCGGGCAGGTTCACATTCCTGACCACCTACGGTGCCTTCGCCTGCAGCCACACGGAGGGTCCCGTCGGACCGACGATCCCTGCATCCAGGTACCCGTATTCGTCCTTCTCCGGGCTCCACACTCGCAGCCAGTCACCCTTCTGGGGCTCCACCACCAGAAACCTCCTGAACTGAGGCACCTTACCCAGGCTCTTCGCTCCCTCATCGGGCCCCGCCCACAGCTCGGTCTCCTTGAAGTTGGCCACCCACCAGGGCTGATAATCTCCCGCGATCACTGGGATCTTCCGCAAGCCGCCGCCTCCGCTCCCTGAGGCTGTCACAATCCCGGTCCGGGGCGCCGAAGGAGGGGGCCCGCTGGGCCCTACAGCGGCGGCATCGACGTAAGCGTAGTTCTCGGTCACCGGATTGAAAACGTACAGCCTCGAGCCCTGCTGAGGCAACACTACCTGCAAGTAAGACCACTGCGCCACCGTCCCGAAAGCCACGGCGCGAGAGTCCGGACCCGACCACAACTGCGTCTCCTGATGGGCCTGCACCCACCACGTGTCGAAAGCAGAGACTGGCCCAATCCACAATGCGAAGATGGCAACAGCAACGAGAGCGATACTCGTGCGCAACAGCACGCTCGTGACGCGCTCCCGGCGCCAGCCACTCATAGCAAGATACATGGAGATGCCACCTCCATCGTTACTTGGAACGAACAGTGGGATTCATGGGGGGTCTCGTAGTCACAAACCGGGGGGCACTTCCAGCCGCCCCGCAGCGAGGCCGCAGGCCGCCGCCAGCGATTCATTCTGCCATCTTCTACCACGTGCGTCAATAGCCAGTTGTAGGCCCAGAGGTCCTCAGCCCGGCACCCAATCCCATCCATCCACGCCAGCATTGCCACGGAGGACACACGAATCTGAAATTGCACCATTCACCCTTATCAAGCCCGCTTCCCCTTATGGTGCAATCTCAGACACGAAGACCGAGGCTTGCGGCACCGCCCCCCTGTCTGGTACAATTCCCTCTGCACATTCGCATACGTTGGCACTCCAGCCAACACCGCCCAACCATCTTGGGCGAACTCGTCGGGGTGTAGCGCAGCCTGGTAGCGCACTTGAATGGGGTTCAAGTGGTCGCCCGTTCGAATCGGGCCACCCCGACCACTCTTTTTTTCGGCCCTGGGCCTGGCACCGAGGGAGTCTGGAAGCAGAAGAAGCACCTTGTACGTGCGTAGCCGATTTATACAAACGTCGGAAGTGGATGCAATGGCGCACCATTCAGCGCAACTCGCCGACGTATTCCAGCTCGGCATCGACTTCCGCGCAGAGGACGTGACCCTCCTGCACAAGATCTGCGAGGGTCTTGACCTTCTCGCCGATGTCTCCCACGCCGACCTGCTTGTCTACGTAAAGTCCGATGATCGCGCGCTGGTGATCGCTCAGGCGCGTCCAACCTCGGTGCCTCCGCTCTACCCCCAATCCCTGGTGGGCCGCTCCTTTTCCCGTCAGGAGGCTCCCACCATCCATCGCGCCCTCTTCGGCGGCCGGATGGCCCACGGCATAAAGGGACAGTTGATCCGAGGCGCCCCGACCCTCCTGGAGACCCTCCCGCTCTACAACTCTCAGCGGGAGATGATTGCGGTGCTCACCACCGAGATGAACCTCCTGGAGTATGAGCGCCGTCGCAAGAAGAACCCCATTTTCAGAGAGGCCATCACCCGCCTCTTCCACGAACTCCTGGCCGGCCGACTCGAGGGCGCCGACCAGCTGGGCCGCCTCGGCGAGCACCATGCCACACTGGTCATCGACGACCACGCCCGCATAATCTATATGAGTTCCCTGGCCGAGCAGTTGTACCGGAAGCTCGGCTACACCACCAGCCTCCTGGGCCGGCGGCTGTCGGAGTTGGACACCACCGAACATATCTGCTTCAAAGCCATCGAGCGCGCCCGATGCCTCGAACAGCGCATCGAGGAGCACAATCTCATATGGATCAAGCGCGCCATCCCTCTGCCACCGCCCCCCCGCCGTAGCCTTCTCCGCCGGCTGCTCGGCAGAGATCACCGAGTGGGCAGTGCCATCGTCCTCATCGAGGATATCACTGAAGAGCAGCGCAAGGAGCAAGCCCTTCGCATCAAGTCGGCCCTCATCCGGGAGATCCACCACCGGGTGAAGAATAACCTCCAGACTATCGCCGCTCTCCTCAGGATGCAGGCCCGCCGCACGGGCTCGCCCGAGGTGCTCGACATGCTCAAGCAGAGCATCAACCGCATCCTCAGCATCGCCCTGGTCCACGAGTTCCTTTCGAAGGAGGAGAGCCCGGAGGAGGCAAACTTCATTAGCATCCGGGAGGTCACCCAGCGCATCCTCAGCGAGGTCACCCAGGGGATCCTCGATCCGGTGAAGAGCATCCGCATCCTGCTCGATGGTGCTGATTTCCGCCTGCCCCCGCAACAGGCCACTTCCTGCGCCCTGGTCATCAACGAACTGCTGCAAAACGCCGTCGAACACGGCTTCGAGACCAAGAACGAAGGCACCATCCAGGTTACCCTCCAGGATCAGGATGGACTTCTAGTGATCGAGGTGGTAGATACCGGCCAGGGCCTGCCCTCCAACTTCGACATCGAGCGCGATGGAAGCCTCGGTCTCCAGATCATCCAAACCCTGGTCAGGGAAGATCTCAAGGGCCAGTTTACCCTGGCCAACACCAACGGGGTCCACGCCCGCGTAGCCTTCCCGCGTCTGTCCATTGAGGGCCAGTCTTCCCAAGGTTGACGCTACCTTATGCCTCAGTATATTATGACTCTATGGTGTTGCCCCCGGCTTGATGACGAGCAGCCACCAGCGTCGGTTACAGCATGCCGGTTATTCCAGCAAGCTAGTTCGATAAGGAGAGACTGAGTTGGCACAGACACGCGTGGTCATCGCCGACGATGAATCTATTATCCGTATGGACCTGCGCGAGATGCTCACCAATCTCGGCTACCTGGTGGTAGGCGAGACGGGAGACGGCATTAGCGCCGTGAACATTGCCCGGGAGCTAAGGCCCGACCTGGTGATCATGGACATCAAAATGCCCGACCTCGATGGCATCCAGGCCGCCAGGATCCTCACGGAAGAGCGCATCGCCCCGGTCTTGCTCTTGACTGCCTTCTCTCAGCAGGAATTGATCGAAGGGGCCAAAGAAGCCGGAGTGGTGGGTTACATCGTCAAGCCGTTCCGGGAATCCGAACTGGTGCCCGCCATAGAGGTGGCCCTGGCCCGTTTCCGGGAGTTCAAGGCCCTCGAGAAGGAACTCACAGACACCCGAAACATCCTCGAGACCCGAAAGATCGTCGAGCGCGCCAAGGGCGTCCTCATGGACACTCAGGGGCTCAAGGAGGCAGAGGCTTTCCGGAAGATCCAGAAGCTGAGCATGAACACCAGGAAGTCCATGCGGGAGGTGGCCGAGGCGATCCTTCTGGCCAACCAGGTGGGCAAGGAGAACTAACGCCCCCACACTATCCGTACAGATAGCTTGCATTCGGCGGGCCCGCCAGGCTGAGCGGGCCTTTTCGTGTCCTGGACCCCAACAACCCAGAAGGCGAGGCTTTGGCCGGTCAAGCGATCCTCACCGGTCAAAGCCCCGCCTCCTCGAGATCAAATACCGATCCCTCGACGACAGGTTCCGAGACTCTACGTTTCCCTCGAATTCGCCGCAGCCCTACCCGACGAGAGGCAGCTTGATCCCCAGGAAGACCCCGACGGCCATGAACCCGGTCAACACCACCAGTCCCGCCAGAATCCCTATCACCAACGCCAGAGTGAAGCCACAGCCAAACTTGAACCCGTCACCGACCGAGAGACCGACTAACTCCTGTTCCACGCCCTTCTGATCGCGCTCCCGTCGCATCAAGTATCGTCACCCCCGTGTCATCCCGTCTCCGACGGGCCGAAGGGCCGAAGGGGAGACGGGGCGATGCGGGGTTTCTCCCCGTCTCCTGGTCTCCCCGTCGCCCCGTCGCTACTACCGGACCTGGCTCGCCGCCTTCCGGACCTCCCCGAGAATCCGCACCGCCTCGGTCTCCAGCTGCGCCATCAGGTCGCCGGCGTACTTCTGGGCCGAGGACACTATCTCCTTCGCATCCTCCCGGGCAGTGTTCAGGATCGCTTCCGATTGTAGCTCCGCTCCCCGCAGCAGCTGCCGCTCCGAGATCAAAAAGGCCGCCTGCTCCCTCGCCAGAGAGATAACCCTCTCCGACTCGGCATCGGCCTGGGCGATAATCCGCTCCTTGTCGCGTACGATACGCTCGGCCTGAACCACGGCCTCCGGCATCGCGATCCGAATGGCGTCCACGGCATCCAGATACACGTCCCGGTCGATCAACACCATAGAACTGAAAGGGATCCTCGACCCTTTCTCGATGAGAGCCTCGAGATCGTCGAGGAGCGCCAGCAGCGTCGCGTGCACCTGCTCCGACTGCTCCCGCCGTCGCCGCGGTGTCTTGCTCCCCTCGACATCGGCCGGCAAGTCGTCCTCTCCATAGCGAGAACGGTCGAGCCTATCACCTCTGTCCAACTCGAAGCCTCCGAGGTAAGAATGGGGTGGGGCATACCACAACCGATCTGGGGTGACACCAAAGGGAAATCCCGTGCCCAGCCGTGCAGCAGGATAGCACTTCGGCGGCATTATATCACAACTCTACACCACGCCATTTCCCCCGGCGCCGTCGATCCCCCTCTTCCGCCACCTGCCCCCACGTATGCTATAATCCCGCAACAACCTCCACATGGACGAGTTCATCTCTTGTTCCGAACTGCTCTCTCCGTCATCATAGCCGTCCTCGTCGGGGCGATCCTGGTCTCCTGGGCTCCCGACGCCCCGCGGGCCCGGGCGGCCGCCACGCCATCCGGCCCCATCCGCTGGGCCTACTACGTCCCCGACGACCCGACATCCCTGGCCTCCCTGCGACAACGCTCGGGCGATCTGGACTATGTCGCTCTCCACTGGGCCTCCCTCCGCCAGGATGCCTCCCTCGACCTCAAGGCGAGCCCCGACGTGCTCTCCCTGGTGCGCTCCCTGGGTGCCAAGCCCCTCCTCTCCGTCACCCTCGCCGCTGCAGCCGACACCGCCCACGCCCTTCTGGCCACCGAGGACTCCCGAGCCGCCGCCGTCAACACCCTGGCAACCGCCCTGGCCGACTACGACGGCATCAGCGTAGACTTCGAAGGACTCAACCCCGACGACCGGGATTCCCTCACCCGCTTCATGGCGCAACTCGCGGGGAGGCTCCGCCCGGCCGGCAAGTTGGTCACCATGGCCCTCTCCGCCAAGACTTCGGACACACGTTCCGGCTGGGCAGGGGCTCTGGACTACGCGGGCCTCGCCCCCAACGCCGACCTCTTCGTGGTGATGGCCTACGGCTACAGGACCGCCCGCAGCACCGTCCCGGGGTCGGTCGCCCCCATGCCGTGGGTCACAGACTCCCTCTCCTTCGCCGTCTCCCAGATCCCGCCCGCCAAGATCCTGCTGGGGGTCCCCCTCTACGGTTACGATTGGGACACCACGTCGGGCCCGCCGGGCAAAGCCGTGCGCTACCCGGAGATCACGGCCCTCGCCGCCCAGATGAACGTGCCCATCCAGCACGACGCCACCCAGCAATCGGCTCACTTCAGCTACGTCCTGGAGGGTCACAATCACGAGGCATGGTTCGAGGACAGGGCCACCCTGGCGCCGAAGCTGGCCCTGGTTACCCAGCAGGGTCTCGCCGGTGTGGCTGCCTGGCGCCTCGGCCACGAGGATCCCCAGGTGTGGCAGGCCATCGACGCCCTTCGCCAACCCACCATCCCCGCACCTGCCCCCCCTCAGCCCTCGCCCGGCCCAGTCAGCCCGACTCCGACCCCCACACCAACGTCGCCTCAGACCCCCGCCAGCCCTGCCCCTACAGGCAGCTGGTATTTCGCCGAGGGGAGCACGGCCGCCCCCTTCGACACCTGGTTCCTCCTCCAGAACCCCAACTCCGCGCCGGTCACGGCCCGCGTCACCTTCATGCCCGAGGGCCAGGCCCCCATCACCCGAGATTTCCTGCTGGGTCCCACCTCCAGGACCAGCCTCTACGCCAATCAACTGGTGCCCAACAGCGCCTTCAGCACCCGTATCGACGCCTCCCAGCCGATCCTGGCCGAAAGAGCCATGTACGCGGGCTTCGACGGCCACGTGGTCACCGCGGTCACGGCGCCATCCCGAAGCTGGTACTTCGCCGAGGGGGCCACCACTTCCCCCTTCCACACCTGGGTCCTGATCCAGAACCCCAATCCCGTGCCGGCCTACGCACGGGTGAGCTACCTTTTGGAGAACGGCACCGCGGTGCCCCAGGATCTGCTGCTGCCCCCCAACTCCCGCACCAGCCTCTTCGTCAACCAGATCCTGCCCAACGCCGCCTTCTCCACCCGGATCGACAGCGACCAGCCGCTGATCGCCGAGCGGGCCATGTACCGCTTCCCGGGCAACGCCGCGACGGCCGTCACCGGCACCGCCACCCCGGCTCCCAACTGGTTCTTCGGGGCCGGCATGCCCACCTTCCGCGGCGTCCCCGTCGATAGCTGGCTGCTGCTCCAGAACCCCAACCCCGTTCCCGTGACGGCCAGCATCACTCTTTACGGCACCGACGGGCAGACCGCCACCCTGCAGCGGCTGCTACCCCCCACCAGCCGCCAGAGTCTCTTCCTGAGCCAGCTGTTCTCCGCCACCAGCTTCGGGATAAAGGTCGAGGCATCCGGCAACGTCATCGCCGAGCGGTCGGTCTTCATGGGACCAACGGCATCCTCGGGCAACGACCCCCAGGGTGCCTTAGCCACCCAGGGGGTTTCCCAGCTGGGGACGGTCTGGGCCCTGGCCGAGGGATCCACGGCGCCGCCCTTCGGCGAGAAGATCAGCGTCTTGAACCCTCACAACAGCCCTATGCAGGTCAGGCTGGAGTTGATGATGGAGAACGGGCAGGTAGTGGTCCAGAACACCACCGTGGACCCTGCCCGCAGTCTCGATCTGGATATGAGCAGTCTGGTTCCCGCCGGGTCCTTCTCCGCCCGGGTCACCACCAGCCTGCCCTCGGCCGTCGAGCGCACCATGTTCTGGACTAAGAACGGGAAGATCGGAGCCCACGACACCATGGCCGTCCGGATGGAGTAGTCTCACGGTCTAGCCGCACCGCAACTCTGGAGCAGCAAGCTCAGCCGATCCGGCGCCGTCTGAGACTCTCCCGAGACAGCTCCACCTCCAGCTGCAGTCCCCGTAGCTGCACCACTCGCACCCATTGCCCCTGGCCAACCCGGCGACCGCCTATCTCCACAGCCTTCCAGCGCTCGCCCCCACACTTGACCGTCCCCAGTGGCTCCAAAGGCTCCACTACCACGGCCCTCGCCCCCACCATCGCCTCTGCCCCAACCCTGGGAGGCAGTCGCCGCACCGACTCTCCCACTCTATGTTCGAACCACAGGAGACCAACCACCAGCCCCCCGGCCACCAGCAGCCCCGCTGTTCCAGGAAGGAGTAACCGAGGTAGTATCACGGCCACAGACAGCGATGCCAGAAAGGTCGGTTCGACCAGCGACGAAACCCAGCCCCATTTATCCACGCAGGTCCTCACCTCCGGGACAAGGAGGCAGCAAAGCCTGTGCCGGGCCCCTGGATAAATGACAGGTCAACTCTACAGATTGACAATGTATATGCGAAGAGTTAACATGTATGAGGTTCGTTCCATCCCCGGTCGACGCATGCCCACGGATGCCCATGCAAGGGCTGATGGCCCCTTCGGGCCTGCCGGCGGGTTTCTCGTTCTGCATGGCAGCCCTTGCCCATGGTCGCCGCTTTGTCCCTGACCCCGGCTTATGGCACATCCTTACGTCCACAGAAGAGCAGGAAGCAAACGGTGGACAGTGTAAGACAGATGACCGCTGAGGAGTATCTGGCCCGGCTGCGGGAGCGGCTGGCGCCGAGCTACAACATAGAGGCGCCCCGTACCGTCGGCAACCTTCTCTATCCCCTTTACGCTCGATCCCAGGTTCAGGTAGGACAGTACCTATTCCATCGCTCCATAACCTACGAGCGGATGGAACTGAACGAACATATCCTCTTTCGTTTGCTGGTGAACCCCGTGACCGCCCAGGAGGTGGCCTCTTTCGTCGAGGAGTTGAAGCGCTCGGTGGACGAACTGGTGAAGCGCTCCGACGAGCACATGTCCTCAGCCCTCACCGGGGTTCTCATCGCCGAGGCCGGGTTCAGCCCAGAAGCCATCCAGAAGGTAACCAGGAGCGGCTTCACCCGGCATTTTCGGCTTGGCCTGCAAGGCTGGTGTTTTCTGCGCCTCCTAGGCGTGGAGCTGGCCACCGGCCGCGTCTGGGCTAACCGCCGAGGCAAGGAGGTGATGAGCGCCTACACCCCCGGCTAGGAACGGCAGCATCTGTCGACGGCAAAGGGGCCGTCGACCTTCATCCACGGCACACAGACAAAAGGCTGAGATGCCGAGCTGCAATTCTCAAGGAGGGAACTGACATGACTGGCGCACTATTAGTCCTAGTGGCGGCCGTTGCTCTCGTCCTCGCGTATTTCGTCTACGGCGGCTTCATCGCCCGACGAATGGGCATCGATCCCTCCCCACCCCCCCCAGCCCACACCATGACCGACGGCGTGGACTACGTACCCGCTCCCAGCTTCGTCCTGATGGGTCACCACTTCGCTTCCATCGCGGGTGCCGCTCCCATCGCCGGCCCCATCACCGCCGCAGTGTTCGGGTGGTTGCCGGTGACCCTGTGGATACTCTTCGGCGGCATCTTCGTGGGCGCGGTCCACGACTTCACGGCACTGGTGGGCTCCATCCGGCACCAGGGCAAGTCCATCGGCGAGGTGATCGGAGAGAACGTCGGGCCGGGCGGCCGCACCCTCTTCCTGATCTTCGCCTGGCTCACTCTCAACCTGGTGGTCGCCGCCTTCGCCAACATCGTGGCGGGCACCTTCGCCTCCGTGCCCCAGGCGGCCTCCTCCTCCATGATGTTCATGGTGCTGGCCGTCGGCTTCGGCTTCGCCATCTACCGGGCCAACTATGGCCTGGTGGTCAGCTCCGTGGTCGGGGTGATCCTGCTCTTCGCCGCCGTATGGCTGGGCTACCTCTTCCCCTTCAAGCTGGGGGCGGAGGCGTGGAAGTGGGTCCTGCTGGCCTACATCGCCATAGCCAGCACGGCCCCTGTGTGGATCCTGCTCCAGCCCCGCGACTACCTGAACTCGTTCTTGCTCTGCTTCTCCATGGGCGGCGCAGTCCTGGGCATCGTGTTGGGTAACCCCACCATCACCCTGCCGGCCTACGGCGGGTTCAATGCCCCCTCGGTCGGGCTACTCTTCCCCATGCTGTTCGTCACAGTCGCCTGCGGCGCCGTCTCAGGCTTCCACGCCCTGGTGGCCTCGGGCACCACGGCCAAGCAGATCTCGTCGGAAGGCCACGCCAAGAGAATCGGCTACGGCGCCATGCTGATCGAGTCGCTGCTGGCCATGACGGCCATTATCGCCGCCGGCAGCTTCGCCTCGGACAAGTTCGCTGAGCTGATGAAGGGCGGCGCCTTCAACGTGTACGCCAACGGCATCGCCCAACTGCTGGTTCCCTTCGGCCTACCGATGATGGTGGGTGTCACCTTCTTCAGCCTGGCCGCGTCCGCCTTCGCCCTCACCTCCCTGGACACCGCCTGCCGGCTGGGCCGCTACACCCTCCAGGAGCTCGGCCAGTGCGAGGGCTTCAAGGCCGTGCCCGGCCTGGGCAACCGCTACGTGGCCACCGGAGTCACCATCCTGTTCTCGGCAATCCTGCTGTTCAGCGGCCAGTTTAACCTGATCTGGCCACTCTTCGGCTCCGCCAACCAGCTGGTGGCCGCCCTCACCCTGCTGGCCATCGCCGTTTACCTGGCCAACCAGAAGAAGGGCAACACCTTCGTCCTGATCCCCATGGTCTTCATGATGGCCGTCACCCTCTCCGCCCTGGCCCTGATGTTCCAGCAGCGGCTGGCCCAGGGCAACTACATGCTGGCCATCCTGTCGGCCATCCTGTTCCTCCTGGCCATCGTGCTGGCCTGGATGGGCTACCAGGTGCTCTCCGGCGCCAAGAAGGCCCCGCAGCCCGCGGCGATCCGAGGCGGCAGCGGGAAAGAAGAGTAGACTCTCGCTTCTCTGCAGATCGAGTAGGAGGGTGGGTTCGCCCCACCCTCCTCTCACACCACCGGACGTGCGGGTCCGCATCCGGCGGTTCGCCAAGTGTTCCGTATCAGGTGGTATCTCTCAAGCAGGCCCACCAGCCCCAG
>JAJZQR010000157.1 GCA_021806765.1 Chloroflexota bacterium | reverse complement strand
CTCAAGGTGGCGCTTCCGTTTGGTATGCTTATGGTGGCCGTATCCACCTTTGCCGCCTACTTCATGCTGGGGCACTAGCCCTGGAGCGCGGGCGTCTCGCCCGCAACGTAGGGGCCGGCGTCTCGCCCGCAACGTAGGGGCCGGCGTCTCGCCCGCAACGTAGGGGCCGGCGTCTCTGCCGGCCCGCTGGGAGCGCGGGCGAGAGGCCCGCGCTCCCAGGATGTCATCTACACCACATTGTGTTTGTGGTCGACCACTAGTTAGCAACGGAGGGGTAATTGTCGAACCCAGACGCTCGCCGGCGGAGCTACCGGATCGGGATCGACGTCGGCGGAACCTTCACCAAAGCAGTTCTCATAGATAACCTGACCCACGAGGTCGTGGGGCGCTATTCCGTTCTCACCACCCACTCCGACCCACGGGGGGTCGCGAAAGGGGTGATCGAGGTCTTCCGCACCGTCCTGGAGCGCTCCTACGTGGATCCGGCCGAGGTCGTCTTCCTGGCCCACAGCACCACCCAGGCCACCAACGCCCTCCTGGAGGGCGACGTGGCTGCGGTGGGGATCCTGGGCATGGCCAGCGGCCTCGAGGGGCTCCTGGCCCGTGGTCAGACCAACGTCGGGACCATCGAGGTGTCCCCGGGTCGCTTCCTGGCCACCAGCCACCGCTTCATCACCACCAACAAGCTGGACGAGACCACGGTGGCCACAGCCCTGAAGGAGCTGCTGCACGAGGGCGCACAGGTCATCGTCGCCACTTCGGCCTTCGGCGTCGACGACGGCGACGCGGAGCAGTTGGTCATGCAGGTGGCCTCGGATCTGGGCACCGCGGCCACCGGCGGCCACGAGATCAGCAAGCTGTACGGCCTCACCACCCGCACCCGGACCGCCGTGATCAACGCCAGCATCCTGCCGAAGATGATGGAAACCGCCGGGATGACCGAGGCCAGCGTCCGGGAAGCTGGCATCTCCGCGCCTCTGATGATAATGCGCGGAGACGGCGGCGTGATGGATGTTCAGGAGATGCGCCGCCGCCCGGTCCTCACTATGCTCTCCGGCCCCGCGGCCAGCGTCGCCGGAGCCATGATGTACCTCAAGGTCTCGGACGGCATCTACTTCGAGGTAGGCGGGACCAGCACCAACATCGGGGTGATCCGGCGAGGACTGCCCACGGTCAAGTACGCCGAGGTCGGTGGCCACCGCACCTACGTCAGCTCCCTGGACGTGCGGGTCCTCGGGGTGGCCGGCGGCAGCATGGTGCGATTCAAGGACGGCCAGGTCGTCGACGTCGGGCCGCGCAGCGCCCACATCGCGGGGCTGGCCTACTCCGCCTTCGCCCGCCCGGAGGACATCGTGGAGCCCACCCTGGAACCGATGCAGCCGAAGCCGGGCGATCCATCGGATTACGTCGCGATCCGCACGGCCTCCGGCGCCCGCTACGCCATCACCAACACCTGCGCGGCCAACGTCCTCGGCTACGCCAAGCCCGGCCACCACGCCTACGGCAACGCCGAGGCCGCCAGGCGGGCCATGGAGCCGCTGGCTCGGGCCGCCGGGAAGTCGGTGGAAGAGACGGCGCGGGAGATACTGGACCGAGCGGCCCGTAAGGTCATCCCCGTCGTTGAGTCCCTGATCGCCGAGTACGAGCTGGACAAGGATCAGTCGGTGCTGGTAGGCGAGGGCGGCGGGGCGGCTGCGCTGATCCCCCACGTGGCGCAGACCCTGGGCCTCGACTACAAGATCTCCCCCGATGCCGAGGTGATCTCCTCCATCGGCGTCGCCCTGGCGATGGTTCGGGAGGTGGTGGAGCGGGTGATCCCGAACGCCCGCACCGAGGACCTCCTGGCGATCAAGCGGGAGGCATTCGACTCGGTGGTGCGCCTCGGCGCGGCACCCGAGACCGTGGAGGTCCGGGTGGAGGTGGATCCCCAGACCCAGCGGGCGCGAGCCATCGCGACGGGGGCCTCCGAGATGCGCACCCACGACATGCTGAAGATCCTGAGCGAGGGAGACGCCATGAATATCGCCGCCAAGTCCATGGGGTTGGCTTCCGAGGTCGTTCAGATAGCGGCTCGAACGGACCAGATGTGGGTGTTCCAGGGGACCGTGGAGCAGAAGAAGTGGCGTTTCTTCACCAGCCGGCGCACCCCGATCCGGGTGATGGACCAGGAGGGGGTGATCCGCATCCAATCCAGCAACGGCACGGCGGTGCAGACGACCGCTGGGCAGGTGATGGGGCGGTTGAAGGGGTTCTGGGAGGAGATGACCATCTACAACGGCGACAGCATCATCAGTCCGGACGTCTTCGTCATCACGGGCGGCCACGTGGTGGACCTCTCCGGCATCGGCACCCCGGATCAGGCTATGTCAGTGGCACGGAGCGAGCTGGTGGGTCTGGCGCCGGAGGTGCCGGTCGCGCTGGTCGGTATCCAGGGCGCACGGGGGCTAGGATGATGTCCACGACAGTACAATCTGCAACTTACCATGCCGGCTTGCGCTACCGGTGGGAAGGTGGCCTGGGATGATGTCCACGACAGCTGAGTCTGCGACCGTCGATCTGCCGCTGCTGCTGGCCCAGGCGGTTCCCCACGCCCAGCCGGAGCGGCTCGGCTATCTGATCTTGAAGTTCGATCCGCAGTTCCACCGCCTCTCGTCAGAGGAGGCGCGAGAGGTGGTCCAGATGGCCCTGGATCTGGGGGCGCAGCAGGCCGAGGAGCTGGCGGCCGAGCACGGGACTCGCGACCCCTTCATCCTCTGCGAGCGTCTGGGCATCCGGGTGGAGACCACCGACGACGCCTGCCGGTACGGCAACGTCCTCCAGTACGCGGAGTACCGGTCCCGGCCTCCCCAGGTGCGGCTGTATCGCAAGGCGATGGAGGGCCCGAGCCAGCTGTTGGGTGACCCCCGCGTCGGTGAAATTCTGGACGTATCAGACGTCTCCCAACCGTTCCTCGCCCACGAGCTGTTCCACCACCTGGACAACCTTCCCCATCACCTGCCGGCCAAGCATCTGCGACGGGTCACCACCATGAAACTCGGGCCCTGGGCACTTCGGTCAGGTTTTGTGTCCGCCCCGGAAGTGGCGGCGGGCAGCTTCGCCCAGATGCTGCTCCGGTTGCCGTTCCACCTGAAACTGCTTGACCTGCTGGCGATCTATGCGGAGAATCCTGCCAGGGCAGTGGAGTGGGTCCGGGTCCTGGTCGAGACAGACGACGGGTCGAAGCTGTAACATGGGCGAAGCCCTGCATCGACGCGACGAGGAAAGATAGAGATGGCAGACTACCCTCGAAGCAAGATACCCGAAGTGGCGCTGGTACGGCGCCACTTCTCTTCATACGAACTCCAGGACATCGCCGGGGAACTCCGGCAACAACTCCGTCAGGCGGGCTTGTCTGACCGGGTCAAAGCCGGGCAGCGGATAGCGATCACGGTGGGCAGCCGGGGGGTTGCCGACATCGCCCTGATCGTCAGAACGATCATCGAAGAACTCCGGAGGCTGGACGCCAGGCCCTTCATCGTGCCGGCCATGGGGAGCCACGGGGGGGCCACGGCCGAGGGTCAAAGGGAGCTGATCGCCGAGTACGGGGTCACCGAGGAGGCCATGGGGGTCCCCATACTGTCCTCCATGGAGACGGTGGTTCTGGGACAGAGCCCCCAGGGCGCGACGATCCACATGGACCGGAACGCCCACGAGGCCGACGGGGTGATCCTGGTGGCCAGGGTAAAGAATCACACCTCTTTCAGGGCGCCGATCGAGAGCGGCCTCTGTAAGATGATGGCCATAGGGCTGGGAAAACAGCGGGGAGCGGAATCGATCCACGGCCACGGTCTGGCAGCGAACATACCGGAGGCGGCCAGGATCATGATAGAGACCGGTAAGATCCTGCTGGGAGTAGCAACGGTAGAAAACAGCTACCACCGCCCCTACAAGATCGTCGTGACTCCCCCCGAGCGGATCCACGACACCGACCGTGAGTTGCTGCAACTCTCCAGCCGGCTGATGCCTCGGGTACCTTTCGACGAACTGGACGTTCTGGTGGTCGATTGGATGGGCAAGAACATCTCAGGGGCCGGCATGGACAGCAACGTGGTGGGGATGTGGCGCGGCAGCGACATCCCCCCCTGCCCGCCCTACTACAGGCGGGTGGTGGTTCTGAACGTCACCCCCGAGTCCCACGGCAACTGCGTCGGCATCGGGGCGGCCGACTTCACCACTCGGAAGCTGATGGATCAGTTCGACGCAGAGAAGACCTACTGGAACGCCCTGACCGCCAATGTGCCGGAGGCAGCCAGGGTCCCGATCGTCCTGGAAAGCGACGTCGAGGCGGTCGAGACTGCTTTGAGATCGGCCCTGCCCGAGGGCGGCGACAGCCGGATGGTGCGGATCAAGAACACTCTGGACCTGGAGGAGTTCTACGTCACGGCTCCCCTGCTGGAGCAGCTGCGGGGCAACCCGGAATACGAGCTGCTGCGGGACCTCGGCCCGATGCCGGGGGACGACCGAGGCAATCTCCTGTAGGGAACGGGGCCGGGTGGAGCTGTCCCGTCTGCTGTAGGGGCCCAACGAGGGATTGCTGCTGCGGCTGGACTGAGAGCCCGACGAAGGCGCTATCCTCGATCGATCGCGTATAATCTGGCCCTAAGATCCTCTCGCCCAGGGAGTCGACTGAAATGAACGATCGCTTTCTCCGGGCTTGCCGCCGCGAGCCCGTCGACTGCACCCCCATCTGGCTGATGCGACAGGCCGGCCGCTTCCTGCCCGAGTACCGGCAGCTTCGCCAGCATCACCCGATGCTGGAGATGATCAAGACCCCGGAACTGGCCGTCGAGGTCACCCTGCAGCCCCTGCGCCGCTTCGATCTGGACGCGGCGATCATCTTCGCCGACATCCTGCCGCCGGTAGAGGCCATGGGCGTCCAGGTGGAGTTCGTGAAGGGCGAGGGACCAAACATCGGGCAGCCCATTCGCAGCACCGCAGACGTCGAGAGGCTCCGGACACCGACTCCGGAGGAGATCGCCCCCTACACCCAGGAGGCCGTCCGCCTCGCCGCCCGAGAACTGGCGGACCGGGTCCCACTCATCGGCTTCTCGGGCGCACCCTTCACCCTGGCCGGGTACCTGATTGAGGGCGGGTCCTCCCACGACTACGCCCGGGCCAAGCGGCTGATGTACGAGGAACCGGCCGCATGGCACTCCCTGATGGAGAAGCTATCACACCTGGTGGGCAGCTATCTGCAGGCCCAGGTCCGGGCCGGCGCCCAGGCATTGCAGATGTTCGATAGCTGGGTGGGGGTGCTCAGCCCCGCCGACTATCGTGAGTTCGTGCTCCCCTACTCCCGACGAGCGATAGACATGGCGCGAAGCTCCGGCGTGCCCGTGATCCATTTCACCACCGGTACGGGGGGGATGCTGGAGACGATCCGGCAGGCCGGGGGCGACGTGGTGGGCGTGGACTGGCGCGTCGACCTGGGGGCTGCGTGGGACCGCCTGGGAGAGCAGGTGGGTATCCAGGGCAACCTGGACCCCTTAACCCTCCTCGCACCCCTACCCCACTTGAGGGATCGGGCCGCCGAGGTGCTGCGCCAGGCGGCAGGGCGCCCGGGCCACATCTTCAACCTGGGCCACGGAGTCCTGCCAGAGACGCCCATGGACAACGTGCAGGCGCTGGTGGAGTTGGTCCACCAGCAGAGCCAGAGGGTGTAGACCAGGGGGAGGCTACACGAAGGGGCGCAGGTGGCGGTAGAAGTGGCGCTCCAGGGTCTGGAAGTAGGCCTCCTCGTGGCTCTGCAGAAACGCTTTCAGCCGGGGTCCAAAGGTGGCCAGGGCGGAGCCGAAGGTAACGTGGAGCACCTCTCGGGCATCGAAATCCTCCAGGAGGCTCGGCAACTGCCGATCCGATAGATCCTCCGGAGCGGGTACTCGCTCCACCTCCGCCGACACGTGGTAGGAGGCCCGATCCTCCGGATAGCGCCCTCGGGCGAAGGCCAGGATCTCCCGGAAGAAGGCTGGATCCAGCTGAGTCACCACCCGGAGGGCCTCCAGGTAGCTGGTGCCGGCCGTCTTCAGGTGAACCATCCCACGGGTCGCCGCGGCGATCAGCGGATAGACGCTGAACTTGTCGGAGCCGGAATGAAGGCTCAGCTTGTAAGGCCCGAGGGCCCGGGCGATGGCGGCGTGGGCCTCCAGGTCGGCCTTCAACGCCTGGACATCGCCGATGTAGTCGACCCCCTTCTCGAAGCGACCGACGTAGCGGGGCGCGAGGCTGACCCAGGACACCCCCAGCCGCTTCAGTTCGCTGGCGATGTAGTAGTGCTCCACGGGCGTCGTGGGGGTCTCGGTCTCGTCCACGGAGACCTCCAGCTCGAAGGGGATACCCGCGCCCGCCAGGTGACGGTACATGGCCACTACGTGGGCGATGGCGGCGCCGTACTTGGCCGCGGCGCGGAGCACCCCCGGGCGGTCCAGGTACAGCTCGCCATCCTCCAGCGGTACCCGCCGCTCCGCATAGCCTCGCTCCAGATCACCGGCGGAACTCTCCAGCCCCGCCCAGGGCAGCGCCTCCAGCTTACGCTGCACAGCCTCGGGGACTGCACCGTCCATCTCGCCGTCCACGTAGGCGCCGGGATCGAAGGTGTAGAAGCTGTAGCCCACCGTCGCGCAGGCGTCGACGTCTTCAGGGGTCTTCAGGTGATCGGCATCGGCACCAACCGGCCCCCTCCAGCCGGCCTGAAAGGCGCCCCAGGTGGCGTCGCTCAGCACGTCTTCCGGCGTTCGGTTGGTCCGGACCATCTCCCGCATCGACTGCTGGGCGAAGATGGGGGCGATATCGCTCCCGGGCACCTCGGCCAGCACCCGCTGCAGCGCCCGCACGTGGCCGGGCGTGGCGAGACCCAGGCGATCGCCGAAGCCCGCCGAGGTGGCGAGGCCCAGCCGGACGGGTTGAAGCCAGGAGAGGGTCTCCCGAAGGGCACGCCCGTCGGCGTGATCCGCGGGGCACAGCTTCAAGGTGTAACCCTCACGGAAGCTCTGGGGATGGCCGTGGAAACGATCCAGCAGCGGATCCTCCGGGCGAGCCAGGATGGCCAGCATCCTGCTGGTGGGTTCGCCGTGAAGCCAGAGGGCCGCGTCCTCCAGCACCGTGAAGGAGGGGGGGAGGAGAGCATCCCCAAAGGCTGCCTGCAGTTCGGCCAGGGTGAAGGGAAAGTTCGAACTCATATCGATCCTCGACTGTTAGCTATGTCTCGGGTGATGGAGGGACAGTTCAGACGTTAGTCCAACGGGAGGAAGCTTGTCAACCACGTTGGTTGTAGAATCGAGGGAAGGGGCCGGGCGACAGCGGAGTCAGGCAGGGAAAGGAGTCTAACACCCATGGACATGCGAGCGGTGGCCATCAACGACTTCGGCGGGGTGGAAGAACTCCAGATGGTGGAGTGGCCCGTGGCGGAGCCCAAGCAAGGAGAGGTCGGCATCCGGGTAAAGGCGGTCTCCTTCAATCCGGTGGAGTACAAGCTACGGCAGGGCCGGTTCGGCGGGCGGTTGCCAGCCATCCTGGGAAGGGACCTGTCGGGGGTCGTGGAGGCGGTGGGACCGGGGGTGGAGGACTTGGCCGTCGGGGATGAGGTGTATGCCTATCTGGGGGGACCGGCCAGCAACGGATCCTACGCCGAACGGGTGTCGGTTCCCATCGAGTTCGTCTCCAGGAAGCCGAGTAACCTCTCCTTTGCCGAGGCCGCCGCCGTTCCCCTGGTGGGGCTCACCGCCTACGAGTCGGTCGTGGTCAGGGCCAGGATCCAGGAGGGAGAGGCGGTGTTCGTGGCGGGCGGCTCCGGTGGGGTGGGCTCCATGGCCCTCCAACTGGCCCGACATCTCGGGGCCGACCCGTTGATCACCACGGCAGGGAGCGACCGGAGCGTCTCCTACCTGGTCGGGTACCTGGGAATACCCGGCGACCGGATCCAGCGCTATCCAGGCCTCTCCCTACTGGAATTGAAGGCCCGAGTGATAGATATGAACGGCCGCAGGCCGCTGGCGGCGGCCTTCGATTTCGTCGGTGGCACCATGAAGCAGCTCTGTCTGGAACTGCTCGGCTTCAACGGGCGGATGGTCACCATAGTGGAGGAACCATCGAGCTTCGACTTGAACCTGTGGAACTTGCGGCAGAGTCCCACCTTCTCCAGGTCGCTCACCGTTCACTTCGAGTTTCTCGGGGCCAGGGGCAGCTCGAGCAACCGAGAGGACTGGGGGGTCTACCGAACCGAACTGGGGGCGTTGACGGAACTGATCGAGAAGGGCGCTCTAAGGCCCCCGCAGATCACCGTGATGGGCGATTTCTCCGCCGAGACCGTCCGTAGCGCCCACCTGGCGCTGGAGCAGGGGCGGGTCCAGGGAAAACAGGTGATGCTGGTGAATTGAGGGAACGGGAAATGCCAACCAGGCACCCCCAGCCGATCGACCGGGACAGCCGGCCGAACAACACGGCTGCAGGAGGCCTAAGTGGTCTTGCCCTTTCCATCAGACGACGGGCACCGCCAGGACGGCGGTCCCCATTTCGACGGCCACGCCCATGGGGCCACCGACCAGACCATAGCCACCTCGGAGCGAGGGATCTGGGCGGTCAAGTGGTCTTTCGCGGGTCTGGCGGTCACCGCCCTCATTCAGTTGGTGATCGTCTATTTCTCAGGCAGCGTCGCCCTTCTGGCAGATACCGTCCACAACTTTGGCGACGCCACCACAGCCGTACCCCTCTGGATCGCCTTCGCCCTCGCGTCCCGCAGGCCCAGCCAGCGGTTCACCTACGGCTATGGACGGGTGGAGGATCTTGCCGGGGCCGTGGTGGTCTTGATCATCCTGCTGAGCGCCATCGTCGCCGGGTACCAGTCCATCGAGCGCCTTCTCAATCCCCAGCCTGTCCAGCAGCTCGGAGCCGTAGTTGTGGGGGCTGTTCTCGGCTTCCTGGGGAACGAGGCCGTGGCGCAGTTCCGCCTCCGGGTCGGCCACGAGATCGGCAGCGCAGCCCTGGTGGCCGACGGCTATCACGCCCGAGCCGACGGTCTGTCCAGCCTCGCCGTGCTGGGGGGAGCGGTCGGAGTGGGGTTGGGCTTCCCGATGGCGGACCCCATGGTGGGGATCCTGATCACCCTGATGATACTTCGGATCGTATGGGGCGCGAGCAGGACGGTGTTCACCCGGATGCTGGACGGAGTAGAGCCGGAACTGGTGGCGGAGATCGAGCAGACGGTGCGGCACACCCGCGGGGTACGCGAAGTGAGCGAAACCCGGGTGAGGTGGTTGGGGCACAGGCTCCATGCGGAGGTCAACCTTTCGGTGGCACCCGGCCTTTCCGTTCAGGAAGCCCACGCCATTGCCAGGGAGGCCCGCCACCAACTGATGCACCATCTGGGTCATCTCTCCAACGCTACCATCCACGTGGACCCGGACGGCACGACGGGAGAGGAACACCACCGCATAGAGGAGCACAGTCACGACGGCCTGCCCCCCCACTCCCACGAGTGACGCAGGCGGCATACGAACGGCTCTGCAGCTCCACAATAGAGTGCTGCTTTCGGCATTCGAGAGAGGTCCACACTACTGCAGGGCTGATCAGTCACCCCTGTTCCAGCTGATGTTCATCTCCACCCCGCTCGGCAGAGACTCGCTTCAACGGGGCAGGGCTTGCCTTGTCAGCCTCCTCCTCCCACATACCAGAGGGTGACGGCCGGCATCTCGTCGATGCTGAACTTGGATGGTGCTACAGTGGTAGTATACTGAGCGGGCATTCCCTGACTCATAGCGGGTGGTTGGGCCTTGCCCGGAAGGAGGGCGCCCAACGATACTGTCGCATTCCGGCTCGCCGTGGTGTCGAAGGCTTCATGTGACGGGGCTTCTGAAGCATATGGAATCAGCCGATGGCAGCGGGGCGGCCGGGTGATTGGAGCGACGGCAGCTGGCGACTGAGCCGCGGGGACGTCGACTTGCGCTATTCGGCAGATTGGCGGTCTGAACATGTTCGAAGAGACTATCATTCTGCAACCATCACCCATGAATGGAGCCTTCCAGCAGTTCACGGACAGCCTTCGGACGAGTTGCGTGATCTGTTCGCCTTACATTTCTGCGGGGCCGATTCGCCGCATGATGGCAACTATCGAGAAGAAGGGCCTGCAGGATTCCCTCCATGCAAGAGTGGTCACGGACATATCTCTCGGCAACCTCGTTCAAGGCTCGACCGACATTTCTGCTCTGATACAGCTCATGGAGAGTGTCCGACACGTGACGGTGAGCTACCTGCCACGCGTCCACGCCAAAGTCTACATTTCGGGTGACGACTTCGCGCTAGTGACATCTGCAAACTTCACTGACAGCGGAACATCCACCAACTTCGAATACGGAGTGGCCATTGAAGACCACAGTCTCATAAGGACAATTAGCCTTGACATTGAGCAGTATGCCAATCTTGGCGGCATAATCAGCCTACAAAGACTGAAGGAACTGCATGGGCGCGTAGTTGCATTAACGATTGCTATTCGCGAGGAACAGCGGTCCATCAGCAGAAAGCTGCGCACCGCTGCTGAGAGCATCGAACGTGAAACCGAAGACCAGCTCCTGAGAAGCCGCATCGAAGGCCGCTCCATCTTCGCGATCTTCGGAGACACAATCCTGTACCTGCTGTCGTCGGGACCGAAGACAACTGTTCAGCTCCACGAACGGATCAGGGAGATCCATCCGGACATCTGTGACGACTCGGTAGATAGAGTCATCGACGGTGAGCACTTCGGCAAGCTCTGGAAGCACCAGGTTCGTACAGCTCAACAGCACTTGAAGAAGGTCGGCCGGGTCACGTACGACAACCATCGGCGAGTCTGGGTCCGCCTCTGACTGCCGTAGCGTGAGCGCTCGCACGACCAGTCCAATGTCAGCTAAGCAATTGGGTAGGTCCGATGCGTCTTCTCCAGTAACGTCATTGCAGTGCAACGCATCTGTACGTTTGCTCTTCTCACGACAACCAGTACTCGAGGTTCGCCGACTCCAGTCCCTCAGATAGCAGTCTGTCCAGTGTGGACACCAGGCGGCCGACGGTGCGAGGGTCGTGGCGAGGGAAGCTGCGGTTACTGGTGAAGATGAGCCCTACGTGGGAGCGGCCATCCTGGATCTCGTAGGCCGCGAGCGGGCGATAGTCAACGACGTTCTCCGTCACGATGACACGCCCTTCCACCTGGGCCGCGGCGAAAATGACGGCATCTGGCTGCCCCCTAAGCTCAGGCCGTTCCGCCACCGCTACCACGTCGTGGCCCCGACGGCGCAACTGGACCGCCACCTCCGGCGGCCACATCTCGTCCAGCAGCAGTCTCACGGTCGAAGGAGATCCTGCTCGCGCCGCCAGGCGGCCTCCGCTCTAGCTGCCTCCTCATCCACCCGCCGGACCCAGTCGTCGATCTCCTCATGGTAGTCGGCGTAATAGCGCAAGGCAATCCGCACCTGCTCCGGAGTGAGGCCGGACAGTTCAGCCGTGCGGTCGAGAGCCTCCTCGCCGTGAGCATCTATCCCACGGAACACCCGCACCACTTCCCAGACATCAGGCCCCCCTGCTATCCCAGGGCGGCGGCCAGCGGGGCCGGAACGGAAGACAATCCCTGGATGAGCCTCCATGCGCAGGCCTTCGTCCAAGAAGATCTTCGCCAGTTGGGATCGCGACCGGCCGGAGCGTTGGCTCTCAGCCTCCAGTCGCTCGAACGTATCGGACTCAAGTCGTAAGGAGAGATGGCGGCTAGCCATGTCAATTGTCCCCTTCCTGTGTTCGCTGTACCACAGTGTAACACACCCGGCGCCACTCGTTTTCAAGAGTCCGCAGGCAGGGTGGACCAAACGTCTTCGGGGTGCCATCTGGCAGAGTCCCTCCGCCCCCTGAACCGTTGCGGATCAGGTCCAGCGCACCATGACACGAATCGTCGGTCACCGCTGCAGCCCGTAACCGGCTAGGGCAGGGTGGACGCCTGGGCGTCAACTTCAAGAGAGCGGTTATCGGGCAGCGCGCACGAAGGACTCAAGAGGGCTGAGATCCCTGGTAAAGCTTCCATCTCGCGCGGCTCGAACTTCTCCAGGCCACCCTGGTAGGTCCGGCCCATACCCCGGAACCTCTCTCGCGCGGAGTTGAGTTGGCAGACCAGGTCCTGAAGTTCGGCCCAACCCATCTCGGCATGGTTCACAGGGAGAGTGACAGTCTAACGAAGGCAGGCTACCCGGATCGTCGTGCCCGACCTGATCGGGCATCCAGGGTCCCCCCGTTGGCGTG
>JAJZQR010000156.1 GCA_021806765.1 Chloroflexota bacterium | reverse complement strand
CGGCTACGCCGTGGACGACGAGGAGACCGCCCTGGGAGTGCGTTGCGTCGCGGCCCCCATCTTCAACTATTGCAGCGAGGTAATCGCCGCCGTGAGCATATCGGGCCCCACGATGCGGGTGGTGCCAGAGCGAGTCCCCGAGTTAGGGGACCTGGTGAAGACCACGGCCCTCAAGATCTCCCAACGAATGGGGTATCGGCCATAGCCGGTTCCCCATCCAGCCGACACCTGGCCGCCGATCAGCTTCTCTGACGAGTCCCACCTTCCGCTGGCGATAGGGCCGCTTGCTCAGCAGTTACTCGCCCTGGAGGTCGATACTCTCAAGCTGCTGCTTGAGGGCGGCCAGTTCATCTCCGCCCAGAGGCATTGTCGGCAGGGCAGGCGGGCCTGCAGGGATACCGATCAGCTCGAGAGCGGCCTTCCAGCCGGAGGGGAAGGTTCCTCGCCGGCAGACGCTCACCAACTGGTTGACCTTGGACTGTAACCGCTTGGCGGCGTCCCAATCCCCGCGGGCGTACGCCGCCAGGATGCTCGGATCCAACCCCGGCGCTACATTCAGTGAGGCTGCCCAGGTCCCGTTGGCCCCAGCTGCGAGAGCCGCTAGCAGTTGGGTATCTGAGCCCGTCAGGACGGCAAAGCTGCTCGAGGGATCCCGATGCTGGATCAGCTGCTGGAGATAATCGAAATCCCGGCTGCTGTCTTTGATACCGATGATCCTGCCGTCCTGAGCCAGCCGTTCCATAGTTGAGGGCTCGATACGAACTTTGGTGAAGTGAGGGATATTGTAAAGTACAATAGGCAGAGGGGTGCGGCTAGCTACCTCCTCGTAGAATCGGACAACTTCCGGCTGAGTGCTTGAATAGTAGAAAGGCGGGGTAACCAGCACCAGGTCTAACCCCGACTCCGCAAAGGCGTTGATCTGGGCGATGGTTGCCTCGGCGCTGCTGTCGGCGATGCCGGCCGCAACCAGCACCCGTCCTTTGCAGCTCTTCACAGCTTCTCGAACGACCTGAAGGCGTACCGCTGGCGCGAGGCTCGCGCACTCTCCCGTCGACCCAAGCACCGAAACGCCGTTCACGCCTCCCGCTGTTACGTGGTTCAGCAGTCTGACCAGCGCATCTGCGTTTAACTCACCGCGCTCGGTTAAAGGAGTGACTAGAGCGGCGTAAGCCCCTAAAAGTCTCATCGCTTAACTATCCTCCGCTATTCTTACGAAGTGCTCGAAGCAGACCCAACTGTCTATCGATCTGGTCGCCATGCAGCAGCAGACGGCTCTTGGTCGGCCACCTCTTAGAAAAGGCCCCCATCACATTACCCGCCCACCTCGCTCCGTGGCTTCGGAGTGAGCAGATTCTGAGTCACTGACAAGATCTCCTGGGCCGTAGCAGACATCCCTTCAGAACATCAGGACACATTGATGCGGCGGGGATCCAGTGCATCTCGCAGTGCGTCCGACAGGTAGTTGAGGCCGACGAGCAGAAGGGCCAGAGCCAGGCCAGGGAACACACCATACCAAGGCGCCTGCTGCAGATAGGGTCGGCTGTCGTTCAGCATGCCGCCCCAGGAGGGCTCGGGCGGCTGGGGGCCCAACCCAAGAAACGAGAGGCCAGCTTCCAGCAGCACAGCAAATCCCATCGCCAAGCTTAACTGAACGAGGATCGGCCCCAGGCAGTTCGGCAACAGGTGCCGCACCACTATGCGAACATCGCTGCTCCCCAGGCAACGCGCCGCCTGCACGTATTCCCTCTCGCGCTCGATCAAAACGGAGGCCCGGGTGATCCGGGAGAACTGGGGCATACTGACGATTGACAGGGCTAAAGCCGTGTTGACCGCTCCAGGCCCAAGCACCGTTACCACCGCGATCCCCATGAGAACAGCTGGAAAGGCAAGGAAGGCATCCCAGGTCCGCATGATTACCGCGTCCACCCAGCCACCCAGATACCCTGCGATCAATCCGGTCGGGATGCCCACCCCAGCCCCGAGCACGACTGCCGCCACGCCTACCAACAGCGAGACCCGACTCCCAAAGATCACGCGGGAGAGAATGTCGCGCCCGAACTCGTCGGTCCCCAGCAGGTAGGGCCCTCCCGGCGGAAGCAGTTCCTGACCCCCATGCTGCACTGCCGGATCGAACGGGGCAATCAGCGGAGCAGCCAAAGCTACGACCACCAGCAGCAGCAGGATCCCTAACCCCAGAGCACCCATCGGGTTGCGCAACGTTCGAACAAGAGCTAGGGCTAACGGGTTGGAGGGTCGCCCCCGAAGAGCCTGCCAGAGGCCAGGGGAGGTCGCCTTCTGGTGCAAAACGATCGGGTCAGTTGGCATAGGGGTACGAACCGCCATTAGCGTCTCCTTCCCAGCGACACGCGGATCCGTGGGTCCAGGTAGCCATAAGCGATGTCGGTCGCTAGGTTGACGAAGATGAAGGCTACCACCAGCAGCAGCAAGACCCCCTGCACGACTGTGTAGTCGCGGTTGTTAAGCGACGTCACTATCAGACGACCCACGCCAGGCCAGGCGAAGACCGACTCGATGATCACCGCTCCGCCAAACAATCGACCAATCTGCATCCCCAGCACCGTCGCCACCGGCACCAAGGCACTGCGCAGGACGTGGCGCTGAAGGATCAACCGCTCGCGCAGGCCTTTGGATCGTGCAGTCCGCACATAATCCTCGTACAGCACCTCCAGCACCGAAGCCTTCACGAAGCGCGACAGAACCGCAGCCTGGTTCAGCGCCAGGGTCACCGCCGGCAGGATCAGAAACCTCAAGCCGGTCACCGGATGACTGAGGATGTCCTCTTGCCCGCCAGGAGGAAGCCAGCCCAGCACCAAAGCAAAGAGGATGATGGCAAGGATCCCGAACCAAAAGTTTGGGATCGCGATGGCGAAGGCGTTGAAAGAGGACACGAGCCAGTCTGCAGGCCCACGCTGGTTCACCGCAGCAAGAACGCCGGTTGGGATCGCAATGACAACCATCAGGATCAGCCCGGCGATCCCCAGTTCCAGCGTCGCCGGCAGACGCTGCGCGATCAGCGTCGAGACGGGGAGTTTGTTGATGTACGACCGACCAAGGTTTCCCTGCAGCGCGTTTCCAAACCAGATGCCATACTGCACCGGGAGCGGTTGATCGAGCCCCATTTCATGGCGCACCGCGGCAACTGCCTCGGGCGTTGCGTCGGAACCGGCGAGCATCAGCGCCGGATCCCCGGGAACCAGGTGCAACAGCAGGAAGACCCCAAAGGTGGAGAGGAACAGCACTGGAATCGCCTGAAGCACCCGTCGCAGCGTGAAGGGCAGCATCGCGTTACGCCCCCAATCCGGAGTAGTCTGCGAGCGAAGCTGCCGGGGAGACTAGCTGCGGAGGCCAACCACCCTCTCGCAGCAGGAAGCGTCTCTCCCCAGCAACTTCCGCCGGAGTTACCGCTATTACTTATTCAGCCAGGCGTTCTCATATAGCTGGAAGCTGTCATGCGTCAGTCGAACGCCCTCAACGTAGCTGTGCATTGTCTCCATCATAGGCTGCTGAGCGGCAACTAACACGAACGCCTCGTCCACCAGCAACTTGGCGACCTGCTGATAGATCTCTCGACGCTTCGCAGGGTCGAGCGTGGTCGCTCCCGCTTCCACCAACTTCGAGTACTCGTCCGATTTGAAGTGGGTAGACCCATTCTCAGGGCTGTAGGTGAAAGTTGTTCCGAAGAGGGTCGAAGGATCCTTGTTCGCTTGATTGGTACTGTGCGCAGACATCTGGTAATCGCCCTTAAGGAAGCGCTGCCGGTAGACGGCGGCCTCCGGGTTCTCGATCGTCAGCTTGACCCCAATCTTGGCCAAGTCCGCCTGCAGGATCTGCGCAGCCTGTGCCCGATCCTGTCCCAGCGCCGCTGAGGCCTGGATCGTCGCCTCGAAGCCGTTGGGATAGCCGGCCTCGCCGATTAGCTTCTTAGCCTTGTCCAGATCGAAGGTCGTCGCCTGCTTATTGATCTCCTCGTCATAGCCCAGCGACCCCACTGGAAACGGCAGCCCATGCAGCTTCCCGATGCCCATATAGGCCACTTCAATCACCCGCTGCCGGTTCAGGGCGTAGCTGATCGCCTGCCGCACCTCCTTCTTGTCGAAGGGAGGTCGGGTCACGTTCATCAGTATGTTTAGGACTTGGCCGCCTGGAGGCGGAAATACCGACTTGAACTGGGGATTGTCCTTCAGCCGAGCGTAGTCGGTCACGGCCGGTGCCAGCATCGTATCAATGGCTCCAGCCTGCAAGTTGGCCGTCATGGTCTGATGGTCAGGCAACACGGAAACGATGATCTCATCGAGGTACGGACGCTCAGATCGCCAGTACTGTTCGTTGCGCACGAAGCGGGCACGGTCGCCTGGACGCCATTCAACGAGCTTGAATGGGCCCGTGCCGTTCGCCTTGGTTGTGTCCGCGATGGCCTTCTGATCCTGGATGGGGAGCACCTGGAGCAACTCAAAGGGCACGGGGTTGGGCTTGTCGTAGTTGAAGACCACCGTGTAGGGATCGGGGGTCTCGACACCGGTGACCGCCTTCGCCAGCAACTGCCCGTTAGCTCCGGTCTTCGGATCCTGAAGACGCTTCAGGCTGAAAACCACGTCCTCGGCAACCATTGGTCTCCCGTCGTGGAACTTCACGTCCTTGCGGAGACTCATGCGAAGGGACTTGCCGTCGGCGGACAACTGCCAACTCTCGGCCAACTCGGGCTGCGGCTGCAGCTTCTCGTCGTAGCGAACCAGAACGTTGTACAGCTGGTTGATCATCGCGTAGTTCCCGATGGCCTGGTTCAACGGATCAAAGTTGACGAAATCCGCAGTATGACCAGCGGTGAGTTTGCCACCCTTGCGCGGCGCGGTCGCGCCGGAATTGGATGCCGGACCCGGCGTGCTCCCAGCAGGTGCGGGCGCTACGGTCGGTGCACCCCCGGGTTTCGAGCCGCCACTTGGCGAGCTAATCGGTGCACAAGCGGCTGCAACAACCATCCCGGCACCCGCGCCTAACACCTGGAGGAGTTCGCGCCGAGTCAGGCGATGAGACGAATCCCCACGGTTCATGCAGTGCAACCTTCCTTCCTACGAGATGTTCACTTGACTTCCTCGATTGACCATCGGGTAGCTTGGTTGCCGACGGGGCTACTGACCCTGAAGCCCGGGAGCCTGGGTTGCCGGGTCGGATCACCCAATCTTGCCTGAGGCGAGATACAAAGAGGCCAACTCAGGCCCGGGTAGATCGCCCTGCTGGGCAGCGGTTGGGGCACTTGGCGGTCGCCTGAGCTATGGCATCAGGAGTATCTACCTCTTCGAGGGTGACACGACAGTTACCGCACCGACCTGATCTCCCTGCTCCGGCTGCGGCAGCTTACACCGCGACGAAATCCCCTGTCAATACTACTTCAAGATGATGTTTCGCCATAATCTCACAGGACGGGTTTCCGACCCGGAGGCAGCCGATCCAAGCTACGGACCAGCCTCGAACGAACGGACGGGCCCTAAGCGGTCTTGTATGATGCTTCCATTTAGTAGCCGCCGGTCAGGGGCGACCGGCGGCCGGTGAGCGGTAGGGCGGGGTCAGAGGTGACCCCGCCCTACCGCAAGAAGAAGGCAATTCACACTTTACCGCGAAGAGCCAACGGACGAGAGCGGTTGACAGACTCGAGGGTGAGTCTATAATGGAACATTGTTTCTCTTTAGTTCAGCTCGTCCAGCCCCGACGGAACCCGCCGCCGGTAAGCATCGGTCTTCGATCCCTCAAAGTCTCACCCAAACTCACCTGAACGAGGCACGGCTATGGAAGAGCAGCGCTTTCGAAAAGAGCTCCAGTGGTGCATCTACGAGAAGAAGGGAAGGGTCGCCTACGTTACCCTCAACCGACCCGAGGCGATGAACGCCATAAGCCCTGAGGTCAGCGCGGAATTAAGCTTGGTTTGGCAGGACTTCAAAGATGATCCCGATTCTTGGGTCGCCATACTCACCGGAGCGGGAGAGAAAGCGTTCTGTACAGGTGCCGACATCAAGTGGATGGCACAGCACAGGGGTGAACTCCCGACAGTGGGACCGGAATCTCCAGCTCAGAGATTCGGCGGACTGGTTCGCGCTCAGATCTTCAAACCGATCATCGCGGCTGTCAACGGCTACTGCCTAGGAGGAGGGCTGGAGCTAGCACTCGCCTGCGACATTGTAGTCGCGGCCGAGCACGCCGGTTTTGGTTTCCCTGAAGTGCGCAACGTCGGCCGCCCGCCGGGCTCTGGTGGGACCATTCGGCTGCCGCGCCAGATACCTATGAAGCTAGCTATGGAGATGCTGCTCACCGGTGAGCGCATCAGCGCTCAGGAGGCTTACCGGAGGGGCCTGGTAAACCACGTCGTGCCGATGGCCGAGCTGATGCCCACAGCCGAGCGCATAGCCCAGCAGATATGTCAGAACTCCCCGATGGCGGTGCAGGCCACGAAGGAGTACGCCTTGCGCTCCCTGGACCTGCCCCTGGAGCACCCCTTCGATGCCTGGCAACTGCACTCCGAGATCACCTTCAAGCTGTTCCAAAGCGAGGACAGGAAGTCGGACGAGGGCCCCGCGGCCTTCGTCGAGAAGCGGACACCCGACTGGAAAGGAAGATGATCAAATGACCGCGAACCGACAACGAGGCTGGAGAGAGGTCGAATTGGAAGATGTCGACGTAATAGACGTTGACGTTCTCGTGGTCGGCGGGGGTGGTGCCGCTGCTCGAGCAGCCCTGGAAGCTGCCCGGGCCGGTGCCCAGGTTGTCCTGGCGGTGAAGGGCCACTTCGGTTCCGTCGGGACTCGAGGCTCGGGTGCCACCGCTAGCGGCGTCTCCGAGAGTGGCCGACTCCGCGTTCCCGAGGATTTCGACGGGCGCGACGCCGCCTTCTCCGACATCCTTCAGCTCGGCCTCGGCGTGGCCGACCCGAAGCTGGCTCGAGTGCTGGTCGAGGGAATCTTCGATGCCCGCGAGGACCTGAAGCGTATGGGAGCGGTGTTTGGCGGCAGTGGCATCAAGTGCCACGGGGTGCCCGTCATGTCCGCCCTGGAGAGTGCCATCTGCAACAGCCCAGTCACCGTTCGCAATGACACTATGGTGACCGATCTCCTGGTGGAGGGAGAGCGATGCGTCGGGGCAGTTGGAGTCGACGAGATCAACGGAAGACCGATCTGTTTTCGAGCCGGGGCCATGATCCTGGGAACAGGTGGAGCCGGCCAGTTGTACGAGTTCAACATGGACCCCGACTGCGTAACTGGAGACGGTTACGCCATGGGCTATCGCGCAGGGGCAGAGTTGATCAACATGGAGTTCAGCCAGGTTATGTTGGGCAGCGTCCATCCCACCATAAACCTGGCTCCCGCCTGGGTTTGGGGGCAGCACCCCCGCATTACCAATCGGTTTGGAGAGGAGTTCATTCAGAACTACCTTCCGGCCGGAGTCTCCACCGATATCGCCATGAAGGAGCGAGCACTGCACGCACCCTTCTCGACCCGAGATGAGCACTCCCGCTTCGTGGACAGCGCCATGATCGGCGAGGTCAAGGCAGGCAGGACAAACTCCCACCGGGCGTTGCACTTGGACCTTACCGGTGATAGGCCAGCGATAGCTCCCTCCTCCCGCTGGTGGTGGCGGTACCGAGGCATCGATCTGGAGAAAGAGCCGATGGAAGCGGGCCTCTGCCACCAGTGCTCCAACGGCGGTCTCCGAATAGGCGAGAATGGGGACACCACCCTGCCGGGTTTGTACGCGGCAGGCGAGGTTGCGGGTGGTCCTCATGGTGCCGACAGAAGGGGCGGGAACATGCTCGCAGCCTCGCAGGTCTTTGGGGCCCGTGCAGGCAAGCATGCGGCCGGGTGGTCGCGGCAATCCTCCGACCGGTCGGTGAGCAAGAAAGCCATAAAGGAGGGCTTGGTGAAGGTGGAGGAACTCCTGGGCGCCAAAGGGAGCACTTCACCCGAGGAGATCGCTCGGCTGCTTCGCAGGGTGGCCCTGGAAGAATTGATGATCGTCCGCAGCGAAGCATCCTTACAGAAGGTTCTGGACAACGTCTCGCAGGGGCGAGAGTTGCTGAAATCGGTTAGCACAGAGAACCCCGGGGCGCTGGTGCGAGCGCTAGAGGTTGACAACATGCTACTTGTGGCCGAAATGACGGCCAGGGCAGCGATGATGAGGACCGAGAGTCGGGGCGGACACTACCGGGCAGACTTCCCGAAGCGCGACGACTGCCGGTGGCTGCGGGCCATCAGGATACGCAGGGCAGGCTTGGAGATGCGAACCGACACCCTGGTGCTCGATCCCAACTGGCAGGAGCGCCCGGGCGATATGGGTAATGCCATCTGGGGCTAGAAATTGGCCACCAAGGGGTGGCACGAGGCGATGAAACGAGAAACAACCGCAGCAAGGAGCACTGAGCATGGGCTTGCCTTTGGAAGGCATCAGGATCCTGGATTTCACGCGGATGATGGCTGGCCCCTTCTGTTCACAAATGCTGGGAGACATGGGAGCCGAGGTCATCAAGGTGGAACTCCCAGAATTGACCGAAGAGAAGTACGGTCCGCACGGGTTGTACGGCATCGAGGACGGCGAAACCACCTTTCGCTCGTCCATGTATATTGGACTTAACCGCAGTAAGAAGAGCCTTACCCTGGACCTTAAGCACCCCAAAGGGAAACAGATCATCTATCAGCTCATCGACAGATCTGACGTGGTGATGAGCAATTTCCGGCCGGGAGTTATGGAAAGGCTCGGTTTCGGCTACGAGCAGTGCGAGGCCCGCAATCCCCGAATCATCTATGTCTACCAGACGGGATATGGTGCCGACGGTCCATACGCATTCAAGGCAGGCCAGGACCTGTTGGCACAGGGGTTCGGAGGCTCGATGCGGCTGCTTCGCTACGAGGACGGCTGGCCCATTCCCGTAGGAACCTCCCTGGCGGATCTCGTGAGTGCCCTGTATGCGGCTCACGGAATCATGGTCGCACTGTTCGTCCGGGAGCGGACCGGCGTTGGCCAACGCATCGACGTAAACTTGCTGGACTCCATCCTGGCTGCCCAGCCTCAAGAGGCAACCCACTTCCTGAACAGCGGTGAGATGCCCACCAAGATGCCTCGAGGCGGGGCTATGTCCCAACTGTCCGAGCCGTACGGGGTATATCAGACCAAGGACGACTTCATCATTGTGTCGGCAGCCCGCCCCGGCGCCCTGCCAAAGCTGTGCAAAGCGATGGGCATCGCGAATTTGGAAGAGGACGAGCGATTCGACAGTATCGAAAAGAGGCTGAGGAGTCGGCAACAACTTCGAGACGAAGTTCAGAAGGTGCTGCTGCAACGAACCAGCGCGGAGTGGCTATCCATCCTCGAGGCGGCAGATGTGTGGTGCGCTCCGGTCTACAGTTACGAGCAGACCTTCAGCAACCCGCAGGTGCTCCACAACCAGATGGTGGTGAGCGTTGAAGGACCAAACGGCCCGCTGCGCTTGCTGGGGCTTCCCACGAAGCTTTCTAAGACGCCAGGCCAAGTGCGCCTAGCTCCTCCCACCCTCGGACAGCACACCGGAGAGATCCTCGCATGGCTCGGCTACACAGAGGAAGAGATGAGCGACCTCAGGCAAGAAGGGGTTATATGACTCGCCAGGGGGCTGTCTAGCAAGGAGCAGCGACGTTCCAGATCGTCCTCGCGCTGAGAAGCTCCATCCTTGAGATGCCGACAACAATCGAGGTGGATCTAGCACACCGGCTAGCAGACCGCTGGGTCCTTTGTCCTGATCCAAGGAAACCCGCTGTTGAAGACGAAATCCCCTGGATCCATCGTTCTCCTATCCCAGCCAAATCCTTTCTACCTGCTGGACCATTACCCGCGTCTCCTCAGGCGTCTCATACATGAGTTGCAGCGCCAGTCCCTTGGCTGGCAATGTCTCCTTCATCAGCACCAGGTCATCTCTGGTGAAGTTGCCCCACACGTACAGCCGTTGCGTCTCGAGCACCTTCTGAAAGACCGGGATCATCTCTGGAATGCTTTTCCCAACATCGTCCAGGTTCATCTCGATCACCCCTAGGTCTGGCATCTCGAGCAACCCGTCCACAACAAAGATCGCCGACGAGTGCAGGTGGCAGCCCGTCCTGGGCAGGCTCTTCGACAGTTTTGCCTCACATGGAGCAGCATATCTGCGGTAAAGGGAGGGCGACCAGTAAGCGATCGCGTCGTCCTGGAACCACCCCCCTGGCTCCTCCGACCACAGGTTCTGCGTGTTCCAACCGTACCCCCCAGCAAAGGGAGGGATGAGCGACAACTGCGCCTGTGCAGCCTCGACCCAGAGATCAGTGACCCAGTTCAGAACGCGCGCCGGGTCCTGAGGTGCATCCATGAGATCCAACACAGAGTCCTGAGCGCCCCGCATCGCGGCGAGGACATCCGCCGGACCGCGCAGCAAGCTCACGGCGACCGGGAAGCGGCCATCAGACAGCTCCACCAGCCACTCGGTGAACTCGGCAAGCTTTGCCAGCCAGTCCAGACGAGGCCGCAAGCTCTCCTCCAAACGGTCGTAGCTATCTAGCCGGGGCTCCGCCCAGATGTTGCCCGAGCGATGAACGACACGGCACCCGGCGATTGCCTCCAGCCATGGCATCACCAGCAATGAGAAAGCGCTCCAGGGTACGTCTGAGCTCGCCCGAAGGTGCCTCTCGAACAGGGCCTCGTAATCCTTCCGGAAAAGCTCGAAGTGGATATCGGCGGGCTTCAGCTCCCCCTCGGGGAGGTGAGCCAGGCCTCTGGGATACAAGCTGGCCGCTCCGTAGGAACCGACCCGTGTGGCCAGCAGCGGTCGATCCACCTCCTCGCGTGCCCAGAAAGCTCGGCAACGCTCCACGTCGGGCAAGGCCGCGACATCCCCGATTGTGCCCGCTCCTGCCATTGTTGCCCCCAAGAATTCAGTTTCGGCTTATCGAGTCTCAGCTCCGATGCATCTCAAGATAGGGTGCACCCCCCTGTGAAGATAGGTCTTGGGCCAATCTTAGCTATAAACCCAGCACCAGATGAAGCCCGCTTCACCTCGGGCATCAGTCTCTCTACCATCAACCCGTGACTCAAGCGGTCATGTCCTTCGAGGCCACGTCCGCGGGCATCGGCAGCGACAGCAGCACGACGTCGGAGCCCTCGGCCACCGCCTTGGGCGAGCTAAGAACTTGAGCGCCGATCTCCGCCGCCCGGCGCTCCGCCGCCGGATCGATGTCCCGAGCCAGGACGGTGTGTCCGGCCCCCACCAGGGTCGTCGCCATCCGGCTGCCCATGGTCCCCACGCCGATCAGTCCAATCTTCATCGGTCCTTCAACTCCTTCCGGAATTGGCTTCCGTATTGAGGAATCTCTCCTGTTCGCCAGGGTTTGAGGATCAAAAGAGGGGAACTCCGCTGCCAACAGGATAGCGCTACGCCGGCCCCCAAGCCACAGGGAAAAACCCAGGCCAGAAGCCGGCGAGTCTCGGTCAATCGAGCGCTTCAGATCACGCCTTCTGGTACCTTTAGATATCCGGCGGCAAGGATCAGCGTGAAGGCCAGCACCACTGCAGAGGTTCATCGCGAATAAGTGTGACGCTTCCACCCAGTAGCCGCGGGTCGCCCCTGACCCGCGGCGTCTCATCGACGGGCAGGTCGGGGGCGACCTGCCCTACTCGAAGCTGATGGCCGATTTCACGCTTCCCCGCGAAGAGCCGATGCAGATCGCCTCCTTGACGTAGGGGGGCCGCGGGGCTACACTGGCGGGGTGAGTATAACAGGATAATGTTATATCATCCCTCGTGGCCAGGGTGCCCTGGACCCGCTTCCCGCGGAGGATATAGGTATGGCAGAGAACACCACCCCGAGAGACAGGATCCTCGCTGCCCTGGGGCATCGAGAGCCGGACCAGGTCCCCTTCGACCTGGGCGGGACCAAGGTCACCTCTATCTGCAAGGGGGCCTACACCCAGCTGGTGGAGGCATTGGGTCTGGAGGTCGCCCCGCTGAAGGTGGTGGACCAGGTCCAGCAGCTACCGGAGCTGGACCCTGGGCTCCTGAAGGCCGTGGGCGCCTGCTGCACGGGCATCGCGCCCCGGCCTCCTTCCCGATGGCAGTTGCAGATCACTCGGGAGGAGGACTACTACCAGTTCTACGACGAGTGGGGCTCCCGCCTGCAGATGCCCGTCTCGGGCGGGCACTACTTCGACCGGGTAGAAGCACCCCTGAAGGAGCCGACCCCAGAGGCACTGAACAGCTATCCCTGGCCGGACCCGGCCGATCCGGTCCG
>JAJZQR010000155.1 GCA_021806765.1 Chloroflexota bacterium | reverse complement strand
GCAGCGGCAGGTAGGACTCCGGTGCCAGGATCAGGACGAAGAAGGCCTGCTCGAAGGAGAGGGTGCCGTACAGCAGTCGAAGGCCCACCTCCACCGCCACGATGGCGGTGCTGAGGGTGGAGAGCAACTCCAGCGCCAGGGCCGACAGAAAGGCCACCCGTAGCACCCCGAGGGTGGTATCCCGGAAACGGTCGCTGACCTGCCCCAGGATCTCCACCTGGGCCCGGCTGCGGCCGAACAGCTTCAGGGTTGTGAGCCCCTGGAGCACGTCCAGGAAGTGGGCGCTCAGGTGGCTGAGGGTCTCCCACTGGCGGTGGGTCAGCGCCTCGGCCATCTTGCCGATCAGGACCATGAAGATCGGGATCAGGGGGGCGGTCAGTAGCAACACCAGCCCCGAGACGGCATCCAGGGGGAAGACGAAGGCGAGGATCGTCAACGGTACCAGGGCCGCCAGGGCGAGGCTGGGCAGGTACTGGCTGAAGTAGGCCTCCAGGGATTCGATCCCCTCCTGGACCGTATTGACCAGTTCCCCGGTCCGTTCACCCGAACTGAAGGCCGGACCCAGCGCCAGCAGGTGGGCGAACAGTCGCTCCCGCAGCGCCGCTTTGATCCGGACCGCAGCCTGGAAGGCCGCCACCTCCCGCAACCCCACCAGTACGGCCCGGACCACCACCACCGCCAGCAGGAGCAGCAGCAGCGACCTCACCTGGTCCAGGGTCCTGCCCTCCAGGAATACCCCGGAGGTCACCCTGCTCAGGTAGAGGGCCTGGAGGACGGTGGCCACCCCCGCCAGGAAACCCAGCCCCACGGTGAGGGCCAGGCGGAGCCGCACGCTGCGGGCCTCTCGAAGGAGCCGCTTGTCGAGGTTCATGGAGGGTGCGTTTCCTAGACAGTATCGGTGTAGGGGCTACTGTTCCGCCACGGCAACCATGATGGTCGTGGAGTCGAGGCTTTAGCCGGTCCCGGGCTACATCCGGCTGAAGCCTCGATTCCTCGACGGCACAAGAGGGATCAGTACTCCAGCGACGGCGATCTTCCCACCCGCTCCCGGAACACCCAGTAGGTCCACCCCTGATACAGCAGTACCAGCGGGACGAAGACGGCCGCCACGATGCTCATGACCTGCAGGGTGTAGCTGCTGGAGGAGGCGTTGTAGATGGTCAGGCTCCAGCGGGGATCCAGGGTGGAGATCATCACCCTCGGGAACAGCCCCGCAAAGACCGTCATGGTGGCCAGGGCGATGGTCAGCCCGGTCATGATGAAAGCCAGCCCGTCCCGCGAGGCTCGGTGCAACAAGCCCGACAGCAGCAGGGCAACCGCGGCCAGCAGGGCCAGGACTGTGGGGTTCACCTGGGCCCTGGTGAAGAGGTCGGTAGCGAAGTAGCCGCCGGCCACGAAGAGGACCACCAGCGCTACCGTCGGTAGCCACAGCCTCCCGGTGGCAACCCGGGCCTGCTGCAGCACCTCCCCTCTCGTCTTGAGGCTGAGGAAGAGGGCCCCGTGCAGCAGGAAGAGGGCGACGAAGGCCAGACCCCCCAGCAGGGCGTAGGGGTTCAGCAGGTTCCAGAAGGTGCCGGCGTAGTTCATCCTGTCGTCGATGGGCACTCCGGCCATCAGGTTGCCGATGGCCACCCCCCACAGGAGGGCCGGCACGAAGCTGCCGGCGAAGATCATCCAATCCCAGAAGCTGCGCCAGGCGGGGTTCTCATCCTTGCTGCGGAACTCGAAGGCCACCCCTCGGAGGATCAGGGCGAACAGCATCAGTATCAGCGCCAGGTAGAAGCCGCTGAAGAGGGTGGCGTACCAGTGGGGGAAGGCGGCGAACATGGCCCCCCCCGCCGTGAGCAGCCACACCTCGTTGCCGTCCCAGAAGGGGCCGATGGCGTTGATGACCACCCGGCGGTCGCCGTCGTTCCTGGCCAGGAAGGGCAGCAGCATCCCCACGCCGTAGTCGAAGCCCTCCAGGAAGAAGAAGCCGATGAACAGCACCGCGATCAGGATGAACCAAAGGATGTTCAGGTCCATGCTATGCCTCCAATCTATCGGGCTTCCTGAGTCCTGCGGCCGGTTCTTCCTGGCCGCCAGCCTCGCCCCGGGCGTACTTGATCAGCAGGTAGCCGTCGGCCACCATCAGGGCGCCGTACAGCAGGGTGAAGCCCACCACCGAGAAGAGCACCATCCCGGCGGACACGGTGGGGGAGACCCCCTGGGGCGTCTTCATCAGGCCGTAGACGATCCAGGGCTGTCTGCCCATCTCCGTCAGGATCCAGCCGGTGCTGTTGGCCAGATAGGGCAGGGCGATGGTCAGGAGGAGCGCCTGCAGCACCCTGGGGTGCAGGTTGGACAGGCCCCCCCGCAGGGAGTAGTAGAGGCTGCCCAGGGCCACGAACAGCATCAGGAAGCCCGCCCCCACCATGGTTCGGAAACTCCAGTAGGAGGTGATCACCGAGGGGACGTAGTCGCCCGGGCCGTACTTCTGCTGGAAGCTGGCCTCCAGTTGGTTGATGCCCTCCACCTCTCCCGTGGTGGTGCCGTAGGAGAGGACAGTCAGGAAGGGCTTGACCCGGATGGCGAAGACGTCCCGCCGGTTGGCCTCGTCCCCCCAGGTGAAGAGGGACAGCCCCGCTGGGTCCTCGCTGTTCCACAGCGCCTCGGCCGCTGCCATCTTCATCGGCTGGGTCTGCAGCAGGTGCTGGGACTGGGCGTGGCCCACCGGGATCACCAGCAGGGTGCCGGCTGTGGCGGCCACGGCGCCCATCCGGAAGGAGCGGCGGAAGGGTTCCAGGTCGGTGCTCTTCTTCCAGAGGTGGTAGGCGCTGATCCCCAGCATGAAGAAAGCCCCGGTGCAGAGCCCGGCGGCCAGCACGTGGGGATACTGGGTAGCCAGGTTGGGGTTGGTCAGCAGGGCGAAGAAGTCGGTCATCTCGGCCCGGCCGTTGCGCAGGGTGTAGCCCACCGGGTTCTGCATGAAGGAGTTGGCCACCAGGATCCAAAAAGCCGAGAGGTTGGAACCCAGGGCTACCAGCCAGATGGTGGCGGCGTGGAGTCCCCTGGGGAGCCGGTCCCAGCCGAAGACCCAGAGCCCCAGGAAGGTGGACTCCAGGAAGAAGGCGAGGAGGGCCTCGATGGCCAGGGGGGCGCCGAAGATGTCCCCGACGAAGCGGGAGTAGCTGGACCAGTTGAGGCCGAACTGGAACTCCTGAACGATCCCCGTTACCACCCCCATGGCGAAGTTGATGAGGAACAGCTTGCCCCAGAACTGGGCCATCCGCTTGTAGACGACGTCGCCGGTGCGGACGTAGCGGGTCTCCAGGATGGCCACCAGGATGGAGAGACCCAGGGTCAAGGGGACGAAGAAGAAGTGGTACACCGTGGTGATGCCGAATTGCATCCGGGCCAGTAGCAGTTCGTTCACTGCGCCCTCCGCCTTCTCTCTGCAACGTACTCAGTCGGGTGGCTGCCCCTAGCAGTCGGGGCACAGCCCGTAAGAGATGGTGTAGCGACCCTCGACTCGAAAGCCCGGTTCCGCCTCGATCGGTTCGTCAGGCAGGCGATCCGCCCCGGCGTCGGAATCCCAGACGCGACGGCAACGACGGCAGAGGAAATGGGAGTGGGGCGATACGTTGCCGTCGTAGCGGACGAAATCACCGCAGTAGATCTCCAGGGCCAGCCCATCCCGCTGCAGCCGGTCCAGGTTGCGGTACACCGTTCCCAGGCTGAGATGGGGTAGCCGCCGGCGGACCAGGAGGTACAGTTCGTCGCTTCTCGGGTGGGTCTTGAGCTTCCGAAGTTCCTCGAGGATGACCTCGCGCTGCCGGCTTCCTCTGGGACCGGCACCTTTGCCCTGCTGCATGGTGGCTCCCACCAGTCTTGAAAGTGGTATTTGCAGGAAGCAGGCCAGCGGGCGCGGCAGCTTCCGGCGGCTTCTCGAAAATGGTAATAGTAACTACTCGCAGTATATAGGGGCGGTTGCGAGGCTGTCAAGGGTTTCCCGCTGGCGGGGATAAAGGTGGGGGGCGGTCGCGCGACCGCCCCCCACCGGGTGGCTCCCAGATTGGGGCCTGCCAACCCCTAACCGGTGCAGGCTAGTTCTGAGGCTGCCACACCTCCCACACCCTGCCCACCAGCTCCGCGCCGGGCTTCAGGGTGGCCTGGCCGGGGGTCCAGCCGCAGGGGGTCACCTCCCCGGTCTCCCGGGCGTGCTGGAAGGCCATGATCCGCCGGATCAGCTCCTGAGAGTTGCGGCCTACGGCCGGGGCCACGACCTCGGCGGCCTGGAGGACGCCGTCGGGGTCGATGATGAAGCTGCCCCGCACGTCCACGCCGGCCTCCTCGTCGTAGACGCCATAGAGGGTGCCGATCCGCCCGTGGGAGTCGGCCAGCATGGGGAAGGGCAGTCCGCCGGGCACCATCCTGGAGAGTTCGGCCTCCTGCCAGGCCCGGTGGACGTGGTGGGAGTCGGTGCTGACGGCCAGGACCTCGACCCCCAGGGAGCGCAGCTCCTGGTAGCGGGTGGCCAGGTCGGTGAGTTCCGTGGGGCAGACGAAGGTGTAGTCGCCGGGGTAGAAGAAGAGGACGACCCAGCGGTCTCGGTAGTCGCTGAGCTTGAGATCCCTGTAGCCGCCGTCGGCGAAGGCGGTGGCCTGGAAATCGGGTGCCGGCTCTTGGACGAAGACCATGAAGTTACCTCCTCGGGCGATTGATGGCTAGTAGCGACCGGAAAGCTCGGGCGGGCCTCAAGTTGTTGAAGTAGCCTACCGAGCAGGGGATTGTACCGAACCGGTCGGGGAAAGTCAACCTAATTGGACCTAAATAGTCTGCTTTGGATCTCCCTATTGACAGTGGTTCGCCTGGATGATATGTTAACGGTAACTTGTGTTACCGTTAACAGCACCCCGACCTTCGGCGCGGGAGGAGCGAGGTTCCCCTTTGAGCACCATCAGCGACGTCGCCAAGCTGGCCGGAGTCTCCACCATGACCGTCTCCAGGGTCATCAACAACTCCGGCTACATCAGCCAGGCCGCCCGAGAACGGGTCGAGCGGGCTATCGAGCAGCTCGGCTACGTTCCCAACGCCCTCGCCCGCGGGCTCCGCTTCAAGCAGACCAAGACCATCGCCCTGATCCTCACCGACATCACCAACCCCTTCTTCACCACCGTCGCCCGCGGGGTCGAGGACGCCGCCAGCGAACAGGGTTTCAGCGTCATCTTCTGCAATACCGATGAGGATGAGAGCGAGGAGGGCGAGTACCTCAACATGCTGCTCCAGAAGCAGGTGGATGGGATCCTGCTGGTCCCCGCCCGCTGCTCCTCCGAGTCGATCTCCATGCTGCAGTCCCGTTCCATCCCGGTGGTGGTGCTGGACCGCCGGGTGCCGGGCATCCAGGTGGACACCGTCCTGGGGGATTCCGAAGAGGGCGCCTACCAGCTGGTGCGACATCTCCTGGGGCTGGGCCACCGCAGGATAGCGATGATCAGTGGCCCCAGCTCCGTTTCCACCGCTACCGACCGGGTCGACGGTTATCGCCGGGCGATGGCGGAGGCCGGCCTGGAGGTCGACGAGTCGATGGTCCTGCACGATGCCTTCTCTCAAGAGGGCGGCTACCGAATGGCCCGGCGGGTGATGGAGTCTGTGCCCCGGGCCACCGCCCTTTTCGCCGGCAACAACTTCATCGCCGCGGGCGCCTTCGGGGCCCTGCGGGAGGTCGGGCTGAGGGTGCCGGAGGATATCTCGCTGGTGGCTGTCGACGACCTGCCGTTGCCTCTGGCGATGGAGCCCTTTCTGACGGTGGCGGCCCAGCCCGCCTACGAGATGGGGCGGCGAGCCACCGAGCTGCTGCTGGATCGGCTGGCTGGTGAGGCCCCCGCGGAATGCCGGGAGATCGTCCTGCCCGTCACCCTCGTGGTGCGGCGCTCCAGCGCCCCTCCGGTCGCTGAGATGGAGCGCCAGCAGACTGCCCTCAACAGGGGGATTGAGGACGTCGGGTAGGTCGGGAGCGGGGACGCGGGGAGCGCAGGGGCCGGTGCAAAGATCGCCGGCCGTCGGTTTTGAATGGAGTTGGCGCGGTGGCTGAGCGATATGGCATGGTCATCAGGCTGAAGCCCGAGAAACTGGAGGAGTACAGGAGACTCCACGCCGAGCCCTGGGCGGGAGTGCTGGAGATCATCCACAGGTGCAATCTCAGGAACTACTCCATCTACTACAAGGACGGCTTCCTCTTCAGCTACTTCGAGTATGTGGGCGACGACTTCGAGGGCGACATGGCGAAGATGGCCGCGGACAGCACTACCCAGGAATGGTGGAAGCTGACCGACCCTTGCCAGGAACCGCTGCCAACCCGAAAGGAGGGGGAGTGGTGGGCCACCATGGAGGAGGTGTTCCACTGTGACTAGCGGTAGCCCCGAGAGCCAGGGTCCGGACGCCGTCGCGCCGGACAGGGTGGGAAAGCTCCTCAGCGGAGTCGAGCCCATCGTCAGCTTGAGAGAGGTATCCAAGAGCTTCCCCGGCGTGCTGGCCGTCCAGAACGTCAGCCTGGACATCCTGCCAGGGGAGGTGCACGCCCTGGTCGGGGAAAACGGCGCCGGGAAGTCCACCCTCATGAAAGTGCTGGCCGGCGTCTACAGGAAAGACTCCGGTCGGGTGATCTACAAGGGGCGAGAGGTCGAGATCCCGAACCCCCGGGCCGCGCAGCAGCTGGGGATCAGCATGATCCACCAGGAGCTGAACCTGATGCCCCACCTGACGGTGGCTCAGAACATCTTCATCGGGCGAGAGCCTCGCAGCTTCTCCAATCTTCTCGTCAACGAGAAGGCCATCAACGAGCAGACCCAGAAGCTGATGGCGCTGCTGCACCTGCAGCTGGACCCCCGCACCAGGGTCTCCAACCTGACGGTCGCCAAGCAGCAGATGGTCGAGATCGTCAGGGCCCTCTCCTTCAATTCCGAGCTGTTGATCATGGACGAGCCCACGGCTGCCCTGGCCGACACCGAGATCGCAGAGCTGTTCCAGATCATCCGCCAGCTCAGCCAGAAGGGGGTGGGGATCGTGTACATCTCCCACCGCCTGGAAGAGCTGAAGCAGATCTCCGACCGGATCACGGTGATGCGGGATGGCCACTACATCGGCACGGTTCCCACCTCTGAGGCGAGCATCGACCAGGTGATCAGGATGATGGTGGGCCGGACCATCTACCAGGTCTCGCCGGAGATCCCGGAACAGGCCGACCAGGAGGTCGTGCTCGACGTGAAGAATCTGCGGCGGGGGAACGCGATCAAAGACGTCAGCTTCCGGCTGAGAAAGGGCGAGATCCTCGGCTTTGCCGGGCTGATGGGCGCCGGGCGAACCGAGGTGATGCGAGCCGTCTTCGGCGCGGACCCCATCGACTCCGGGCAGATCTACGTTCGGGGGAAAAGGGTTCAGATCAGGAGCCCCAGGGACGCCGTGAAGCAGGGCATCGGCTACCTCTCCGAGGATCGCAAGCGCTACGGTCTCACCCTCGGGATGGACGTGGAGAGCAACCTGGTGCTGGCTACCCTCCAGCGGTTCCTGGCCTGGCTGGGCTGGGTGAAGGGAGCGGCGACCAGGGATGCCGCCGATCGCTTCGTGGAGAAGCTCTCTATCAAGACCCCGAGCCTGCAGCAGAAGGTCAAGAACCTGTCCGGCGGGACCCAGCAGAAGGTGGTGGTCGGCAAGTGGTTGGTGGCCGACACCGACATCTTGATCTTCGACGAGCCTACCCGCGGCATCGACGTCGGGGCCAAGAGCGAGATCTACAGGTTGCTGAACGATCTGGTCCGGCAGGGCAAGTCCATCATCATGATCTCCTCGGAGCTGCCGGAGATCCTGCGCATGAGCCACCGCATCGTGGTCATGTGCGAGGGGCGGATCACGGGAGAGCTGAACGGTTCCGAGGCCACCCAGGAGAAGATCATGAAATACGCCACCATGCGCAACGGGAACGGTGCATCCACATCGATCCAGGCCGGTCAGACGGCATTAGGGCAGGTGTGACTATGGAGATGGCTACTGGGGTTACCCGCAGAAAACCGGCGCTCCGCTCGGCCGCCACGCAGAAGATCCTGGCCTTCGGCGGCCTGATCGGACTGACCGTCGCCTTCTCGCTGGCTTCGCCCAACTTCCTCACCCTGGACAACGTGGTGGGTATCCTGCTCGCCACCACGGTGAACGGGGTGCTGGCCCTGGGCCAAACCTTCGTCATCATCACCGCCGGCATCGACCTGTCCATCGGCACGGTGATGACCCTGTCGGCCGTCATGACGGGCGTCTTCATCACCAACCTGGGGCTGCCGATCCCCCTGGGGATCCTGGGCGGGATCGCCACCGGCGCCCTGGCCGGATTCGTCAACGGTGTGACCATCTCCAAGATGAAGGTCCCACCCTTCGTCGCCACCCTGGGCGTGATGATGGTGGCCAAGGGGTTGTCCCTGGTCATCTCAGGCTCGAAGCCGATCTACTTCACCGGGATGCCGGCCGTGCGGGGGCTGACCATGGATTCCGTGCTGGGGTCCTTCTTCCCCGGATTGGACGTGCCCAACGCGGTGTTCTACCTCTTTGCGGCGGCCATCGTCGCCAGCCTGGTCCTCGACAAGACGATCCTGGGTCGATACACCTTCAGCATCGGCAGCAACGAGGAGGCTACCCGCCTCTCTGGCGTCAACGTTGATGCCTGGAAGGCTGCAGTCTACACCCTGTGCGGGGTCTTCGCGGGGCTGGGCGGAGTCATCATGGGATCCCGATTGAACTCCGCTCAGCCGGCGCTGGGCGCATACTACTAACTGGATGCCATCGCCGCCGTCGTCATCGGCGGCACCTCCCTCAGCGGCGGCGAAGGCACCATCCTGGGCACAATCATCGGAGCTTTCATCATGAGCGTGCTGACCAACGGCCTGCGCATCCTCTCGGTTCCCCAGGAATGGCAGATGGTGGTAACCGGTGGGATCGTCATCGTGGCCGTGTACGCCGACATGCTTCGCCGCCGGCAGAAGTAGGGCCGCGGCTTTTGGCAGAAGGAGGTGATCAGGGGCGGCTGCACCCTTAGAGCCGGAGCGCGGACCCCGAGCCGGCGCTTCGATGTAGCTGGGGCGAAACCCGCCCATGAGGTTAGAGAGGGAACTACCCGCATATTCTTCGTCCGACCTATCCAAGATACTTGGGAGTAGAGGAGACCCGAAATGAAAACAGGGAAGATGGTTTTCGCCCTGGTGGGGGCCTTGCTAGCTGGAACGCTGGTCGCCGGCTGTGGCAGCTCTGCCCCAGCCCCCGCCGCCGCTCCTACCGCGGCTCCCGCCGCACCCAAAGCGACGACGGCTCCTGCCGCGCCCCAGGCGACGACGGCCCCTGCCGCGCCCCAGGCTACCACGGCTCCTGCCGCTGCCCAAGCGACGACGGCTCCTGCCGCTCAGTCTGCCCAGAAGCTGTACATTCCCATGATCTCCAAGGGCTTCCAGCACCAGTTCTGGCAGGCAGTCAAGCAGGGCTCCGAGCAGGCGGCCAAGGACTACAACGTCACCATCACCTTCGAGGGTCCGGAGTCGGAGTCGATGGTAGACAAGCAGATCGAGATGCTGCAAGCCGCCCTCGACAAGAAGCCCAACGCCATCGGTTTGGCGGCCCTCGACAGCAAGGCTGCGATCCCGCTTCTCGAGCGGGCCAAGGCTCAGAAGATCCCGGTGATCGGGTTTGACTCGGGCGTGGACAGCGACATTCCGGTCACGACGGCCGCCACCAACAACGTCGCCGCAGCGGCACTGGCAGCCGACAAGATGGCCGCGCTGATCGGCAATGAGGGTGAGATCGCCGTCATCGTGCACGATCAGACCAGCCGCACCGGCATAGATCGTCGCGATGGGTTCGTCAATGAGATCAAGCAGAAGTATCCCAAGATCAACATCGTAGACCTCCAGTACGGTGGTGGCGACCAGCTCAAGTCCACCGACCTGGCGAAGGCGATCATGCAGGCGCACCCGAACCTCAAGGGCTTCTTCGGCGCCAACGAGGGCTCGGCGATCGGCGTGCTGAATGGGGTGAAGGAGCTGAAGAAGGAGGGCAAGGTCGTCGTCATCGGCTACGACTCGGGCCAGGCGCAGCTGGACGCGGTCCGGAGTGGGGTCATGGCCGGAGCGATCACCCAGAACCCCATCGGGATCGGGTATAAGTCCGTCGAGGCCGGGGTCAAGGCTATCAAGGGCGAAACGCTGCCGAAGACCATCGACACCGGCTTCTTCTGGTACGACAAGACCAACATCGACTCCAAGGAGATCGCACCTCTGCTGTACAAGTAGCAGGGCAGAGCATTCCGGGTGGCGGCCGTTCGGCCGCCACCCGATACCACGAGTCTGGAAAAGGGCGACGGGGGGAACTGTGAGGATCGTCGACGCTCATCACCACTTCTGGCAGAGCAAAGTCTCCGACATACTGGGGCTGCCTCCCGAGATGGATCTCCTCCGTCGGGACTATACGCCCGAGGATCTGAAGCCCCTGCTGGATCAGGTGGGGGTTCAGCAGACCGTTCTGGTACAGACCTACTCGTCGATGGAGAACACTCGCGACTTCTTGCGCATCGCCGAGGCGCATCCCTGGGTGGCAGCCGTCGTCGGCTGGGTGGATCTGACAGATCCCGGGGTCGGCGAGTTGCTGGATCCCCTGCGGAGCCATCCGAAGTTCAAGGGGGTGCGCCATCAGTGGCACGATGAGCCGGATGCGGGATGGATACTGCGGGACGACGTGCTCAGGGGACTCCGGGAGCTGGCGGCGCGGGAAATCCCCTTCGATCTGCTGCCCAAGGAGCCCCACTGGCAGTTCATTCCCCGGGTGGCCGAAGCGGTTCCGGGCTTGTCCATGGTCATCGACCATATCGGAAAGCCGGGGATCGCCGCCGGGCAATTCGACGACTGGGCCGCGGCCATGGCCCGAGCCGCACGGTTCCCTCAGATCATGTGCAAGCTGTCGGGGATGGTCACCGAGGCGGATTGGGGCCGCTGGAAACCGGCGGACCTCAAGCCCTACGTGGAAAAGACCCTGGAGCTGTTCGGGGTGCACCGGGTGATGTTTGGGAGTGACTGGCCGGTGTGCCTGTTGGCCGGCTCCTACTCCCGGGTCTTCGACGCCCTGCAAGAGTGCCTCCTGGGACTAAGCGAGTCGGAGAGGGGGATGGTCCTGGGGGAGAACGCCAGGCGGTTCTATGGCATCCAGTGAACGGGCAACGGCGCCCGAATCTCCGGTTTCCTTCTGGGAGGCAGTTATGTCCGTGGATGGCATCGGCAGCATCTTAGAGAAGCGGCCCGTGGGGAAGACGGGCCTCCAGGTGACAGCCATAGGCGTGGGCACCGCGCCTTTGGGAGATATGACCGACGATTTCAGCTACACCGTTCCGGAGGAGAGGGCCCTGGATACTGTCCGGGCCTGGCTGGACGGTCCCATCAATTTCATCGACACTGCCGCATACTACGGCGCCGGCACCTCGGAGCGGCGGATCGGCGCGGTGCTGCGCGAGCGGGGTGGATTGCCGGAAGGCAAGGTGCTGGAAACCAAGGCCGACCGAGACGTCGAGACCGGTGACTGGAGCGGGGATCAGATGCGGCGAAGCGTGGAGCGGAGCCTTCGCCTGTTGGGTCTGGACAGACTGCAGATCTGCCTCCTCCACGATCCCGAGACGGCCACTTTCGAGGAGGTCACCCGCAAGGGTGGGGCGCTGGAGACGCTGCTGAGGCTGAAGGAGGAGGGGGTCATTCAGCATCTCGGCATCGGCGCCGGGGATATCGGGGTCATCACTCGCTTCGTGGAGCTGGGGGTGATGGAGGTGGTGATGAACCACAACCGCTTCAACCTGCTGGACCGCGAGGCGGAGCCGCTGTTGGATCTGTGTCAGGCGCGGGGGATCGCGGTGTTCAACGCGGCGCCCTACGGGAGTGGGATACTGGCCAAGGGGCCCGATGCTTTCGCCCGATTCCGCTATCGTGAGGCCTCGCCCCTCTTGGTGGAGCGGGTCCGCAAGATGCAGGCGGCCTGCGAGCGCCACGGTGTTCCTCTGGCGGCGGCGGCGCTGCAGTTCTCCCTGCGCGACCCCCGGATCACCTCGACGGTGGTGGGCATGACCCGTCCGGAGCGGATCCGGGAGACTGTGGAGCTGGCTACCTATCCGATCCCAGCGGGGCTGTGGCAGGAGTTGGAGGAGTTGGGAAAATCGCGGGAAGGTTTGCCGGCGGGGTTGCCGTGAGGCGTCTCCGCGACGCCAATTAGGCGTAGGGCAGGGCGCTCTGCCCTGCCGCCCGTCCCTGCGATTGCTCGCCGGGCGGAGGGGCACAGGGCCCCTCCCTACATTTGACCTCCT
>JAJZQR010000154.1 GCA_021806765.1 Chloroflexota bacterium | reverse complement strand
TCCACCACCACCAGCCCTGTGACACAGACGGCGGAGGTGGATGTGAAGAGCGCCGTGAGGTAGGGGGTAATCACCCCCTCCCGATTGGCCATGGGCAGGGTGAGCAGCAGCGAACCTACCAGGATGGTTGCAGCAAAGCCCAGAGCCAGCAGCACCGGGGCCCTGGCGGGAGGTCGGGGGGTATGTTTGGCGGGGAGAGTGATCTTCTCGGGTCGGGCGGTAGGGACCCTTACGACCTGCTCCCAGGGATGCCGGACGGGTCTGCTGTACGGTGGAGCCATCGACTCCTTTCTCGATGACGAAGACAGTGCGGCCATACGTCGTCGTGGGCAACGCGATGGCGCACATATTATTACCGTACCGACTTTCCCGCAACGGGCACCCGGATCCCGCGGAGGCTTTCCCCCGGGAGCGTAGTACGAGACTTGCTTACTGGGCGGTCGGGGAGGCTAAAGCCCGTGAGCGCGGAGCAGAGCCCGGAGGACCGGTCCAGAGAGAAGGAAACACCCCAGGCTCCCTTCCATCCTGACCTGGCGTGGCGGGAGGAGATCACCGGCACCCGGCCGGGCGATCGAGTAGTGCGAATCGGCCGTCACCGGTACTTCCGGGGAGTCGCCCCGGGCACCCTGGTGACGAGACCCGGGGTGACGGAGCCCCGAGGCGGGCTGGCTAGGTTCTGGTGGCGGCTGAGGCGCTTCCTGATCGGCCCGCCCATCGCCACTATCCAGGAGCAGGAACAGCGGCTGGACAAGAAGAGGGCCCTCGCCGTGCTCTCCTCGGACGCCCTATCCTCGGTGGCATACGGGACCGAGGCCGCCATGCGGATCCTGATCCTGGCCGGTGTGGCGGCCCTTGCCCTCACCCTGCCCATCTCGGTGGTGATCGCCCTTCTCTTGATCGTGGTAGCCGCCAGCTACGAGCAAATCATCGGGGCGTACCCAGGCGGCGGTGGTGCCTACGTCGTTGCCCTCGACAATCTGGGTGTTGTCCCGGGCCTCACCGCGGCGGCGTCGCTGATAGTGGACTACATCCTCACGGTGACGGTATCCGTGGCGGCCGGCGTTGCCGCCCTGGTTTCCGCTTTTCCAGCGCTGGCCCCCTGGCAGGTGGAATTCTCCGTCGGTGCCGTGGTGCTGATCACTCTGCTCAACCTGAGGGGAGTGCGGGAGTCCGGCACCGTGTTCGCCGCGCCCACCTATGTCTTCGTCTTCTCCATCTTCGGGCTAATCGCGGTTGGCACCTTCAAGCTCTTCACGGGCGGCATCGACTACGTGCCCGGTCCCGCGGGACCCCTGGCCGGAACGGAGCCGCTGAGTCTCTTCTTGATCCTCTCGGCTTTCGCCAAGGGCTGTAGCGCTATGACGGGGACCGAGGCCATCTCCAACGTGGTCCCGGTCTTCAAGCCCCCGGAGGTCAGAAACGCCAGAATCACCCTCGGGCTGATGGCCGGCATCCTGGCCATGATGTTCGTGGGTATCTCCTTCCTGACCACCCGCATAGGGATCATCCCCGATCCTACCGAGACCCAAACGGTGCTGAGCCAGTTGACCACAGTGGTCGTGGGCCGCAGCTGGTACTACTACCTGGTGCAGTTCGCCACCCTCCTGATCCTGGTGCTGGCGGCCAACACCAGCTTCGTCAGCTTCCCCCGCCTCCTGTACGTCCTGGCGAGGGATCGCTACGTTCCTCGCTGGTTCGGGCTTCGCGGAGATCGACTGGTCTTCTCCGTCGGGATTACCGTGCTGGCCATCTTCTCTGTCCTGCTGTTGCTGATCTTCAGCAGCAGCGTGGACAGGCTGTTGAACCTCTACGCCCTCGGGGTGTTCACCAGCTTCACCCTCAGCCAGTCGGGGATGGTGATTCACTGGCTCCGTGTGAGAGGGGGCGGCTGGCGGTGGAAGATCGTGATCAACGGTGTTGGGGCGGTGGCGACGGCGAGTGTGACCGTGATCATCGCCGTTACCAAGTTCCTGGAGGGGGCGTGGATCGTCGTCCTCATCGTCCCCATATTCATCGTCTTCTTCCAGCTGGTTCACGGCCACTACGTGTACGTTGCTCGACAGCTGCGCAGCACCCGGCCGGTCACCCCGAAAGGGCGGGCTCCGATGGTGTTGGTGCCGGTGTCCAGTCTGAGTCGAGTGGCACGAGGTGCCCTCGCCTTTGCTGAGGACATAAGCAGGCGGGTGGTAGCGGTACACGTGGCGGCGGATATCACCGAGGCGGAGGGGCTGCGGCGGGATTGGCCCGAGGTGGCGGGGGGCGTGCCTCTAGTCATCATCGAGTCCCCCTACCGCCTGCTGCTGCAGCCGCTGCTGGCCTACGTGGACGCCCTGAGAGAGACTCACCCCGATGACACCCTGGTAGTGGTGCTGCCGGAGTTCGTTCCGAGGTACTGGTGGGATAACCTGCTCCACAACCAGACGGCGCTGCGCCTCAAGGCTGCCCTGCTCTTCCGGCCGGACGTGGTGGTAGCCAGTTACCCCTATCAGCTAAGATAGAGTCCTCTACCCTAGCTTGGTCCCGCACTTCCCGCAGAACTGATTGCCATCCGGGCTTTCGGTGCCACAGGTAGGGCATACGTTCGGCTTGGCCGTCGAAAGCGACTCGCTATCAGCGGGCCTGGCGTCGGTCTCGGAGTCGGACGAGAAGCTTCGCTTGAACTCGTTTATGCTCTTGCCCAGGGACCCTCCGATCTCGGGGAGTTTGCCGGGGCCGAAGACGATGAGGACGATCACGAGAATGATTATCAGATGGGTCGGTTGGAGAATACCCTCAAACACAGGCCGCCTCCCGGTTGCGTTGGGTGCTACTTGCCCTCCTGATTATAGCACGGTTAATCAAAATTGGCCTCGGGCTGCTTGCCATAGTTGAGGCTGATCCGAGTATAATAGCGGTTTGTGCGATATTTGCGGCAAAGATATGGAGTCAGGCCAGTGAGTACCGAGGAGAAGCCGTCGCCCGTCACCCCTTCGGGTGGGCCCAAGCCCCCTGTGGGGTTCCATCCAGACCTGATATGGCACGAGCAGGTCGCTGGTTCCAAGCCCGGCGACCGGGTAGTGCGAGTTGCCCGTCATCGATATTTTCAGGGTGCGGGCCATGGAGTCCTCCTCCCTCGGCCCGGCGTCAGCGAGCCCAAAGGTGGGCTTGGGAGAGCAGCGTGGCGAACGAAGCGTTTTCTGGTGGGGCAGCCGATCCCCACGGCTCAAGAATCCCAGGAACGGCTGAATAGGGTCAGGGCCCTGGCCGTGTTGTCCTCCGATGCCCTGTCCTCGGTGGCCTACAGCACCGAGGCGACCATGAGGACTTTGATCCTGGCCGGCGTAGGTGCTCTCGCCCTGACCATGCCCATCTCGGTGGTCGTTGCCCTGCTGCTGATCATCGTGGCCACCAGTTACCAGCAGACGATTCAGGGTTATCCCTCGGGGGGTGGGTCGTACATCGTGGCCCACGAGAACCTGGGCAAGCTTCCCGGGTTGACTGCAGCGGCGGCCCTCCTGGTGGACTACGTGCTGACCGTGGCCGTCTCCGTGGCGGCCGGGGTGGCTGCCCTGATCTCTGCCTTTCCAGCCCTCGACCCCTACACTGTGGAGCTGGCGGTCGGCGCCGTGGTGCTGATCACCCTGCTCAACCTGAGGGGCGTCCGGGAGTCTGGAACGATCTTCGCCATACCCACCTACGTCTTCGTCTTTTCGATCCTGGGGCTGATCGCCTTCGGGCTGTTCCGCTTGTCCACCGGGGGAATACCCTATCAGCCGGGACCTGCTGGCCCTCGGGCAGGCACGGAGTTCCTGACCTGGTTCCTGGTCCTCTCGGCTTTCGCCAAGGGCTGCGCGGCGATGACGGGCACCGAGGCCATCTCCAACGTGGTGCCGGTGTTCAAGGCGCCGGAGATCAGAAACGCCCGGGCCACCCTGGGCTGGATGGCCGGGCTCCTGGCCGTGATGTTCGTGGGCATCTCCTTCCTGGCGAGCCACATCGGGATCATTCCCGATCCCTCCGAGAACGAGACCGTCCTCAGCCAGCTCACACGGCTGATCGCGGGCCAGGGTCCCTACTACTATGTGGTGCAGTTCTCGACGACCTTGATCCTGGTGCTGGCGGCCAACACCAGCTACGCCAGCTTCCCTCGGCTCCTCTACGTCATGGCCCGAGACCGGTACGTGCCTCGGTGGTTCGGCCTGAGGGGCGACCGGCTCGCCTTCACCACCGGTATCATGGCCCTCTCTCTCCTTTCCATCCTGTTGCTGGTGCTTTTCGGCAGTAACGTGGAGAGGTTGTTGCCCCTGTACGCCATCGGGGTGTTCACCGGCTTCACCCTGAGCCAGTCTGGAATGGTCCTGCACTGGCTTCGCAGGGGCGAAGCGGACCGGCAGCGAAAGGCCGTGATCAACGGCGTGGGCGCGGTGGCGACGGCGATAGTGGCCCTGGTGATCGCGGCGACCAAGTTCCAGGAGGGAGCCTGGATCGTCATCCTGATAGCCCCCGTCTTGATCCTGCTGTTCCTCGCGATCCACGGCCACTACGTCCGGATCGCCAAGCAGTTGCGCACCAACGCTCCCGTGAGACCCAAGGGGACCTCTCCTCTGGTGTTGGTGCCCATCTCCAGCCTCAGCCTGGCGGCCCGAAAGGCGCTGGCCCTGGCTCAGGATCTAAGCCCCAGGGTAGCGGCGGTCCACGTGACCCCGGACCTGCCGGAGGCGGAGAATCTGCGGCACGAGTGGCCCGAGGTTGTAGGGGAGATCCCGCTGGTTATCATCGAGTCCCCCTACCGCCTGCTGCTGCCGCCGCTCCTGGCCTACGTGGATGCCGTTCGGGAGAGTTATCCCGATGACACCCTGCTGGTGGTGCTGCCGGAGTTCGTTCCGCGGCACTGGTGGGAGAATCTGCTCCACAATCAGACGGCTCTGCGGCTGAAAGCCGCGCTCCTCTTCCGCTCCGGGGTGGCGGTGACCAGCTTCCCCTACCAACTGGAGGAGTAACAAAGGAGAAGGCCCTTCAGGCTGCAGCCTGAAGGGCCTTCTCCTTTCGTCGCGGCCTGTTTACGCGAGCTTCGCGCCGCACTTCCCGCAGAACTGGTTGCCGTTCGGATTCTCGGTCTGGCAACTGGGGCAAAGGTTCGCCCGAGCCGGGGACTGCAGCTCGGTTGTGGCAGTCGTGCCGGAAGGGTCCTCCTGCGAGCCCCCCGACATGCTCCGCTTGAACTCGCTCAGGCTCTTGCCCAGGGATCCGCCGATCTCCGGGAGCTTGCCGGGGCCGAAGACTATCAGCACGATCACCAGGATCAGGATCAGATGGGTCGGTTGCAGTACTCCCCCAAACACCGGGCGCCTCCAGCTAGAGAGTTTCGGTCGGCTGATTATACCAGACTGGATACTGAAAGAAGCAACCCTGGCTAGAAAGTTGCAGTTCAACGAGAGTTGTGCTCACCTATCCAACTCTGAGATTGTACCATAAGGGGAAGCGGGCTTGATAAGGGTGAAGGGATGTGTCAGCAACTTGGGGACGGCTGCCTGGAAACCGTCATTCCCGCGGAAGCGGGAATCCAGCCTCCCGGCGTGGTTAATGGATTCCCGCTTCCGCGGGAATGACGATGGGGTGCCCCACCCCTACAAAGGATTCCTTCCTGCGGCCGTCGCCAAGACGCTCCCTTATGGTGCAATTTCAGATCCAACTGGCAGCCTTTGACAAGCCTGCGGGGCGGCGACTAGAATCCCCCGTTCGAGGTTGTGGATTTGGGGCGCCGTGCCCGAGAAGATGACAGCCGCTGAAACCATCCGGAGGTGAAGCGTTGATCTCTCCGAGCAGGATCCTGGTTCCTGTGGATGGAGGCCCTCTCGACGAGGAGATGGTGGCTTACGCGGCCGAGCTGGCCAAGCGCAGCCACGCTAGATTGTATTCAGTGTATGTCATAGAGGTGAAACGAACACTCCCGTTGGAGATCGACCTGCCGGCAGAGGTGGAGAAGGGGGAGAACATTCTGCAGAGGGCCGAAGAGGTGGCTCGTCGGTCGAAGCAGGACATCGAGACGGAGGTCTTGCAGGCTCGAGACGCCGGAACCGCTATCGTCGAGGAGGCAGAGCGGCGGGGCATCGACCTGATCGTCATGGCGCTCAGGTACCGGAAGCAGTACGAACAGTTTTATCTGGGCAGCACCGTCATGTACGTCCTCAAGAACGCCTCTTGCAGGGTGTGCGTGTGCAGGGAGCCAATCCCCTGAGAAGGTTGCCCGTGCCATCGGGCGGAAGAGCCGAGAGGTGAGGCGAGGGTATGAAGGTAATTGTCATGGGGTGTGGCCGGGTAGGCAGCCGGCTGGCCAACGTGCTGGACTCCGAGGGCCACGAGGTGACCGTGGTCGACCGTAACACCAGCTCCTTCCGAAGGCTCCGGGAAGGCTTTGGCGGGACCACGGTGGTGGGTACCGGCATCGACGAGGACGTGTTGAAGAGGGCCGGGATCGAGGATGCGGACGTTTTCGTCGCCACCACCGAGGGCGACAACCGGAACCTGATGTCCGCCCAGATCGCCCAGAAGGTGTTCAACGTGCCGATGGTGATCGCCCGCACCTACGACCCGGGGCGGAGCGAGATCTACGAGAAGCTGGGGCTGAAGACCTACTGTCCGACGTTGGTGGGGGCTCGCATGCTTCACGAGATGATCTTGGGGAAGGGATAGATGTATATCGTCCTTGTCGGCGGCGGAAAGGTCGGCTACTACCTCACTAAAGAATTGCTGGAGCAGGGCCACGAGGCGCTGCTGATCGAGAGGATCCCGGAGAGGGTCGATCGGATCATCGAGGATCTGGGAAATGTGGCCTTGAAGGGCGATGGCTGCGAGGTCGCCACCCTCCAGGAAGCGGGCGTCGGCCGGAGCGACGTGCTGGTAGCGGTGACGGGGGACGACGAGGACAACCTGGTGTCTTGCCAGCTGGCCAAGAGCCATTTTGGCGTGCCCAGGACCATCGCCCGGGTGAACAACCCCAAGAACGAGCGCATCTTCCGGCTGCTGGGGATCGACGTCACCGTCAGCGCCACCACCATTCTGATGTCCATGATCGAGCACGAGATGCCGCGGAGGGCGCTCCTTCACCTGCTGGCCATACAGCGCATGGGGGTGGAGATCGTCGAGGCGGTGCTCAACCAGGGGGCTCGAGCCGTGGGGAAGAGCATAAGCGACCTGGGGCTTCCGGCGGAGTCCTCCATCGCGGCCGTCATCCGCGGAGGAGCCTTCCTGATACCCTCGGGCTCGCTGGTCCTGAAGGAGGGCGACGAGGTGATAGCGCTGTGCAGATCCGAGCAGGAGTCTGATCTGCGCAACGCGCTTCTGGGCGGTGGTGCCTAGTCTAGCTTCTCCCACTCCGGGACGAACTTGGACCACCCGGCGTAGCTCTGAAGGTGCTGGTACAGGATGTAGTAGCTGTTGTTTTTCGGCTCGAAGGGCAGCCGTAACAGCTTCATCTTGCTCTCCTCCAGGGTCTTGCCTCCCTTATGGTGGTTGCAGCTGCGGCAGGCGCTGACCAGGTTCTCCCAGGTGTGCTTGCCCCCCCTGTGACGCGGCACTATGTGGTCGATGGTCAGATCCTTGGTCTTTGCCCCGCAGTACTGACAGATGTAGTGGTCCCTGTGGAAGATCTCTCGTCGGGACAGCTTAACCCGGGGGCGGGGCCGCTTGATGAGGTAGACCAGGCGGATAACCGAGGGCTTCGGAAAGGTGCGAGATGGGGTACGAATCCCGCCTACACCGTGCTCCAGCACCTCCGCTTTTCCCCCGTCGACCAGCACCAGGGCGCGCTTGGTGTTGCAGATGTTGAGGGGCTCATAGTTTTGATTCAAAACTAAGACAGACTCCATCGTGCGTCGTTCCCCCAAACAGTGAGCTAACTCCACTGCCATTGACAATTCTAACACCCGTTCTCGGGCCGTTCAATGAAGCCGGTCCGACCTCCCTGTCCCTGCCGCCCCAAAGGCCATCTGCCTCCCCGGGGCGATGTGCTTTGCCTGGCCCAGCAGGACAGCTCAGGGGCTGAAGTCGTGCGCTGCGCACGTTACGTGCCTTTTTGTGCCTGGTTGAGAATGGTACAGGAGGGGCGCAGTGCCGCGGGCGCAGGCGTATAATGGGCCCGGCAGACATACTGAGCGCACTGTAACTATCTGTTATGGAGGTGTTCACCATCATGAAAGGCGACGAGGATCCGTCCGACAAGGTTGTGTCCTCCACTTCCCAACACCAGTACAACCCCTTCGACGATGTGGTCGATACCATCGATAAAGCGGCGGGCTATCTGGACTACGAGGCCGGGATTATCGATCGTATCAAGAACCCCAAACGGCAGGTGATCGTCTCCCTGCCGATTCGCATGGATTCCGGCGAGACGAGGGTTTTCACCGGCTATCGGGTGCTCCACGACACCACTCGAGGTCCGGGCAAAGGAGGTATCCGTTTCCATCCGGGGGTGACCCTGGACGAGGTGAAGGCGCTGGCGGCCTGGATGAGCTTCAAGTGTGCCGTGGTGGATATCCCCTTTGGTGGAGCCAAGGGGGGCATCGTGTGCGACCCGGCGGCCCTCTCGGAGGGCGAACTGGAGCGGCTGACCCGCCGCTTTATCGGCGAGATTTTCGATCTGCTGGGTCCAAACGTGGACATACCGGCGCCGGACGTGGGCACCACCCCTCAGATCATGGCCTGGGTCATGGACACCTTCAGCATGAAGAAGGGGTTCATCGAGCCGGGCGTCGTCACCGGCAAGCCCGTGGGTCTGGGTGGATCTGCCGGCAGGGTGGAGGCCACCGGTCGGGGGCTGCTGTACGTGGCCCGGGAGGCGCTGCGTTATTACGGGCAGGCGCTGGTGGGCACCAGCTTTGCCATCCAGGGTTTCGGTAACGTGGGCTCCAGCGCCGCCAGGCTGCTGTACGAGGCCGGGGCCCGGGTGGTCGCCGTCAGCGACGTCAGCGGCGGCATCTACAACAAGGGCGGTCTGGACATCCCGGCACTGCTGCAGCACGTGAAGGCCAGCCACTTCGTGAAGGGGTTCCCCGGCTCCGAGCCACTCACCAACGAGGGACTGCTGGCATGCTCCTGCGACGTGCTGCTTCCGGCAGCGCTGGAGGGGCAGATCACCGAGGAGAACGCCGGCAGCATATCGGCCAAGCTGGTGCTGGAGGGGGCCAACGGCCCCACCACCCCCGAGGCGGACGTGATCCTGGCCAGGAGGGGTATCAAGGTGGTTCCGGACATTCTGGCCAACGCCGGCGGGGTGGTGGTGAGCTACTTCGAGTGGGTCCAGGACCGGTACGGCTACTTCTGGCGGGAGAGCGAGATTCGGGAGCGGTTGGAGGAGAAGATGGTGATCTCCTTCCGGGACGTGGCCGAGATTGCAGATGGGCATCAGGTGGACCTGCGGACGGCCGCCTACATCCTGGCGGTGGGCCGGGTGGCCGAGGCCAAGCGGCTGAGGGGCCTCTACGCGTAGGCCACCGGTCCGCTATTTGTAGGGGCGAAGCATTGCCCGCAGGCGATGCTTCGCCCTTGGGGCGGTCGCAGGCGATGCTTCGCCCCTGGGGCGGTCGCAGGCGATGCTTCGCCCTTGGGGCGGTCGCAGGCGATGCTTCGCCCCTGGGCCGGTCGCAGGCGATGCTTCGCCCTTCCCGTGGGTTGCGGTAGCCGAGGGCAAAGCATTCAGCTGCGGCCGAATGCTTTGCCCCTACACCTCGTGGGGCCTGCTTTCCGCCCCCGGAAACCTGCGCCGTACCCGTGGGGTTGGGCTCATCGCTGCAATGTGTGATCCACCTGCTTCTAGTAGGCGGGGTTGTCTCAACCCCGCCGTCACCACGGGCGGCTTAGGGACAAGCCGCCCTACTGGAAGCTAGACTTCCCGGCCGGTTCCACGCTTGTCCATGATGAGCCTGGGGTTGGGCGAAGTTGACCTCGTAGCCGGTCAAGTAGTAGTATTGCCTCGGCCTTCCGCCTATTCAGCCCGTTTAACCCCGGATATCTCTGTTTCGCGTTGTTGAACGGAGTATTCTGACACCCGTGGACGATCGAGAGAGCGACAGCGACGCCCTCCATAGCTGTCCCTACCTGGGGCTCGACAGTGATCCCTCCATCCGCTGTCTCTTCCTCACCTCTTCCCACCGTTGCTTCCGCTGGCCCACCCCGCAGCCCGTGGACTATCAGCAGCAGCGATCCTACTGTCTGTCAGGCGGCTTTCACGAGTGCTCGTGGTTTATGTCGGCGGCGGATAGCCCCTCCCGCCGGCAACGCGGGGTCTCACTTCCTATGGGGACGGGTCTGCTGGCCCTGGTGGCGGTGGTGGCGGTAGCCGTCCTGGCCCTCGTCTTCTTCAAGCCCTGGTCGTTACTTATGCCTGCCTCCTCGGGGCAGGGGAGCGCGGCTTCCGTGTCGGAGCCAGCGGCGCCACCCACGCCGGCAGGCGCGCTGTCCGGTATTCTCTCCCCCGCGGCTTCGACGCCCCTGCCCGAAGGGACCGCGCAGCCCATGGCGCCCGCGGCTTCCTCCTCCCCTCTGCCGTCACCCACCGGGGCGACGCGGTCCGTGGCCTCGACTCCCCAGGCCACCACCTCCTCGGCCCCGACGCCGTCCAGCCGGCCCGCGGGCGCGGCGACCGCTTCCCGGCCCACCTCGACGCCGGCGCGACCGACGGTCACACCGGTCGCCACTCCCTCCGGGACGTCTGGCGCTGCTGCCGTGAAGATCTACACAGTAAAGGAAGGGGATAACCTCTATTCCCTGGCCAGAACCTTTGGGGTCACGGTGGAGGATCTCATGAAGGCCAACAACCTGCAGGACAGGAGCGTCCTGCGGGTGGGGCAGACCCTGGTGGTGCCGTCGCCGGCGCAGTGATGTGGAGTGCGGTGGCTTGCCACCGCTTTCGTTCCGACCGAAAGCTGCGGCAAGCCGCAGCACTCCAAATGGGGCGCTATCTTCTGCTCGTCCCCCGACTTCCAGTTGGCCTTCGCTTGTCGCCCCTCGGCTGGGGGGTTGCCCGGTAGCTGGGGGCCGAGATCGGGCAGAGGGTGCTCACCTTCAGGTCCGCCAGGCGCGAGGCCAGCCTCTCGTCCAGACTGTCCAACTCGTCCATGGTCAGGTTGGTGGTGATCACCGTGGGGAGTCGGTGGTTGTACCGGTGGTTGATCAGCTGGAACAGCTTTTCCTCCGCCCAGGGCGTGCTGCTGTGGGCCCCCAGGTCGTCCAGGATCAGGATGGGCGCCGTGCGGATCGCCTCGAACAGCTCGTCGTAGGGGATCTTGCTGTCGGGACTGTAGGCGGAGCGGAGGTGGTCCAGCAGATCCGGTACTACCACGAAGGAGACCTGCCTCGCCTGGCCGATCAGTTGATTGGCGATGGCGGCGGCCAGGTGGGTCTTGCCGCAACCGGTCGGGCCCAGCAGGACCAGCCAGAGGTGAGGCTCCTCGGCAAACTCCCTGGCCAGCTTGTGGGCCTCCCGCAGGCTGTCCAGCGCCTTCTCGTCCGCCGCCTGGCCCCTCCGGTCGAAGCTGTCGAAGGTCATTCCCCTCAGCAGTTCCGGTAAGTCTCCCCCCAGCTTCTCCTGGGCCGCCGACTGCCTCTCCTCCACGGTGGACACCTTGGAGAGGATCGGATCGGTCATCCGGGATCGAAGCCGCTCGTCGATCTGTTCCAGAGGCCGGTTGCAGGTGATCACCGTGGGAAGCTGGGCGTTGTAGCGGTGGTTGAAGATCTGGAACAGCTTTTCCTGAGCCCACGGGGTGGCGCTCTGGGTGCCCAGGTCGTCCAGGATCAGGAGCGAGGCGGCCTTCACGCTTTCGAACAGCTCGTCGTAGGGCACCTCGCTGTTGGGGCTGAAGGAGGATCGGAGGTGATCCAGCAGGTCGGGCACCACCACGAAGAGCACCGGTTCGCCCGAGCGGAGCCGTTCGTTAGCGATAGCGGCGGCCAGGTGGGTCTTGCCGCAGCCGCTGGGGCCCAGCATCACCAGCCACCCTTCGGGCGCCGCGGCGTAGTCCCGGCAGAGGTTGAAGGCCCGGCGGAACCGCTCCCGGCTGGGGGGATCGGGGTTGCGCCCCTCCTTGATCAGATTGTCGAAGGTGAGCCGGACCAGGGGGCCCAGGTTGCTGAGCCGCTGGAGCCTCTCCCGCCGCTCCTGGGTGACGACCTGCGACCGGCAGGAGCAGGGGACCAGCTTGCCGGAATCCGGGTGACCCGGGGGAACGTCCAGCCGCAGGAAGCCCGCCCCCTTGCAGAGGGGGCAGGTGGACTCCTCCTCGGGGTCGTCGCTATCGCTGGAGGAGGTGGGCGTATTTTCCCTCGAGGTACTTTGAAGGGGACCCAGACCCTTTAGGATATCGCTTACCCTTTCCATCCTCACCTCTCCCGTCGGTGGCCCAGTTCTCCAGGATGCG
>JAJZQR010000153.1 GCA_021806765.1 Chloroflexota bacterium | reverse complement strand
CCTAGGATCGCGTGCACAATCCGTCGTCATGCCCGCGAATGCGGGCATCCAGGGTCCTCCCGCGGTGGTGTCCTGGACCCCCGCTTTCGCGGGGGTGACGAAGGGCAGACTATCTGGGGCCAGTTGCTTAGAGTTGAGGGGCGAAGCACCTGTGGGGGTGCTTCGCCCCCCTCCCCGGGGGTAGGGAATGGCCATAGCTGAGAAGACCGCGACCGAATCGCCGCTGCTGAAGTATCTGCCCTACGCCAGCCTGCTCGGTTTCTTCCTCCTTTGGGAGTTGATCGTGGACGTGGGGCTCGTTCCCAGGGCACTGCTGGCCGCCCCCTCCCAAATCCTGACCCTCTTCGTGGACAAGCTGACTCAGCGGAACCCGGACGGCGCGGTCCTGGCGGTGCACATGGCCACCAGCCTCGAGGAGGCGCTGACCGGCTACATCCTGGCCCTGGCCATCGGGATCCCCCTGGGGCTGCTGATGGGCTGGTTCGTCGTGGCAGAGGGGCTCGCCCGGCCAATCTTCGAGATGATCCGCCCCATTCCGCCCGTGGCCTGGATCCCCCTGGCCATCTTCTGGTTCGGGATCGACCTCTCCGGCAAGGTGTTCATCATCTGGGCCTCGGGCATCGTTCCCTGCGTCATCAACTCGTTCGTCGGGGTGCGCATGACCAACCCGACGCTGATCCAGATGGCGCGGACCTACGGTGCCTCCGACTGGCAGATCTTCCGCCAGATCTGCGTCCCCTCGGCCCTGCCCATGGTCTTCGGCGGTCTGCAGATCGCCCTGGCTGCCTCCTGGACGGCCCTGGTGGCCGCCGAACTGATCGCGGCCGACACGGGGCTGGGCTTCATGATCACCATGGGCCGGCGGCTGGCGATGCCAGAGATGGTCGTCCTGGGGATGCTGATGGTGGGGCTGACCGGCGTGGCCGTGGGAGTGGTAGTGGACCGGGTGGAGCGGCGGCTGCTGGCGGGTATAAGGAGGTAGCCACCCATGAGCGCTGTGGCGGACACAGGATCCAGACTCGCCGCGAGGGGGCACAGAAGAAGCCTGTCGGCCACGGTGTCGGCCGCCCTCCTCAACCGGTACGTCCTCTACGGGATCTCGCTGGTCTGTTTCCTCCTGCTGTGGGATCTGGTCGCCGTCCTGCGCCTCTTCAGCGGTTTCATGCCAAGGCCGATAGAGGTGCTGGAGCGGCTGGGGATCATGATGGTGGACCCGCTGGCCGGAAAGACCCTCCTCGGGCACCTGGAGGCTAGCCTGCAGCGAGTGCTGATCGGCTTCGCCATCGGCGTGGTGATCGGGGTGCCCCTGGGGCTGCTGATGGGCCTCAACCGCTACATCAACTCCGCCGTGAAGCCGATCTTCGACCTCCTGAAGCCGATGCCACCCATCGCCTGGATCTCCCTGGCCATACTCTGGTTCGGCATCGGGGAGGCCTCCAAGGTCTTCATCATAGTGATCGGCGCCATCGTTCCCTGCGTCATCAACGCCTACAATGGCATCCGGCTGGTGGACCCGGAGCTGTACGACGCCATCCGGATGCTGGGCGCCAACCGCCGCCAGGAGGCGTTAGAGGTGACCTTCCCGGCGGCCTTTCCCGCGATCTTCGCCGGCATCCAGATATCTCTAAGCGTCGCCTGGACCTGCGTCCTGGCGGCGGAGCTAGTCGGGGCTAGAGATGGAATGGGCTATCTCATCATCCTGGGCATGAACCTGTCCAGACCGTCCCAGATCATCGGCGGGATGGTGGTCATTGCCCTGACGGCCTGGGCGCTCGCCATCTCGGTCAGCTGGGCGGAGAGATGGGTATGCCCCTGGAAGAGGGAGATAAAGTGAGGGAGAAGACGGGCAAGATCGTCTGCGAGGGGGTCAGCAAGACGTTCATCCAGAAGGGCACCCAGAGGGTTCCCGTGCTCGACACCATCGATCTGGCGGTGGAGGAGAACGAGTTCGTGGTGATCCTGGGCCCCGGCCAGTCGGGCAAGTCCACCCTTCTCCGGATCATCGCGGGGCTGGAGACCCCTTCCACCGGACGCGTTCTGCTGGATGGCCGGGAGGTGACGGGACCCGGGCCCGACAGGGGTCTGGTGTTCCAGAAGTACACCCTCTTCCCCTGGAAGACGGTGATGGGCAACGTCGAGATGGGCCCGAAGCTGAGAGGCGTCCCCAAGGGGGAGAGGCGCGAGGCGGCCCAGCACTACATCGATCTGGTGGGGCTGAGCGGCTTCGAGAACGCCTATCCTCACCAGTTGAGCGGCGGCATGAAGCAGCGGGTCGGCATCGCCCGGGCCTACGTCAACGATCCCCAGGTCATGCTGTTGGACGAGCCCTTTGGCCAGCTGGACGCCCAGACCCGCTACCACATGGAGAAGGAGACCGCCCGAATCTGGGAGACGGAGAAGCGAACCGTCATCTTCGTGACCAACAACATCGAGGAGGCCGTCTACCTGGGCGACCGCATCTTCACCCTGGAGGGGAAGCTCCCGGGTCACATGAAGGCGATCTACAGGGTGGATCTCTCGCGTCCTCGCGAGCACACCGACGCCGCCTTTCTACGGTTGCGACACGAGATCACCGAAGCGACAAATCTGGTGCTATAGGACTCAGCTCGCAGCACTTCGAAAGGGAGGTTTGCTCATGGCTCTCTTGGAGACCGTGCGGCCACGAATCGCGCTGTCCATGGCGATCCTGCTGTGCGCGCTGGCGGCGGCGTGCGCCGCCCCCGCGGCCCCTACCCCCACCCCGCAGACGGCAGCCCCCACGCCCGCCGCGGCAGCCAAGGAGGCTCCCACGAAGGCTCCCGAGAAGGCGGCATCTACCGGCGAGAAGTACCCCTCCCGCCCCATAGACTTCATCTGCCCGTGGGGGGCCGGAGGTGGCGCCGACCAGCTGGCCAGGAAGCTGGGCGCCCTGGCCGAGAAGGAGCTGGGCGTCACCATACCAGTCATCAACGTTGCGGGAGCGACGGGAGGCACTGGCGCCGCGAAGCTGCTGGCCGCCCCCGCCGACGGCTACTCCATAGCCGTGTACATCGCCGACTCCCACGCCGCCGTTGCATCGGGGGGCGCCTCCTACTCCCACAAGGACTTCGCCCCCATCATCCGGGCGCAGCTCTGCCCCTCCTACTACTTCGTCAGGGCAGACGGCCAGTTCAACAGCTGGAAGGACCTGGAGAGCTACGCCAAGGCGAACCCGGACAAGCTCCGAGTCGGGATCACGGGCCAGGGAAGCCTGGACGAGGTGACGACCGCCTACTTCGGCTCCAAGGGCGTGAAGATGACGGCAGTCCCCTTCCCCAATCCCGGGGAGCGGTACGCGGCCCTGCTTGGGGGCCACATCGAAGTGCTGTACGAACAGGCAGGAGACGTCCGGCAGTATCTGACCAACAACCAGATCAAGCCGCTGATCATCTTCCGAGAGAAGCGGCTGGAGGCTTTCCCCGACGTCCCGGCCTCCAAGGAAATGGGATACGACATCTTCCTGCCACAGTTCCGCACCATCGTGGCCAAGAAGGGAACCGATCCTGCCAGGATCAAGCTGCTCGCCGACAGCTTCAAGAAGGTCACCCAGACCCCCGACTGGGCTGCCTTCGCCAAGGAGCAGTACATGACGGAGGACAGCTTCATGGGCACGGACGAGGTGACCAGCTTCCTGGACGCCGAGTACACGACCACGGTCACCCTCATGAAGCAGTTGGGCCTCAAGGCACAATAGCGGAGAAGCTAGGGGAGAAAGCCCTGGTGGCCCCCCTGATGGGGCTGGGTGCGGGCTTTCTCCCCTATCCCTGGAGGTGCCAGACGTGAAGAAAAGCCCATCGTCTCTGGAGGCCGGCAGGCGATCCCGCCTGGGCAGGTGGCTCCACGTCTACGGCCCGGCCCTCTGGCCGGCCATCGTGCTGCTGGTCGCTCTCTACTACTACTTCCTCAGCACCCAGATCCGCTTCGCGCCTCGCCCGGGGCGCCTCGGCCCGACCTTCTGGCCTCAGGTGATCCTGATGCTGCTGATCATCACCGCGGCGGTCGACTGCTACGTCGAGACGAGGAAGGCCAGAGGTCGAGCGCTCTCCTCCCCGGCCAATGCGCCCGAAGCGGCTACGCCCAGGGTCTGGTGGTTGATGGCCCTCGGGCTGGCCGTCATCCTGGCTTACGTCAACCTGGCCACCGTGATGGGGTTCCCCCTGGCCAATTTCGTCTTCATGGTGGCCTTCATGCTGTTGGGCGGCTTCACCAGGCCCATCGCCGCCCTGGCGATCTCCGCCGTGGGAACCCTCACCCTGCTGCTGGTGTTCGTGAGGATCGTCTACGTCTCGCTGCCCCTGGGCCTGCCCCCCTTCGAGGGCATCACCCTCCTGCTCTACTCGATGCTGCGCATAGCGTGAGGTGAGCCGATGTTGGAAACGCTGCAGTACCTGGGAGTTGGCTTCGTCAACTCCATGACCCCCCTCAACTTCGGACTGATCTTCGTCGGCCTCGTGGTGGGTCTCATCGCAGGGGCTCTCCCCGGGGTCACCATGGTGATGGCCGTGGTCCTGATGCTGCCCTTCACCTACACCATGGACACCACCTCCGCCATCCTGCTGATGACCGCCTGTTACCATGGGGGAGTGTACGGGGGGTCCATCACGGCCATCCTCTTCAACATACCCGGCGACCCCATGAACGTTCCCACCCTGTGGGACGGCTATCCCATGGCTCGAAAGGGCCAGGCCGCCAAGGCGCTGGGGATAGCGACCCTCTCCTCGGTGATCGGCGGGATCCTGAGCGCCTTGGTGCTCACCTTCTTCTCCCCGCCCTTCGCCCAGGTGGCTCTCAGCTTCTCGTCCCCCGAGTTCTTTGCCATCGTCTTCTTCGGCCTCACCAGCGTCACAGTGCTGGGCACCGGCTCGGTGCGGGGAGCCTTGATCTCCCTCTTCATCGGCCTGCTGCTGGCGACGGTGGGAATCGACGACGTCAGCGGCTCGGAGCGATTCACCTTCGGCTCCCCCATCCTGCGGGACGGGATCGACTTCCTTACGGTGATGATCGGGGTCTACGCCATGGGGGAGGTGCTGGATCGGCTGGAGCAACGCTTCCCCTTCGAGAGCGTCGCCGCGCTGGGGAGAGCCGCGGCCGCCCTGCCGGGGGTGCGGGAGATGGCGAGGATGTGGGCGCCTCTGCTCCGATCCTTCGGCATCGGGACGATCATCGGGGCAATCCCCGGGGCCGGGGCCACGGTGGCCGCTTTCGTCTCCTACGGCGTGGAGAGACAGTACTCCAAGAAGGGAAAGGAGTTGGGGACCGGCGCTCCGGAGGGCATCGCGGCCCCCAACTGCGCCGCCAATGCCGCCACGGGAGGCGCCCTGATCCCCCTGCTTACCCTGGGCATCCCGGGCAGTGGGGCCGCTGCCGTGATGATGGGGGCCTTCCTGCTCCACGGCATCCAGCCGGGGCCTCAGATCTTCACCACCAGCGCCGGCATGGTATACACCATCTTTGCCGCCCAGTACGTGGCGAACATCCTGATGCTGTTCCTCGGGCTGCTGTCGATACGCTTCTTCGTGAAGGTGCTGCAGATGCCCGAGCCGGTGATCGCCGCCTTCATCCTGGTCTTCTGCTTCATCGGCGCCTACGCCCTCCGGTGCAGCATGTCGGACGTGTGGATCATGGCGGGATCCGGGATCGTGGGTACTTCATGCGGAAGTTCAACTACCCCATAGCGCCGCTGGTGCTGGGGCTGATCCTGGGTCCCCTGGCCGAGCGGAACTTCATGACCACCATGATCTCCTACCACAACGACTGGACGGTGTTCTTCACCCGGCCGGTCAGCGGCGTCGCGATGCTTTTCTCCATACTGGCCCTGCTGCTGCCGCTCTGGAGGGGCTTCACGGCTCGCCGCGCGGCGAAGGAGGAGGAGCAGATAGCTCGCCCCTGAGGAGATATCTTCCGGCGCCGCCCAGGATGGCTACACCGGCGCCATCAGCAGCAGCAATCCCGCCGTCATGGGGGTGAGGACCATCGCGCTTCTCACCAACCGGCGTGGTGCCTGTTTGGTGAACTTCGCCCCCAGGAAGGTGCCCAGGGAGAGCCCCAGGACCACGCTGGCCAGCAGCCAGAGGTCCACCTGGCCCCCCTGGGCAAAGCGGATGGCGCCGGTCAGACTCATGAAGGAGAGGGAGAACATCGCGGTCCCGATGGTCCGGCGAAGGTCGGTTCCCTTGAAGAACAGCAGCCCCACCTGGATCCAGGGGGCGGTGCCGATGCTGAGAAAGCCGGAGCCGAAACCGCACCCCAGGCCGATGCCGGCCGAGCTGGGAAGCTCGCGAAGCCATCTCCGGGTTGAGGAGCCTCCCTTGTCCGCACCTTTCTCCGCCATAGCCACACGGGTCCGCAGGTAGACTACCCCCGCGTTGGCCACCAGGGTGAGGCCCGCCAGGGTCTTCAACTCCGCTGCCCCGGTGGCTAGGGCTAGCCCACTACCCAGGTAGGCCCCCAGCACACCCGTCAGGCCGATCTCGGTGCCGATCACCGGCTCCACGTTCCCTTCCCGCAGATGGCTCCACCCTCCGAGGGCGGAGCCCGCGAACATGGCTCCCAGGGCGATGCCGAAGGAGAGATGGACGGGGAAGTGGAAGACGAGGATCAGCAGGGCGGCGATGAAGCCAGCGCCGCCCACGCCCACGAAGCCAAGGAGCAGGCCGAGGGAGAACATCACGGCGGTGACGGCGGGGTTCAGCAGAATGTTCAATCTCCCGAGAGCGTAAGGTGAAGCGGGTGGTGGAGCGCAGTTTAGCCAGCGGCGAGGGCAGCGTCAACCGCGCGTGTCTCCCGAAGCCCTGAAGATATCTCAGCCCTCACCCCACCCCCGGCCCCTCCCCGCAGCGGGGAGGGGCCGGGGGTGGGGTCGTCCCCGCGTCCCCCCGTCCCCCCCGTCCGGCTCAGGCCGCCCGCTGCAGCCGCTGGGGGCGCAGATGGCGCTGGAACCAATCTGTCGCCAGCCGAGCCACCTCCTCCAGGGCGCCGGGCTCCTCGAATAGGTGGGTGGCCCCAGGGACGATCGACAGGTCCGCCTCCCCGGTCAGCAGATTGTAGGCCTGCCGGTTCAACTCCACCACCGGCTGGTCATCCCCACCAACGATCAGCAGGGTTGGAGCTTTCACCTGAGGCAGGACGTCGGCCGCCAGATCGGGCCGCCCGCCCCTGGAGACGACGGCAGCAATCCTCGGGCCCTCCCTCGCCGCCGCCTTCAGGGCCGCCGCCGCGCCGGTGCTGGCCCCGAAGTAGCCGATACGGAGTCCCTGGGTCCCGGGTTGCCGCTCCACCCAGCGGGTCGCCTCCAACAGCCTCTCGGTCAGCAGGTCGATGTCGAAGACCCGAGAACGGTCCTCGGCTTCCTCCTCGGTCAACAGATCCATCAGCAAAGTGGCAATGCCACCCTGTTGAAGAACACGGGCCACGAAGTTGTTGCGGGGGCTGAAGCGACTGCTCCCGCTCCCGTGGGCGAAGATCACTATCCCCCTGGCGTCGCGAGGCACCGCCAGGATGCCCTTCAGTACCCCAGCACTGGAGGGCACCTCCACGTGGCGATCGGTCAACGGTCTTCCGGTGCTTTCGGCCATGACTCCCACCCCTTTCACACAGCAGGATCGAGCGGCAGTCGCCGCGACGATAGAGTTCGGCCCGCTGCACACACCGTGCCCGCGTAGAGTGCAGTAGGGATGGTTCGCAGATAGAGTGACAGTCTAGTGAAGGCAGCCTCTCTAGATCGTCATGCCCGACCTGATCGGGCATCCAGGGGTCCACGTTGGCGTGTAGGAGTGGCCTCACGAGGAGATGGGACATCTGGACCCCCGCTTTCGCGGGGGTGACGTTGGCATCAGACTGTAACTCTATCTACCCGCCCTCGTGAACCATCCCGTGCAGTAGCGCTCATCCGGAGTGCTGCGGCTTGCCGCAGCTTTCAGTCCGATCTAACCCGGTGGCAAGCCACCGCACTCCAAGTCGACCTCTCGCGCCGGCACGGTTTCCACCTGTGTTAGAATGGCGGGGTTCTGCGCTGGCGAGGCGCTATCCACGACAGACTGGTAGACACCCACGAATGATCGGCGACCTGTTCGGGCTGGGTTCGGCCTTCACCTGGGCCCTGGTCAGCGTCCTCCTTCGAGCCCTTCAGTCCCGCACCGATGCCCTGTCCCTCAACGCCATTCGGTCCTTGGTGGCCGCAGTGCTGGCGCTGGCAGCGGTAGTGGCCACGGGCAGGGCCGCGGCCTTGAACGACGTCCCTATCCCCACCATCGCCTTCCTGGTTGCCTCAGTGCTGGCCGGCATGGGGATCGGCGACACCCTCTACTTCTACAGCCTCAGGCTAGTGGGTGTCGCAAGGGGCCTCCTCCTCTCCAACGCCTACCCCATCTATGTGGCCATCATCGCAGCCTTGCTGTTGGGCGAACGGATCACTGTCGGGCTGTTGGCGGGAACCACGCTGGTCATGCTCGGCGTGGGGCTGGTGCTGATACCCAGCCGAGCCCTGCTGGTGAAGCCGGAGTCAGGCTCCGGGAAGAACGAGAGACTGGGCGTGATGCTGGCGGTGGCGGCAGGTTTCTTCTGGGCTTGCGCGACGGTGCTGGTGAAGATCGGTGCCCAGGAGGTAGACGGCCTCGTGGCCGCCACCATTCGGCTGATAGCCGCCACCTCGGCTCTGATGTTAGCCTCGCGCTTCAGCCGATCCGGACTCCAACTTGGGGAGTACCGAGGAAAGCAACTGCTGGGAACCGCAGCAGCAGGGGTCGTGGGCCTGGTCAGCTCCCTCACCTTCCTGCTGGCGGTCCAGTTCACCGGCGCCGCCAAGACGGCCACCCTCACCTCCACGGCCCCCCTGTTCGGGGTGCCGATGTCGCTCTTGCTGGGAGAGAAGCTGACATGGCAGACGGTGCTGGGCTCCACCGTCTCGGTGGCAGGGATCTGGCTCGTGGTGGCTATGTGAATGGCCGCCCCGGCCTGGTCCGATTGATGTAAACGAGTAAATGGCTCGCCCAGATCGGCCAGGGCGAGCAGTATGCTCCCGTACAGGTTCGGGATGGAGGCAACCCCATGCATGCAGTGACCTTGATCCCCGGCGAAGGGATAGGTCCCGAGGTGACCTCTGCGGCTCGGAGGGTCCTGGACGCCAGCGGTGTCGAGATCGAGTGGCAGGTAGTGGAAGCGGGCGGCCACGTCATGAACCAGTATGGCACACCCCTTCCCGATCTGGTGCTGGACACCCTCGATCGCACTAAGGTCGCGCTGAAAGGCCCGATCACGACCCCCATCGGAAAGGACTTCAGCGTCCCGGTCTCCTGGACCCAGGGCGGCAAGAGGTCGGGGAAGACCCGCACCTACCCCAGCGTGAACGTCGCCCTCCGCAAGGAGTTCGATCTGTACGCCAATCTGCGGCCGTCGCGGATCTACCCTGGGGTTCCCACCATCTTCGAGGACGTCGACCTGATCGTGGTTCGGGAGAACACCGAGGATCTCTACCTGGGCATCGAGCACATGGTCACACCCGACATCGCCGAGGCGACGAAGATCATCTCCCGTCACGCCTCTGAGCGAGTGGTCAGATTCGCTTTCGACTACGCGGTTCGTCATGGCCGGCACAAAGTGACTGCCATACACAAGGCCAATATCCTGAAGCTGACCGATGGCCTGTTCTTGGAGACGGCACGGGAGGTCTCTCGAGGTTACCCTCAAATTGAGTTCGAGGACCGCATCATCGACAACATGTGCATGCAGTTGGTTCAGTTCCCGCAAAGCTACGACATCCTGGTGGCTCCCAACCTCTACGGGGACATCCTGTCGGATCTCTGTGCCGGATTGGTGGGAGGCCTTGGGGTAGCCCCGGGGGCCAACCTCGGCCCGGAGGTGATGGTGTTCGAGCCGGTGCACGGGACGGCGCCGACGATAGCCGGGATGAACCAGGCAAACCCCACGGCGACCATCCTGAGCGGCGTGATGATGCTGCGCCATCTGGGGGAGGGCGAGGCAGCGGATAGGGTGGAGCGAGCGCTCACAGCTATCCTGAAGGAGGGAAAACGGGTCACCAGGGACCTGGGCGGATCGGCAGGCACCTCAGAGATGGCGGAAGCCATCGTACGGGCGATGCAACGTCGGTTCTGACACGGAGCCCTCATGCAGCACCTCCCCAACGGCGGGAGAATCACCGGCTTGTCAAGGGAGACAACGGCCTGCTAGGATCAATATAAGTCTGTGATACAAAGACCGCCAAAACGGAGGTCGACAACAATGTCAACAACTGGGAAACCGATGGGTAGCGAACAGGTCATCGCTACTCTGGAGCGCAATTGGCGGGCCGAGATGGAAGGCGCCGCCACCTATCGCGAACTGGCCAGCATGGAACAGGATCAGCGGCGCAAGGCGCTGCTGATCAAGCTGGCGGAGGCCGAGGAGCGCCACGCGCAGAAGTGGGCCGAGCGGATCGTGGAGTTGGGCGGCCAGGACCCGGCGGTCAGAGGGACCACGGTAGGACCGTCCAGGGGCGTCATCCTAACGGCCCGGGCTGCCGACCTGGATACGGCCCTCCGCAAGACCGAGGCGACGGAAGAGGAGCACGTCCGCCAGTATGAGGCCCAGGCCCGCACCCTGGGCGATGAAGCCATCGGCCGGATCCTCCGGGAGCTGGCCGAGGACGAATCCTCCCACGCCCGAACCCTGCGAGCCATGACCGGCCCCGCCCACGAGGCCCAGAGCCGGTTGGAGTCGATCCTGCGCCGCGAGAAGTGGCACGGCAAGGGTGGTAGCTGGATCGGGGATGCCATCTACGGGGTGAACGATGGCCTCACCGCCGTCTTCGGCATAGTCTCGGGCGTTGCCGGCGCCAGCTCCAACAACGAGTTCATCGTAGTAGCTGGGCTGGCCGGCGTGCTCTCCAGCGCCCTCTCCATGGGCGCCAGCGCCTATCTCGCCAACAAGGCAGAACGAGAGGTCTTCGAGGCGGAGATCACCCGGGAGCGCCAGGAGATCGAGGAGAACCCCGAGGAAGAGCGGGAGGAGCTAGAGCTGTTCTACCAACTCAAGGGATTCACTGAGGAAGAGGCCCGGACGCTGGTGGAGCGGATGGCCGAGAATCCCGATCAGTTCCTGCGCACCCTGGCCCACGAGGAACTAGGGCTCTCCGAGGAACGGCTGCCGAACCCCAACTTCGCGGCCGTGGTGGGGTCGGTCTCCACCGGCTTAGGCGGGATCGTGCCGGTGCTCCCCTTCTTCTTCCTGACGGGCACCCTCGGGATCATCGTGTCGCTGATAGTGAGCGTGGTGGCCCACTTCGCCGTAGGGGCATCCAAGAGTATCGTCACCTTGCGCAGCTGGTGGAAGAGCGGATTCGAGATGACTGCCGTGGCCTTGATCGTAGCAGTGGTGGCCTACGCCGTCGGCCGTGCCCTGGCAATTCATTGATGCAGGTTAATTAACAAGGATTTTACAACTTAGTAACAGGCTCTTAACCTACTCGGCTCTTGCATGGGGTATTCTTCTCCCTGCCGCAGACGCTTCACATTCTCCCCTTTCACAGGCCGGGCTACCAAGCGGGAAGGTAGCCCGGCCCCCTTTTTGTCCTACCGGTCCGTATACAGCTCCCACCCCTCGCTGCCGATGGACATCTCCACGGTACCCTGGAGGTCGGTCCTCAGCAGTGCCGCGTTCTTCAGCATTTCCAGGGTGGCCTCGGCGGGATGGCCGAATCGGTTGTTTGTCCCCACCGATAGGACAGCCGCCCTGGGTGCGATGCTGCGCAGGAAGCTCTCCTCCAGCGCACCGGCGGCGCCGTGGCGAGGAACCTGCAGCAGGTCCACCCCATGGGGCAGGCTTCGGGCGATCCCGGCCTGGGTTGTCCGGGGCAGATCCCCCGGCAGCAGGACGCTCACCCTTCCGGAGACCACCTCCAGGGCCAGAGCCACGTCTTCCCCTGCGTCCTTCTCGCCAGGCGCCCAGATCACCTGCATCCAGCCGCTCTCTCCCAGGGGGATCCTCTGACCCGTAGCGGCCTGCACCACCGGAATGCCCCGCTCCCGCAGCAGCTGGGTCCAGGCCCTGCCCGCGCCTTCCCTCGGTGGAGACCCCGGCTGCAGCACCAATCCCACGGGGTGGCGGCGGACCACCTCGAGCAGTCCCGCCAGCCGGTCGTCGCTGTAACCCGTCAGCACCACCACGTCCAGACCCCGATCCAGAAAGCTCTGCCGCCGCCCCAGCGCCTCGGTGATAGCCGTGGGGCTGGGTCCTCCATCCACCAGGATCCAGTGTCCCTGCGGGCCGCGTATCAGGGTCGCATCACCGTGGCCCACGTCCAGGAAGTAGAGGTGAAGCTTTCCGTCCGGGCGGCCGGAGAAGCCCAGGGCGCCGAGGCTGAGCAGGACAGCTACCACCCCCACCAGCACCCATCGAGGGGCTCG
>JAJZQR010000152.1 GCA_021806765.1 Chloroflexota bacterium | reverse complement strand
GCCCGGGTGTTGCTTTCCGGCGTGGGGCTGGTGGCTCTGGTGGTGCTCAGCCACCTGGCCGGCTAGCCGGGAGTCCGGGCCGGTGATGTCCAGGTGGCTCGGCAGGAGCCTCGCCCTCCCGCAGGAGCCTCGCCCTCCCGCTAGTCCAGGCGGGCTTCGTCGAAAACCGGCTCACCCGCCAGGTACCGCTGGGCGATGCTCGGCTCCGCCAGGCGGTAGCCAGGGCGGCGTTCAGCGCCAGCAGGGAGCCATCCAGTCCGGAGTCCCGCAGACCGGCCCTCAGGCCTCGCCACACCTCCTGGATCGGCTGGTACCTCACCTCCTCCATCTCCAGAACCTTCTTCGTGCGATGCAGCAGGAGGTCCGGGCACGACTGAAGGCTGTGGGAGCAGGCCCAGCGGCAGCGTCATGCCGCCGCACCTCGCAGGTAACAGGCCACTATGCAGTTCTCTCCAGGATCCTCTCAGACCAAGAGGACCCGGTCGTAGAGACGCGACATGTCGCGTCTCCACAGGGAGTTGAATCCAGTCTAGGGGATGGTCAGCTTGTCGCCCACGTGAAGGATCTTGCTGCGGTCGGTGATGCCGTTAGCGGCCATGATGGCCTCCACGGTCGTCCCGTAAGTCTGGGCGATCTTGGAGAGGGTGTCCCCCTGACCGACCACGTGGACCTTGCCGCTGTTGGGCCCCGGGGTGGTCGATCGGGAGGGGGTGCTCGCGGGGATGGCAGCGGCCGCGGTGGGGGCTGCTGCCGCCGCGGGAGCCGTCACCTGGGTCGCGACGGCGCTGGGAGAGGGCTTGGCAGCCGGCTTTCCATCGGAGCCGGTGAGGGTGGCCAGGGCGGTCCAGAAGCCGAAGCCGAGCACCGCCAGCACGCTGACGAAGGCGAGCAGGCTTCCGGTGTGGCCCTGCCTGGGCTCTGGGATGTGCGGGTAGGAGTCCTCGGACTCCGGCGGTCGGGTGGCACCCCGACCGGTGGGGCGAGGAGTTCGGCTGGCCATGGGAACCCTCAGATCGGACCGGGCTACCTGGTGGGGAAGCACCGGTCGGTGGTGGGGCGCTACCCGGCGGGGAGCGCCCACAGCATGATATTGGCTCCCGTGAAGGGTGTCAAATCCTAACCTTGACAGCGCCCGGTTGTCCCTTTATGCTCCCTGCCGCCGCAACCTTCTCAGAGGGGGATCATACCGTGGGCAAACAGGTCGTGGCTCCACCTGGAGACGCTCGAGACAAGAAGATCACCACCGCCGGCTGGGTACTCTTCTTCGTCATGTGGGGCGCGACCGTGCTGGTGGAGAGGACCACGCAGGTGAGGCTGCAGAACGTCCAGTACCTGGCCGCGGGGCTCATCCTGCTGGGCATCAATGGCGTTCGTTTCGCCATGGCCATTCCCATGAGCCGCCTGACCCTGGTGGTAGGGTTGCTGGCGTTGGCGGGCGGCATCCTGTGGCAGACCCAGGGGGAGATCCCCGTCTATCTCATGGTCGTGGTCACCGTCGCCTCGGTGCTGGTGGTGGAGGGCGTCCTCCGGCTTCAGGGCCTTCTGGGGCCTCGCGCCGCCGGCACAACCGACGGTGGCGCATCCCATGGCGAGCCCCGCCGCCGAAAACGGTAGCGCCTTGCCGGGAGGGCGAGGCTCCTGCCGGGCCATGCATCCGTCGTCCAGGCGGCTCGCCGGGAGGCTCGCCCTCCCGCAGGCCACTCCTCACTCCTAGCCCCCTTCCCCCGACCCCCGGCTGGTACCGGATCCGCGACCGGTGGTCCCACCACCCTTGCCCCAGGCCGACCCGACTCCACCACGACCTGCTGAGGCCGTCTCCCTCACCCTGCCGAGGTGGGGCTGGCGGGGGAGGCGGGGCCGGGGAGAGGCAGGCGGGCGGCGCGACGACGTCGGCGATCACGATGTCGGAGCCACGGTGCCCGTGCCCGTTTGACGCGCCGCGCCGATGAGATCCTTTCCGAGGGAGCCCTGGTGAGCTCGTCCGGAGCGAGGGAATGTGGTCCGGGGGCTTGACTGCGTATCCGAGTATCATAGTATACTAGGTCCGCATCCCGGCATCCCTTCGCACCATCCCGGCGTTCAACCTCGAAGCGCGGCGACCTACATCCAAGTCACGCGGGCCCATAGGGCGGCTCGGGCCGCTGCAATTCCCTTGACGCTAGCAGGGCGGGTCAGGTCAGAGCGTAAGACCATCGCTGGAACGGGTTAGTTCACGGAGCAAAGATTGTGGGGCCCACCGCGGCCTGCGAAAGGAGCTGACCATCAAATCCTCATTTCAACCCGACCGGAACAGCTTCGTTCCACTGTATCACCAGCTCCGTCTCTGGATAGAAGACCAGATAAAGAGCGGAGTCTACCAGCCGGGGTCTCTGCTGCCCTCCGAGTCTGAGCTCTGCAAACGGTTCAGCGTTAGCAACATCACCGCGAGGAGGGCGCTGCGCGAATTGGTTTTGGCCGGCCTGGTCTATCGCCAGGCTGCCGTCGGCACCTTCGTGTCTTCCGCCGCTCGCTGCCTGAGGCTGGCGTTCATCATCATCGGCTTCGACGAGATATGGTGGCGCCGAAGGGCAGTCTCCTTCAGCAGCCTGGTCGGCGGCATCGGGAAGATCGCCTGGGAGAACGGTGCTCAGTTCACCGTGATGCACCTGAGGTCCGACGCGGACCTGCAGACCTTCATCCGCAGCGTGGTCGACGAGCGCTCTTTCGACGGGTTGCTCCTCCGCCCGAAGATCACCCTTTCGGCGCAACGGATCGAAGTCCTCGAGCAGCATTCCCTTCCCTACGTGATCCTGCGGGCGCACCTCCTGGATCGAGCTGCCAACTGCGTCATTCCGGCGGACGAAGAGGATGTCCACCGGGCGACGCGGCATCTCGTCGATCTGGGGCACAGGCGCATCGCCTACGTGAGCGGACCGCGCGAGTGGCCGGTCTTCGCGGACCGGCTGCGGGGCTACCGCCGAGCCCTCGAGGAGGAGGGGATCGAGTGGAATGAGGATCTCATCCGAGAAGCCGACACCCATCAGAGTGGCGACCCGAGTGCAAAGGAGACGGTGATCGACCTTCTGCGCTCCACCCCACGTCCCACCGCTATTCTGGCAGGTACCAGCCCTCTGGTCCCATGGGTTTATCGAGCTGTGGAGGAGCTGTCCCTTCACATTCCCAAGGACGTCTCGGTGGTGGGCTCGGACGAGGAGCTGGTCGGTGGGGACCTCGTCCCCACCCTGACCAGGTTCGGGCCCAACCACTACGACATCGGCATGCAGGCAACCAGGGCTCTGATCCAGATGATTGAGGGTGGCGTGGGCTCTCCACGAGAGACCGTCCTGCCGCCCTCTTTTCGCCTGGGTGCCTCGACGACACGAGCGGCTGAAGACGGTGAAGGGGCGTCGCCGCGAGACCGGGCCTAACGTGCCGACCTGGGAGCCCTTCGCCGGATGGCGACGCAACAGACTGGATGGCAGCGCGGCATCGATTGCTGCTTAGCCACAATCGAAGAGGGACGGACTGGTTATGGTTATCGACTCTCACGTTCACACCTTCCCCTACATGGGCGGGGCAAGCGGGTTCAAGTCCCATGAAGAGCACCTCAAGCGACTGCAACGCGGCGTATGCTCCTCAATCAATCCCCCGTTCCGCAAACGGGACAACACCCCGGTAAGTGGGCAAACCCTGTGGGACGGCAAGAACCCGACGCCTGCCGGTCTCTCGAACGTCGGGTTCCGGGTGAGCAAGTACGGGCGGTTCGAGTGGACCACCGACGCCGAAGAGCTCTGTCTGCAGTACTTCGCTCCCAGCCTCGTCGACAACATCTCTACCGCCGAGTACATGGTCGCTGAGATGGACTACGCCGGTGTAGACCGGTGCGTCCTTCAGAACCACCCCATGTACGGCCGCCTGAACGATTTCTTCGCGGATTGCGTCCGGCAATACCCCAACCGGTTCATCGGGCTTGGGAACATCCACGAAGGGCTGGCGCACACCGATGAGCAGCTGTCGGAGTTGCACAGGTGCGCCGAGGGTCTCGGCCACAAGGGCCTTTTCTATCAGGTGGGTGGCTTCTGGGAGAACGGATATCGAGACAACGTGGACGACCCCAAGTACGCACTCTTCTGGGATGAGGTGCGGAGGCTGGGGCTGGTCCTCTACTGGGATCCCTCACCCGTGGCCTTCCCCTCGGCGGAGGCCTACACCGACCAGATGGAGCGAATGTACCGGGTGCTGGTGCAACATCCCGGCATACCGACGGTTCTGGTTCAGGCTTTTCCTCTTGGCTACTACGCGCGCGACGGCCGCTACCAACTCCCGCAGGTCGCCAATGATCTGGCGAAGCTTCCCAACTTCCTGATGGAGATCGCTTACCCTATCAGCCACGGGCGAGACTGGGAATACCCATACGTGGAGACGTACCCCCTGATCTATCAACTGTACGATCGGTTCGGCCCGGAGACGTTGGTGTGGGGCAGCGATATGCCCAACGTCATACGCTTCTGCACCTACCGACAGTCCTACCAGTACTTCCGACACTGCGACTTCCTGGCCCCGGCGGAGCTCGATCTCCTGCTGGGCGACAACTTGGCCCGACTATTCGGCCTAGCGCCCGCTGCGTGACGGACGCCGATTCTGGTGAAGGAGAAGTCTATGATCGGTCAGCCCGGAGTTATCGGACAGTCAAAATGGGAACTGGATACACCCGCGCTTCTGCTTGACCTGCCTACCATGGAGCGCAACATCGAGCGGATGGCCAGCACCTTCCGGAAGGCAGGGGTGAACTGGCGACCCCACACCAAGGGTCAGAAGATCCCAGCCGTGGCCTACAAGGAGCTCGCGGCGGGGGCCATCGGCGTGACCTGCGCCAAGCTTGGCGAGGCGGAGGTCATGGCCGCGGCGGGCATCAGGGACATTCTCATTGCCAACCAAGTCGTCGGGAGCCAAAAGATCACCCGGTTGGTGAACCTCCTACCTCATGCCGACATCATCGTGGCGGTAGACAGTGAGGAGAATCTGGAGGCTCTGGACCGCGCGGCCCGGGAGAAGGGTGTTCGGCTCCGCGTGGTCGTCGAGGTCAACGTCGGGATGGACCGCGCCGGGGTTGCGCCGGGACAGCCCGCGGTGGAGATGGCCAAGAAGGTGCACGGCCGCGAGGGGGTCCGATTCGCGGGGCTGATGGCCTGGGAAGGTCACACCATCAAGATCCCCAGCCCCGACGATAAGCGTCAGGCGGTAACCAGAGCCGTGGGCCTTCTCACCGACAGCGCCAGGCTGTGCCGAGAGGCGGGGCTGCTCGTCGAGATCGTGAGCTGTGGCGGTACCGGGACCTATCGGATAACCGCGAATCTGCCTGGCGTCACGGAGATCGAGGCTGGCGGAGGGATATTCGGCGACATCTACTATCGCAAGGCGATGGGGGTGGAGCACGAGTACGCCCTGACGATCCTCGCGACCGTAACCAGCAGGCCGCTTCCCACTCGAATCATCTGTGACACAGGCAAGAAGACCATGAGCGGGGATTCGGCGCTTCCAGAGCCCCTCGGAGTGGGTAAGGTACAGTCGGTGTCGCTATCGGCCGAGCATGCGCGCATCGATCTGGAGGAGCCGAACACCACCTTGAAAGTCGGGGACAAGATCGAATTCGTTGTGGGCTACTCAGACACCACCGTACATCTCCACGAGGAGATGTATGGCATCCGCGACGGACGCGTCGAGGTAGTCTGGCCCATCCTTGGCCGAGGCAGACTCCGCTGACCCGGAGCGCCGCCAGTCTCGTGACTCGCCAGGCAACGGCGAACCGAGGAGGTGATGTGACCCTGCGGACTCATTAGCTGGAGAACTCCATCTTCCTACCTTAGGACGCGCCAAGCTCGTAATTGGACAAGGAGAGAGGATGATAACCCATCTGGTTCGAAATCGCTTCGCGCTGACCCTCGGCCTGATGCTCCTGTTCTCGATGGCTGCCATGGGATGTGCCCAGACAGCCTCTTCGCCGGCGTCAAATCCTGGCGCCTCCGCTCCCGCCGCACCGACTTCTGCGGGAGAGAAAGCCGCTGCCTCGGCTGCCGGGAACCCTCAAGAGGTCAAGGTAGGTGTTCTCTTTCCTCTGACTGGTGTTGCGGCCAGCACCGGGCTTGACTGCAAGGACGGGGCTGAGCTGGCCGCCGAGATAGTGAACAACAAGTACGACCTGAACATCCCCTTCGCTAAGACTGAGGGGTTGCCCAATCTCGGCAACGCCAAGCTGAAGCTCGTCTTTGCCGATCACCAGGGTGTCCCGGAGAAGGGACAGAGCGAGGCCGAGCGCCTCGTCACCCAGGAGAAGGTCGTTGCCCTCGAGGGAACCTACCTGAGCACCGTAACCCAGACCGCGAGCCAGGCGGCCGAGCGGCTGGGCATCCCCATGATCAACGGCGACTCCTCGTCCATAGGGTTGACGGATCGTGGACTCAAGTACTTCTTCAGAACGGGCGCCCACGATGGGACCTTCGTGAAGAACTTCTTCGATCTGATGGATGACATCCAGAAGGAGAAGAAGGTGTCGGTGAAGACGATCGCCGTCGTCTACGAGAACACCCTTCAGGGCGCCGACATGACCAAGAACGCCAAGAAGTTCGCCGATGAGCGCGGATACAAGGTGGTCGAGGAGATCCCCTTCCCGGCCGGCAGCAGCGAGGTCACCAGCGAGGTCCAGAGGCTGAAGGCTGCGGATCCGGACGTGGTGATTATGCAAACCCAGACTCCCGATGCCATTCTCTTCATGAAGACCTACAAGCAGCTGGACTATAGCCCCCGAGCTATCCTGGCCTACGGTGCGGGTTTCCTCGATCCCAAGTTCTTCGAAGTGCTGGGCAAGGACGCCGAGTACGCCATCAGCAAGGCGGCCTGGGCCCCTGACATCGCGGAGAAGAACCCCGTGGCCAAAGCGATCGCGGACATGTTCCAGAGCAAGTACAACCAGGGCATGACCGAGAACTCCGCCCGCAACTTCACCGCCATCATGACGCTGGCCGACGCCATCAACAGAGCCAAGTCGACCGATCCTAAGGCGATCCAGGCGGCGCTGGCCGCCACGGATATCCCCGGCGATCAGTTGATTGTCCCGTGGAAGGGGATCAAGTTCGGCCCTGATGGCCAGAATGTGTACGCCGCGGGCGTTAACACCCAGGTGTTTGGTGGGAAGCACTACACGGTGTGGCCCTTCAACGTCGCGAGCAAGCAGATAGTCTGGCCGCGACCCAAGTGGTCTGAACTGAAGTAGATGGCTGTCTCCCGACCCGCGCTCTCGCGCGGGTCGGGAGACACCGTCAGAACTGGCTCACCTGGTGTCGCGTGTGGTCGGGGGCCTCGGCCGCCATCAAGAACAGGGGTGATAGCCACCTATGTCATTCGAGATATTGGCTCAGACGATAGTGAACGGCCTACTGATAGGCTTCGTCTTCGCTCTCGTCGCGGTGGGGTTGTCACTGATCTTCGGCATGGTGGAGATCGTCAACTTCGCTCATGGCGAGTTCCTCATGCTGTCCATGTTCTCGTCTTTCTGGATCTGGTATCTCTTCGCGATCGATCCGCTGCTGTCACTGCCGCTGTCCACGCTGGTCTTGGTGCTGATAGGCATCGCCACTTATAAGCTGATCATCAGGCGGATCCTTCATGCACCGATGCTGGCGCAGATCTTCGCCACCTTCGGGTTGTCGGTGTTTCTGCGAAGCCTCGCTCAGTTCCTCTGGACCCCCAACTATCGGGTGATCCAGCACTCGCTGGTCAGTGAGGGCCGCATAAGCCTGGGAGGAGTCTCCATTGGTCTCCCCCAGTTGGTGGCCGCGGTGGGCGCGATCATCGCCTTCATCTTCATTTACTGGTTCGTCGAGAGGACCGAGACGGGCCGGGCCCTGATGGCCACGGCGGAGGACAGGGAAGCTGCCTCGCTGATGGGCATAGACAGCGATCGGATGTTCACCCTGGCATGGGGCATAGGCGCCGGCTGCGTCGGGGTGGCAGGGTCTCTGATGTCCAGCTTCTACTATATCGAGCCTGGCGTGGGCCAGATATTCGGCACGACGGCCTTCGTGGTGGTCGCGTTGGGCGGCTTCGGCAGCATCCCCGGCGCCTTCATCGCTGGAATCCTGATAGGACTTGTCCAGGTGCTCGCCGGTTTCTTCATCGCCCCGGCTTTCAAGTTCGCGGTAGTCTTGGCGATCTACCTGCTGGTCGTCCTGGTGCGCCCGCAGGGTCTACTCGGTGAATTCTAGAGCTGCGGTGGGAGGATCGTGACCATATGAGCTATCAACAAGAGGCTTTGGGGAAGGAACCCCAGCCCGCAGCCTCGACTGGATCGGCGCCGATTGCGTCGCATTCAGGTGAGAAGGCGGAGAGGACTCTTAGCCAGCTGAAGGTTGGGGGCCTTGCCGTTCTGGTTCTATTCCTGCTGGCATTTCCCCACATCTTCACCCTCCCCTATCAGCAGCACGTGGCCATACTCATCTTCATGAACGCGCTGATGGCTGTGGCCTGGAACATCACCGGGGGCTACACGGGCCAGGTGGCGCTGGGCAATACCATCTTCTTCGGGTTCGGCGCCTACAGTTCGGCCATTCTGCTGAAGAACTATCTGCTCTCACCCTGGGTCGGGATGCTGGTTGGCATCGCGCTCTCCGTTGTCGTCGCAATCGCCGTGGGTTACCCGACCTTCAGGCTGAAGGGACACTACTTCGGTATCGCTACCCTCGCCATCGGCGAGATCTTCTCCACCGTGGTGCTCAACACGCAGCAGTTGGGCGCCGCCTCAGGCATCACTCTCCCGATCTTGCCCGAATCGTGGATCAACATCGAGTTCCACGGCACCAACAAGACCCCATACTACTACCTCGTTCTAGCTTTTCTTGCCATCGCGCTGCTGACCGTCTACAAGATGGAGAGATCGAAGTGGGGGTACTACTTCCGGGCTATCAAGGAGGATCAAGATGGTGCCCGGGCGTTGGGCATCAACCCCACCAAGTACAAGATGCTGGCCTTTATCCTCAGTGCCACCCTCACCTCCATCGCCGGGACTTTCTATGCTCAGTACGTCATGTTCATTGACCCTGCTAGCGTGGTCTATCTCCAGCTTTCCATCGGCATGTGCCTGATGGCGGTGCTGGGCGGGCTCGGGACCCTGTGGGGCCCGGTCATCGGCGCCAGCGTGCTGATAGCGCTGTCTGAGACCACCAGGGTGATGATCGGTGGCACCGGCCAGGGAGTGGACATGATGATGTACGGGCTGCTGGTGATGATCGTGGCTGTATTCCAGCCGCGGGGCCTGATGGGCCTGTTGGGCAGATCGGGCCGGAGGAAGTAGAGATGGCGCTGCTCGAAGTGAACAACCTGACCAAACGTTTCGGTGGGCTGGTGGCCAACGACAACGTCAGCCTATCGGTGAATGAGGGCGAGATTGTGGGCCTTATCGGCCCCAACGGCGCAGGCAAGACCACCCTCTTCAACTGCATCGCGGGTGTCCACAACCCTGAGGGCGGCAACATCCGTTTCCAGGGCAAGGACATCACCAACTATGCCCCGGACCAGGCCTGCCAGGCGGGGATCGCCAGGACCTTCCAGATAGTGCGGGTCTTCAAGGATATGACTGTTCTGGACAACGTCATGGTCGGCGCCTACCTGCGCACCGGCAGCAACGCCCAGGTGAGGAAGCGCGCCATGGAGGTCCTCCAGTTCACCGGCCTCTATCCAAAGAAGGACATGCCGGCCTCAGCCCTCACCATATCCGACAAGAAGCGGCTGGAGCTGTCCCGCGCCCTGGCGACCAGCCCGAAGCTGCTGATGCTGGACGAGGCCATGGCGGGGCTAAACCCAACCGAATGCCAGCAGGCAGTGGAGATCATCCGCACCATCAACCGAGAGGGTGTGACCATCCTGATGGTGGAGCACGTGATGGAGATCCTCATGCCGATCTCCCAGCGGGTCGTGGTGCTGGACTACGGCAAGAAGATCGACGAGGACGTGCCCGAAAAGGTCTCCAAGAATCCGGAAGTGATCAAGGCCTATTTGGGGGATAAGTACGTTGCTAGAGGTCGATAACATCCGAGTCGGTTATGACGGCGTACCGGCCCTGCACGGGGTCTCCTTCCGGGTCGAGGCCGGGGAGATTGTCGCCATAGTAGGTTCTAACGGGGCCGGGAAGACGACTATCCTGAAGACCATTTCCAGGCTGTTGCGCCCGACCTCAGGCAATGTGAGGTTTGAGGGCACGCAGATCGATCCCCTCTCCCCCCACGACGTGGTGCGCCACGGCATCGCCCACGTTCCAGAAGGCCGGCGACTGTTCGCCCGGCAGACGGTGAAGGAGAACCTGATCCTCGGCGCCTTCACTCGGAAGTCGAGCGCGGATCGGGAGGCGATCCTGGAGAGGATTTTCGGCCTCTTCCCGGTGCTGAAAGAACGGGAGTCCCAGCGAGCGGGTACCCTCTCCGGCGGCGAGCAGCAGATGCTGGCCATCGGCAGGGGACTGATGCTGAAGCCGAAGCTGCTGATGCTGGACGAGCCCTCCATGGGGATAGCACCCAAGCTGGTGGACAAGATCTTCGAGACCATTCAGGAACTGAACGAGAAGGATGGTATCACCATACTGCTGGTGGAGCAGAACGTGCGCGAGGCCCTGGAGCTGGCGAACCGTGCCTACGTGCTGCAGACCGGCAACGTGGTGATGGAGGGCAGCGGAGCGGAGTTGCTCCAGTCCGACACGATCCAGAAAGCCTACCTGGGGATATAGGGATCGCAAGGCGAGGATCCCAGAAGGCAGGGCGGGTCCGACCCGCCCTGCTGTTCGTGGGCTCCCCTGCTAAGGGTGAAGCTGCCCAACTCCAGGCGGTCCGTCCCCCAGGGACAGCTCCTCGGCTACCAGATCCCGGGGCACGGCCCTCTGGTTGCCCGTCGCCATCTCCTTGATCACTACCTCTCCCCGGGAGCTCTCCTCGGGTCCCAGCAGGAGGCAGTAGGGGATCTTCTTCTCGGAGGCGTAGCGCAGCTGCCGGCCGAGGTTCCCCTCCCCGAGATACAGCTCCGCGCCGACCCCCAACTCTCGCAGGGTGCGGCCGAGCTTCAGGCTCTCCAGTCGGAAGCCCTCGTCCCGGACGGTCACCAACACCCTTGCCGAGGGGACAGGCTGCCACTCTCGATCTTGGAGCAGCAGGGCGACCCGATCCATGTAGATGGAGCCGCCGCAGGCCAGCAGCTGCTGGCCTGCGAAGTGGGCTGCTAACCGGTCGTACCGGCCGCCCAGGGCGGCGAAGGAGTCCAGTCCCGGCGCGAGGATCTCGAAGAGGACGCCGGTGTAGTAGTCGAGGCCTCGGCCCAGGAGGGGATCGAAGAGGACGTTCGAGCCCTCCAGCAGGGGAGTCACCAGCCTCCCTATCTCCTCCACCTCCGCCAGCCCGGCCCCATCTGGTACGCCTTGAAGGGCAGGGCGATCTTGCCGCGCTGGTCAGCCACCACCCTGGCCAGTGGGACGGTGAAGTTGTAGCGAAGACCCAGGTCGGCTTCGCCGCCCGAAGCGCGATCCCCCCGCTTCAGGATCTTGAAGATCAGCTTCTCCCCTCCTCGGCGTACGGGCCCACCAGCAGCTTCAGACGCTCCATGGCCGGCAACCTCGACTGGAAAGATAGATTGGCATCGGGGACGGAGCGACCGTTTGATCGACTTGACGGTTGACATCCGCCATGCGGCGATGGTACACCGTGACCTGGCACAGAATGGGAAACCTCTCTGGCCACCCGCACCATCTCCTCGGATAGGAAAGCGGTCTTACTCGATGTTGAGAGTACCCTCTCGCCCTCTGGCTCCTCTCTCCGAGGATCAGGTGGAGGCGCTGCACCGGGCATCTCTGCGGCTGCTGGAGGAGGTGGGCGTCGAGATGCTCGATGCCCGAGCCCTCGACGTTCTGGCCGGGGCCGGCGCCGTGGTGGACCGACTGGCCCAGCGGGTCCGCATCCCCTGCGAGTTGGTCATGGAGGCGGTTTCCCGGGCCCCGGCCCGCTTCACCCTCCACGCTCGCAATCCCCTGCGCAACGTCGAGGTGGGTGGCGACGCCATGATCCTGGCCCCCGTGGGAGGGCCGATGATGGTGGAGGACCCGGAGAAGGGCCGGCGCGACGGCAGCTACGCGGACCAGCTGCAGTTCATCAAGCTGACCCACCACAGCCGTCTGCTGGACGTGACCTACCGCTGCGTGGAGGCGATGGATCTCCCGCCCCTGACGCGCCACCTGGACTACCTCTATGCTGCCGCGCGCTACTCGGATAAGCCGATAGGCGTGATGAGCCTGGACGCCGGCAGCGCCCAGGATTGCCTGGCCGTGGTTTCGCTGCTGTTCGGCGACGAAGTCGACTTGCGTCGCCGTCCTGCGCTGCTGGGCGGGGTCAACGTGGACAGTCCCCTCCGGTTCAGCCGGGAGACCCTGGAAGCGCTGCTGGCTTTCGCTCGGGCCGGGCAACCGCTGAAGATCACCCCCTTC
>JAJZQR010000151.1 GCA_021806765.1 Chloroflexota bacterium | reverse complement strand
TCCGAGCACGCTCCTCTCTCGACCAAGCGGCATCTGCGGGAGATCATCGGTGTTCAAGCATACAACCTTTTTGGTTTCGGCTTTGCCGAGTTAGGTATGAGTGACGCGATCATCAGGACCGAGAAGGTAACCAAGAGCTACACCACGGGAAGGGTGAAGACGACCGTCCTGAAGGGCATAAGCGTGGAGGTGGCGCGGGGGTCCTTCGCCTGCATCGTGGGACCCTCGGGGCACGGGAAGAGCACCTTCCTGCACGTGGTGGGCGGGCTGGACCGGCCGACCGAAGGGGCCATCTTCGTCGACGGGGTGGAGATCACCAGCCTGGACGGGAGCGCCTTGGCGGAGTTCAGGGCCCGCAAGATCGGCTTCGTGTTCCAGTTCTTCAACCTGCTCCAGAACCTCACGGCCGAGGAGAACGTGCAGGCGGCGATGATGTTCGCCGGGGTCCCGGTGCGGGTGCAGAGGGAGCGAGCGGAGGAGCTGCTATCGCTGGTGGGGCTCGCAGACAGGAGGAAGGCAAAGCCCTCGGAGCTCTCCGGTGGGCAGCAGCAGAGGGTGGCGATAGCCAGGGCCCTAGCCAACGACCCGGAGATTCTCCTCATGGACGAGCCGACGGGGAACCTGGATTCGGAGTCCGAGGAGGAGGTTCTGGACCAGATCCGGGGGATCCACCAGAGGGGAAGGACCGGGGTCATCATAACCCACGACGCCGACTTGGCCGGTAGTGCCGAGGTCGTTTTCGTGTTGAAAGATGGCGGGCTTACAAGGGCCTTGGTGAGGGCCGGACGGCCCGATCCGCTGGCCGCCCGAAGGTAGCTCCCTCACCTCGGTGGAGCGAGCGTATGGTCGCTATCGGCAATCTGGCGGCCAGATTGATGAATACACGGAGCCTGCGGCTCCGGCTGATGGGCGCCTTCGCGGCGGTGATCTTCGCCTGAGTCGCCACGGTCGCGCTGCTGGCGAACCAGGCCACCGAGAACCAGTTTCAGCTCTACGTCACGCAAGGTGGGCAGGCGTGGGCCCAGCGCCTCGTCCCCGCCCTCGCCTCCTACTACGCTCAAAGGGGGAGTTGGAGCGGCGTGGAGGCGCTCCTGAGAACCCGCACCGGGACGGCGGGCGACTGCGACTGGCGAGCGGGCTCCTGGATGCCAGGCGGGACCGGCGGGATGCGGGGGCAGGGCTGGAGCTGGGGTCCGATGATGATGGGCTGGGACATGTGGACGACCATGGACCTGAGGGCTATCCTCGCCGACGCCCAGGGGAAGGTCATCGTCGACTCGGCCGACGAGTGGGGCGGACGCACCCTTCCCGCCGGCAGCCTGGAAGGCGCAACGCCGATCCAGGCGAACGGCCGCACCACCGTCGGCTGGCTGATCGCGGCCTCCCTCGGCGCCCGCGCCGCGGGCTCTCCAGCCGGTGACTTCCTCGGCTCGGTCAACCGCTCGATCCTGCTCGCCGCGCTCCTCTCGGGCTCCATCGCCCTGGTGCTGGGCTTCCTCCTGTTTCGCCAGATCACCTCAGATCACCTCTCCCCTGGGCGCCCTGACCGACGCCGCTCAAAGGATCGCCTCGGGGGAGCTAGGGCACCGGGTTCCGGTGCGCCACGACGACGAGATCGGCCGGCTCGGGCGGGCCTTCAACGCCATGGCGGACGACCTGGCCCGGCAGGAGGAAGTCCGCCGGAACCTGCTGGCCGACGTCGCCCACGAGTTGCGCAACCCGATAGGGATTATCCAGGGTGAGCTGGAGGCCATGATGGACGGGCTAGTGCCGTTCTGCCCCGAAAGCATCGCCGCGGTTCACCAGGAAACCGTCCTCCTGGGGCGGCTGGTCGGCGACCTGCGCACCCTGTCGCTGGCCGGGGTTGGGCAACTCAAGCTGAAAGTGGATCGGGTAGACCCGGTGGGGCTGGTGCGGAGCGTGGTCGAGCGCGGCCAGGGCCAGTCCCAGGAGAGGGACGTCACGTTGGGGCTCGACGCTCCCACCCCGGCCCCGGAGGTGCGGGCGGATGTTGACCGGATCGAGCAGGTGATCCGCAACCTCGTGTCGAACGCCTTGCGCCATACGCCGGAGGGCGGGCTCGTTACGGTTCGGGTGCGCGCCGCGAGTGGCTCGGTCGAGGTGAGCGTCGTCGACAACGGAACGGGGGTCGCACCCGAAGAGCTGCCCTTCCTCTTTGACCGCTTCTATCGAGGAGACAGATCCCGCACGAATTCCAAGGACGGCTCGGGTCTGGGCCTGGCCATCGTCAAACGGCTGGTGGAGTCTCACGGAGGGCGCGTCTGGGCGGAGAGCGAGCTCGGCAAGGGCATGGTGTTCCACTTCACACTGCCGACGGCGAGCCCCGTCAGAACGGTGTAGCTCAAACCCCGGCCGTTCTCCACCCGCAGCCGGTCAGCTGAAATCTTCACACCCTCCCCATCGGGCCTTCACCGGATGTTCACACTCTCCTGATAACCTGTCCCCTGACAGAACAGATCAAGACGCCTCGCGGCGTCAGACGGCAAGGAGGAGAAGGGCGATGAAGCGCAGGTTTGCGGTGTTGGGAGCGGCTCTGGCGACGGCGGCGGCCCTGGTGGTTCTGGTGGGAAGCACGGCCTTCGCGCAGGTCCCGGGTGGATATGGATACGGCCCCGGCGGATACGGAAACGGCTATGGAATGATGGGCCGGGGAATGATGGGGGGCTACAACAGCTGGGGCTACCAGCAGGCCCCGAACAACGGGAACGGCTACTACGGCCCGCAGGGTCAGGCCCCCAACGGCTCCCAGGGCTACTACGGCTCGGGCCGGCACATGGGGCCGGGCATGATGGGCGGCTACTACGGCGGCTGGGGCTGGTAGCAGACCCTTGCGACTGGGTGAAGCCCTGAGGGCTGAGGACTCGGGTGCCGGGCCTGGTCCACCAAGGACCAGGCCCGGCACCCTTGGTGGTCCGGCAACTGCTCCAGCCACTTACGCTTTGAGCTGGCTACCTTCTCGCGGTCGAACTCGATCATGGAGGAAATGACCCGCGAGCATCGGCCAACCTGCTGACAGACCGATCTTCGGGGACGATACCGATGAAGCGTGTGCTACTGTTCGCTGCAGTGCTTCTGGCAGCCCTTGGTGCCTTGACACTCAAGACCGTAGCGCAGAGGTTGAATCAGCGAGGCACCCCCGCGGGCGCCGAGGGCGGGCCCGAGTTCAGGGGCCACCCCTGGTTTGCCGCCACCTACGACCTCATCACCTCGATGGGCGAGTCCAGGGTGCTGAGCAGGCTCCGCCCTTTCGTCGCGGGCGAGGCCACCGGCATGGTCCTGGAGATCGGCGCCGGCACCGGGGCCAACTTCCCCTATTATCGAAGGGCGGAGAAGATCGTCGTCATCGAACCCGATCCCTTCATGCTCCGACGAGCGGTGAAGCGGGCCAGGCGCTTGGGGCTTGAGATCGAGTTCCACCAAGCCGTGGCCGAAGCCCTGCCCTTCCCCGATGCTTCCTTCGACACCGTCGTCGCCACCCTGGTGTTTTGCACCGTGGCCGATCCGGCCCGAGCCCTGGCGGAGGTCAGGCGCGTCCTGAAGCCCGGTGGCGCCTTCCGCTTCATCGAGCACGTTCGGGCCGAGGGAGCGGCTGCGGGGGCTCAGGACGTGCTCACGCCTGTCTGGGAGGAGTTCGGCGCCGGCTGCCACCTGAACCGCCGGACCGTCGACGCCATCAAGGCGGCAGGCTTCGAGGTCGAGGTAATGAGGGAGGAGAGGCCCTTCCCGCTCCTGCCTCTGGTCGCTGGTGTAGCCAAACTCAAGTAGCGAGCCTCCACGACTCCCGAAGACGAGCCTCCAGTCATGGGGATCAATGTCGGGAAGCCGGTCGCTCCCTTTGCTCCAGCGCTTGCCGCGATCTTGCGAGGGGTGAGCCGAGGAGTAGAGCGAGCCTAGCCTCGTACTCGTCCAGCGTAAGTTCTCCCCGAACATACCCGTCTTTCAGGGAGTCCTCCAGCGACTCCAGGTACTGCTGCCGGCTGATCTCGCCACGGGCGTACCTCTCACGCAGGATCTCCTCCGGCGAAGCTGGCTGGCGCCGTTCCGACTTGCCCCTTGTAGTCAGGACGACGAAGGTGACGGCCCCAAGCACCACGACGAAGAGCACCACCGGCAACGCCAGGAACAGCCAGCCAGGCGTACCCCACGAGCCACCCATCATCGGTCCCATCGGTCCCATGGCTTCAGTCTCCCCACGCAGCTACATTGTCCGCCCCGCTCTTGACTCTACCTATCTGATAGAGGGCGTTCGTCACGTCCTTCAGGGTATGCACTTCCTTGTGGTAGCTTTGCTTCATGACTACCGTGATGACCACGGGCCTGATGGCCCCTACATAAGCTGGCTTGCCAATCAAGGATGTGGCCGAGGACTGCAGAAGGCAACGATTGCCGTACAGACAAGCCCCGCCAGGAGGATAAGGGTCGAGAGGATGCCGTAGATCCAAACAGTGGCAACCAACATTGAACCCGAGCCGAAACCGCCCGTGGCTAGTATCCAGTACACACCGAGGTAGCCCAGCAGACTCAGTCCGAACAGCGGGGCTGCGCCAAGAAGCCCAGTTTGCACGGCCTGAGGCATTGGTCTTGGTCGCAGACCCTTGGCAAAATGCGTTCACGTCACCACAAAGGCCGCGACGTAGATCAGGAGCAGCACGGGTACAGGGAAAGGGACTGAGGCTGTGGGATTGCCAGTGGAGGATCTGAGCCACTCGGACGAGAGCACGGCGATTGCGAGAACGCCGAAAAAGGTGACAGCGCACGTCAATGCGAGGACAAGGTTGAGCATCCCCAGAACCAGGGCGTCCTTTCTGGGATCGGACCGTGGTTGGAGCCAGGGCGGCAATTGCATCGAAATGGGGCCTCTAGCCGCTAAGATGTTGAAGACGAACTTCACCTCGTTCCCGTCCTTCTCCACGAGCCGATTCACGACCGGCTGCACCCTCGCACAGATCGGTCATTCGATGCTCGTCCACTCCTCCAGAACGACCCTGGAGTGGGGTTCCCCTTGTAGTAATGCCCGTTCGCATCCCACTGCCTGGCGGCGTTGCCCACCGCCTGGGGCGTGGGCAGGACAACCGGGGCCGCCGTGGGGCTCGCGGCAAGGGCGGCGCAGCAGCGGCACATCCGGCCAGGAGCAGCGTGAGGGGCAGAATCAAGTGGCCGTAGTGCCCGAGGTGTCTCATGCCTCGTCTCCTCCTCTCGACCGGGCCCGACCTTCAGCGCCCGGGCCCGGCCATTCTTATTGCTTCCTCTTACCTCCTCCGGGACGCAGAGATCCTCCGCACCGGCCGCAGAAGGCCGCCTCGGGATCCCGAGACGGCTGGCCGCACGAAGGGCAGGCGAGGGCGGTGCCACACCTGCCGCAGAAGGCGGCGTCGGGCTCCTCCTCGCGGTGGCCGCAAGCAGGACAGATCGCAACGGCTCGGGATCCACCTGGATGCCGGGAGGAGGGAGAGCGGCCCGGCATCTCATGGGAGCGGCTCCCACTGCTTTCCTCAAAGGGAGCTGCCTCATCCAGGGCATCAGCTCCAGGCTCCGAATCAGCCTCGCCCCCGAGCACCTCTTCCTCCAGCGAGGCCACAGCGGCCCGACTAGGCAGACGCCCCGCGTCGAGGGCGTCCAGGTATCCTTCGATGCGGCGGAGCCTCTTCCCGTAGCTCTTCTTCGCTGCCTGGTAATCCTGGACTTTGATCCGGCCCTCCCTCGAGTCCTGCTCCAGTTTCGAGAGGGCCGAGCGCGTGCGTTCCCCCAGATAGACGAGCCTGTCCCACAGCTTCTCCTCGGGCCCAGCCTCGATGAACTCCCTCACCGATACCTTCCCCGTCAGGAATGGCCAGGCCACGTAGGTCGCCGCGCTACCCGTGGCAGCCAGACCCGCCAGGATGGCTATCTCAGACATCTCTCCGGTCCTCCATCAGCCGCAAGTAAGCATGCTTCATGCTTCGGCAAGCTCCCCTATCCGTCCGCGGCCTGCAACAGGAGCTGCATCTTCTGCCTCCTGGGGCCGCTCCTCCCGCTGCGGCCACCAGGCCAGGAGGGCACCGAAGACCAGCAGGTAGCCGCCGATCCAAATCCACATGACGAGAGGGTTGATCACCAGCTTCAGGCCGGCCTTTTTCTGCTGGTCCCACGAACTCAGGATCAGGTAGAGGTCCTCCGTGGGAGTGGACCGAATGGCGACCTCGGTATTGCCGTGCTCATCGCCCCCCGATGTGAACTCTACCGAGGGTCGCAGTCTGTCGATCATCTGCGAGCCCGAGTAGACTGCCATGTCGGCCGACACCACGTCCTTCCTGCCGTTCTTGGAGGACAGGAGGCCGTTGTACACCACCCGGTAACCGCCTATCGTGACCTCCTGTCCCGGAGTGAGGGATACCTCCCTCTCCGTCTTGAAGCCATAAGAGCCGACCACGCCGACGACCATGAGGGCGATCCCCAGGTGCACCAGGTAGGCCCCGTAGCGCGGCTTGTTGCCAAGAACCGCGGGAAGCAACGCGAGGATGGCGCTCCTTCCTGTGGCGCGCCCCTTGGCCCGGGCCCCGCGATAGAACTCCCGAGCCAGCGTGCCACACACGAAGCCCATGGCAGCGAGGCCCGCGAGAGCCCAGATCTCCCGGGCGCCCAGGGAGAAGGAGATGGCTGAGGTGGCCAGCGCGAATGCCAGCGGGAAGGCAAGAGCCCTGAAAACCCGGCCGGCCGAGCCGTGCCCCCAGACGAGCAGGGGGCAGACCCCCATCAGCACCACCACGGCCAGCAGGATCGGCCCGGCCACCTGATTGAAGAAGGACGCGTTGACGGTGACCTTCGCGCCGCTAAAAAGCTGCGAGATGACCGGGAACATCGTGCCCCAGAAGACCGCGAAGGTCGCGCAGGCGAGGAGCAGGTTGTTCAGCAGGAAAGCCGCCTCCCGGGAGGCGAAGGACTCCGTCTGGGTATCGCTCCTGAGCAGGGGCATCCTATGGAAGATCAATGCCACCGACACGATGATAACCAGGGCCATGAAAGCGACGAGAACTGGGCCGAGGCCCGTATTACCGAAGGTGTGGACGGAGGACAGGATGTCGCTCCTGGTCAGGAAGGTACCGAAGATAGTGAGCAGGAACGTGGCTATGATGAGGACCAGGTTCCAGATCTTGAACATGCCGCGCCGCTTCTGCACCATCGCCGAGTGCAGGAAGGCGGTGCCGGTCAGCCACGGCATGAAGGAGGAGTTCTCCACCGGGTCCCAGCCCCAGTATCCACCCCAGCCCAACTCCACGTAGGCCCACTGGGCGCCGAGGATGTTGCCAACCGTCAAGAATGCCCAGGCGGTGAGCGCCCACCGACGGGTCAGCCGGATCCACTCGTCGCCCAGGCGCCCGGTGATCAGCGCGGCAATGGCGAAGGCGAAGGGGACGGTGAAGGCCACGTAGCCGATGTAGAGCGTCGGGGGGTGAAACAGCATCCCGACGTTCTCAAGGAGCGGGTTAAGGCCCTTGCCGTCCGCGGGGATCACCTGCGACTTGGCGAAGGGGTCCGACACGAAGGTGACCAAAGCCAGGAAGAGGGTGGCGACGGCGCCCATCACCGCGGTCGCCCAGGGCATGAAGCCCTTCTGCTGGCCGCGAAACTGGAGGGTGGTGATGAGCATCACCATTGCCACTCCCCAGGCCCACATGAGAAGGGAACCTGCCTGGCTGGCATAGGCCCCCGAGATGCTGTAGGCCAGGCTGTTGAAGCGGCTGTTGTAGCCGGCAACGGCCTCTATGGAGAAATCGTGTCTGACGAAGGCCAGAACCAGGGTGAGCCAGGCGAGGCTCACCAGGGCCGCCGCCGCGTACACCGCCCTTCTGGCGCTGGCCAGCAGCAAAGCGCTGCTGCCGGTGATGCCGAGGGCGGAGGCGACGGTCAGGTAGACGGCAACCGCGAAAGCGGCAACCACGCAGATACGTCCAAAGTCCGCCATGCTGTTCAGCTCCCTCGCTTTCCAAGAGCTCCCGCCGTCGTCAGCGGGGTTTAGCTGTCCTCACTAGACCCTGGGCTTCCAGCTAGCTATCTTCGCCTCGTCGGCGCTCAGTTTGCCGTCGGCCAGGGTGCTGGGGAGCACCTCGGGGGGGTACTCGAGGCAACCGCCGGAGATCCCCTTGGAGGTCTCCAGGTCCCAGCGGGTGCCGCAGGTATTGCAGACGAGATTGGTGCCCTCCACGCGGAAGCTATATCCGTTGCACGGCTCGCACAGTCGCGCCGCCAGCTTCACGGCTCCAGAAGGGGTCGAGTAGGCGAGGAGAGGGACCTTCGTGCTGCCCTGCTGGTAGTCCCAGTACACCAGCTTCTTCTCGGCCACCTCCTGGGCCGAGATGGAGACCTTGCCACCCTCGGTGGCGCCAGTCGCGGCAGGTATCTGCTGCACGGCCGAGACGGCCGTGGCGCCGGGACTGGAGTTGCCGGCAAAGGTCATCACCACAACGAAGGCTATGCCGAGGAAGATGCCGCCGATGGTGAGCAGCGTGGTGGGGCTCAGCCCCCTGGATCCCCGGCTCCCCCCGCTGTCACCGGCGAAACGCCGCCGCTTGGCCTCCCAGCTATCGCGGCTCTCGCGCCTGCCCGGGGGCTGGCCAGAGTTGGACTGCCTGTGTGTGCGCCGTTGGGACACGTGGACCTCCTTGTCTAAACCGCAATCCTCTGCTGTCTACTGTAGGCTCCATGAGAGAACGAAGTTGACGGGCCCGCGGACTACATTCGGGTGCACTCGTAGACTCCCCTCGCCACGTCCGCCATCAACTCACCACCGAGTCGCAGCAGCAGTTCGACTCGTTCATCGCTGTGGCTGTAGTAGGCGTACTTGCCCTGCTGTTGCGTGGCGACGAGCCCGCACCCGTTCAGACAGGCCAGATGGTTGGACACCGTGGATTGGGGAAGTCTGGTGGCCTCGACAATCGCGGAGACACTCAAAGGCCCGGGCCGCAGGGCTTCCAGGATGGCGAGGCGAGTGGGATCGGAAAAGCCTCGAAACAGCTTGGCCTTCTCGGTTAGGGTTTGGGACGAAGTCGTGGCGATCATAACCGATTATCCTGATACGAGGGTGCGACGCCCAGTCTATCCACAGGGCGTCGCACGATCAAGGAGGCTAGTTTAGTGTTTCCTAAACAACGCGCTCGCTCTCTTGCAGGAGCTTGCCGCCCGTGTTATGATGCGCCACGACGATTAAGGGGATGCTTAATGGTTCCATGGCGGCCGGCGCGGCAGCCGGGCCACGCCCGAGGAGAGCGATATGGAGAAGACCCTTGAACTGGAGGTCCCGCTGCTGCTGCCCGGCATCGAGGACGGCCGGGACAGGTGTATCGAACGGCTGGAGGGGGCCCTTGCGGGGCGCAAGGGGATCGGACGCGCCCACGTGGAGCGGGACCAGGCCCCGCCCCGCCTCTGCCTTCACTACGACCCTGCCCAGATCACGGTGGAGGACGTGCGTCGCCTCGCCCAGCGGGCGGGCACCGACATCGCCAATCGCTATCACCACGAGGTGATCCCCGTGGAGGGGATGGACTGCTCCGACTGCGCCCTGGTGGTGGAGCACGGCATCTCCAGGGTGGACGGGGTCCTCTCGGCCAGTCTCAACTACGCCGCGGAGACCCTCCACGTGGAGTTCGACACTCGCCACACGAGTAGGAGGGCTATCGAGAGGCGGATCAGGCAGCTCGGATACGACGTCCCGGCCGGACCGATCCGCACCTGGTTCGCGGCCAATCGGGAACTCCTGTTCAGTCTCCTGGCCGGCGTCTTGCTCGCCCTGGGCTGGACGGGAGGGCAGTTCCTGGCCTTTCCCTTCGCTGCATCTCTGACCCTGTACCTCGCCGCTTACGCCTTCGGGGGATACGACGTCTCCCGCCACGCCCTCCACGCCTTGCGCGAGCGCGAGCTCGACACCGACGTGCTGATGGTGGTGGCGGCCCTGGGGGCGGCGACCCTAGGCGACTTCCCCGAGGGCGCCTTGCTGCTATTCCTCTTCAGCCTGGGCCATGCCCTGGAGGAGCGAGCCCTGGACAGGGCCAGAAGCGCCATACGGGCACTGGCGGATCTCGCCCCCAAGACGGCACTGGTGAGGCGCGGCGATCAGGAGGTCGAGATCCCCGTCGGGCAGGTCCAGATCGGCGACACGGTGATCGTCCGCCCTGGGGTGCGGGTATCGGTGGACGGGGTGGTCGAGAGCGGCGCCTCGGCGGTGGACCAATCACCCGTGACCGGCGAGAGTATCCCCGTGGACAAGTCGGCAGGGGATCAGGTCTTCACCGGCTCGGTGAACGGTGAGGGTGCCCTCACCGTCAGGACGACCCGCCTGGCGAAGGACAGCACCCTCGCCCGGGTGATGGAGATGGTGGAGCAGGCCCAGGCCCAGAAGTCCCCCACCCAGCAGCTCACCGAGCGGTTCGTGCGCTTCTTCGTGCCGGCGGTCCTGGTGGGCGACCTGCTTCTGATCGTGGTGCCGCCCCTCTTGGGCGTGCCCTTCGCCGACTCCTTCCTGCGGGCGATGACCCTGCTGGTGGCGGCCTCCCCCTGTGCCCTCGCCCTCGGCACTCCTTCCGCTATCCTGGCAGGGGTGGCGCGAGCAGCCCGGGGCGGCGTCCTGGTCAAGGGCGGGGCCCACCTGGAGAACCTGGGGAGGCTGCGAGCCGTTGCCTTCGACAAGACAGGCACGGTGACCAGGGGAAAGCCGGAGCTGACCGACGTGGTGGCCCTGAACTCGATGACGGAGGACGAGCTGCTGGCCCTGGCCGCCGCCGTCGAGAGCCGCTCGGCCCACCCGTTGGCGCAGGCGGTGGTTAGGGCGGCCCAGGAGCGGGGGCTGACCCTGCCGGCCGTCGGCGAGGCGAACGCCCTCACGGGGCGAGGGATCGTGGCCGAGGTGGAGGGGAAGGTCGTCCGGGTCGGCAACCTGAGGCTGTTCGAGGAGATCGGCCTCCAGTTGCCCGCGGCCGTCCAGGAGCAGGCGAGGAGACTGGAGGAGCAGGGCAAGACGGCGATGGTGGTCGGCGTGGATCGCGGGCCGGTGGGGCTGATCGCCGTGGCCGACGTGGTGCGCCCGGTGGCGAGGGAGGCGGTCGAGTCACTCCGAAAGATGGGTGTCACCGAGACGGTTATGCTGACCGGCGACAACGCCCGGGTGGCAGCCCACATCGCCCGACAGGTGGGGATGGCCGATTATCGGGCCGATCTCATGCCCGAGGGCAAGCTGAACGCCATCGACGATCTGGTGGGAGAGCACGGCGTCGTCGCTATGGTGGGCGACGGAGTCAACGACGCCCCGGCCCTGGCGAAAGCCACCGTGGGGATCGCCATGGGAGGCGCCGGCACCGACGTCGCCCTGGAGACCGCCGACGTGGCCCTCATGGCGGACGACCTCTCCCGGCTCCCCTTCGCCGTCGGGCTGGGCCGGGCCACCCGCCGCGTCATCCAGCAGAACCTGGTGGTGTCGATGGGCGTGGTCGTGGTGCTGATGGGGCTTGCCGTGACGGGGCTGGCCGGCATCGGCGTGGCCATCGTCTTTCACGAGGGCAGCACCATCCTGGTAGCCCTGAACGCACTCCGACTGCTCGGCTATCGCGGCGGATGACCGCCCGAGGAGATGGCCGGGAGGAGCTGCCAGGGCGAGGGTCTTGGTGTTGATCAGGTCGAGGATGCACATCCACGCATGAGCGTCGGAGGCTGCAGGGAGGGAAGGGCATGACGCAGATGTCCGAATCGCGCCGGAGGGGGTCCGGCGGGAGGGGAGTTATGGAGAGTTGAATACGGTAGAGGTCGCCGTGACATTGCCCGAGGGCGGGGAATGCGCTCGCTGCGTAGACCGGCTGCGGCAGGCTGTCGCCCTGGTGAGAGGGGTCGACTCGGCCGACGTGCATCGCGAGCGAGGTGCCCTGACCCTGGCTTTCGATCCCGAACTGGTGTCCCAGGACCGGCTGGTAGACCTGGCAAAGGACCTGGGGGCCGGGATCGCCCAGCGCTATGCCCACGAGACGCTGGCTATCACCGACATGGACTGCGCCGACTGTGCCGCCAAGCTGGAGACGGCGGTCGGGCGGATGCCTGGCGTCCTCTTCGCCGCGGTCAATTTCGCCGCCGGCACGATGCGGGTGGAGTACGAGGCCGAGCGGGTGAGCCGCGACGACATCGCGGCCCGCATCCAGGGGATGGGCTACGGCGTCGCCGAGGCTGCTCGCCTTCAGAGCACCACCCAGGAGTTCCGCCTATCCGGCCTGGACTGCGCCGACTGTGCCCTGACCATCGAGAGGAACCTCGCCCCGGTGCCCGGGATCCTCAGCGCCCGGGTGGACTTCGGCTCGGCCAAACTGGTCGTGACGCACCGCTCCTCCCTGGGTGCCGCCGACATCGTCCGCGTGGTAGAACGGAGCGGCTACGGCGCCGTGCCGGCGTCGACCGGCCGGCAGACCGCCGCCGGGCGCCCCTTCTGGGTGCGCAACCGCCGGGCCCTCATGACGGCGGGCTCGGGGCTGGCGCTCCTCGCGGGCTCTGCCCTCGGGCTGCTGGGGCAACCCTCGCTCTACCCCCAACTTCTCTACGCCCTGGCAGCTCCT
>JAJZQR010000150.1 GCA_021806765.1 Chloroflexota bacterium | reverse complement strand
CACGAGTACAACCCCGGCAGCTCCGGCGACTTCCCCGGTGCCTACTACGCCAGCATGGACTCCACCCCCCTCTTCCTGATGGCGCTCCACGAGTATGCGGCGGCGATACAGGGGGCGGGGGCCGGGGGTCGGGGGACGGGGAGACGGGGGGACACGGAGGACCCAGAACTCAGAACCCAGAACCCAGAACTCGTCACTCATCACTCGTTCATTCTGCAGGAACTTCGGGGGGCCCGTGACCGGGCCCTGGCCTGGATCACGAGGCGGGCGGACCTGGACGGTGACGGGCTGGTGGAGTTCCTCCAGAGGAATCCCGAGCGAAGGTCGCTGATCAACCAGAACTGGAAGGACAGCCGCGACTCCCTCCTGACGGCCGAGGGCTCGGCGCCCCTCTACCCGGTGGCCTACTCCGAGGTGCAGGCCTACTGCTACAGGGCAGCGATGGGGGAGGCGGAACTGAGAAGGGACGAGGACCCGGGCGGCGCCGAGGAACTGGCATCCTGGGCCCGGCGGCTGGCTCATCGCTTCGAGCGCCGCTTCTGGCTGCCCGACGCCGGCTGCTACGCCCAGGCCCTGGACGCGCGCAAGCGCCCCCTGGCCGACGTCGCCTCCAACGTCTTCCACTGGCTGTGGCTGGGCCCGGTGCGGCCCCGCCGGTTCCGCCGGGCGGCCCGCCGGCTGCTGCAACCGGATATGATGACCCCCTTCGGGGTGCGGACCCTCAGCTCAGCCTCGCCCAACTACGCCCCCCTCCGCTACCATCGGGGCTCCATATGGCCGTGGGACAACTGGGTGGCCGCCGCAGCCCTTCGCCGGTTGGGGATGGGCGAGGAGGCGGTCGCCGTCGACGAGGCGGTGTTGAGGGCCCTGGCCCTTCTGGGCTCTCCTACAGAGTTCTACGCCTACCTGGAGGGCAAGGAAGCCCCTTCCATGGACTTCCTGGACGTGTGGGGCCGCCCGGCGCGCGCCTGCCGGGTTCAGGCGTGGACGGTGGGCTACCTGGTGGAGATGGTGGCCCGATGGGGGAAGGGAGAGGCCCTGCTGGCCGAGGCCGGCCGGCGGGCCTCCTTGCCGATGGCAACCCCCTCGGAAACGACCACCGCCTGAGCGAACTGATGAAGGTTAGCAACCTGACCGGGTAATGCGGGGAGGTTCAGCGAACCGCCACTACGGATCAAGGAGCACCGCCCCTGCGTGTCGCGGAGTGGAGGCTTCAGCCGGACGTTCCCCGACACCGGCTAAAGCCCTGATCTTTACGCACATCTTTTTCGACCTTACTCCCAGGCAGGCTCCGGGGCCACTTTCTGGTAACCCTGTCCGGAGCCATGTGACGGTCATGCAGCCTGTGGGGCGGCCCGTCGCACGCCTTCATAGTGCCTGTTATACGATGTGCGTAAAGATCAGGGCTAAAGCCTCGATTCCTCGATATCAGCGGCGCCTGTCCACGGCCATTACACGATTAAGCTGCTAATGATCATGAACTCGCTCAGACGGTGATGGTGAAGGCTACGCACCACGCGATGAGCCGGCTACCTGTCGTGCTTGTCGTCGTGCTTGTCGTCCTTATTGCCGTCCTTCTTGTCGTCGTGCTTGTCGTCCTGCTGGATGTCGAAAGTGATGCCGATGATGAACTTCGTGAAATCGGGCGTGGCGTACCCTTTGAAAGTCCCGTACTTGTCGGTGAAGGTGAAGTACCCGTAGGTTACCTTATCATCCTGGGGTGTAAGTCCGATCTGGGAGAGCAGCTTAAGAGTATCCTCCGACAACGACGAAACAGACACAGAAGTATCAACTCCATACTCGTAGGCAGCCGGATTAGTATCCTCTATCCTAACCTTTGGCCCAGAGTGATACGGCTTGAGTTCAAAGACCGCGCTGACGTACTGGTTGTCGACGACGGTCTTGAAATCGGAAGTGCTCAGGTAGACGATACCGTCCTCCTGATAGGTGAAACTGCCCGGGAGGGTCCCCGTGGCACGCCCAGAAGCCGTGTAGGTGTAAGGCATGCCGACGGCACCGGTACGATCGTACAACCAGTGACTCGGGTCGGAGTCAACTACTGCCGGCAAGGCGCCGCCCACACTCGGTATGTCCGACTTTCCCAGGAACAGGTCGGTAGCCGTCTCCTTCTCCGCTGCGCTGACGGTGGTGACGCCGGCCAGAGCCAGCAACAGAACCGCGATGAGGACGATAACGTGTCTCACTGGACTCTCCTCCTTACCTTACTCTCGATTCTCCCTGTCCTGGCGCCGCACCGGCGCCGTCGATGTCCGTAGCCCTTCTTCGAGATCCATGAACCCGCTAGCGTCTGCCTCTTCTTGCTGCAGCGGGCATAGCTCAAGACCAGGATGGACGCGATAACGCAAGGCTGAGGGTTGCAGAGCTGGATGAGCGAGTGGAGCCAGGCAGAAATACCCGCCCCATCATAGCAGAGAAAGTGGGATCGTCAAGACTGTAGAAGTTGGAGGGTCGCCGGCAGGAGCCGGCTCCTACGAGGCCGTCAGCACGCTGGTATCCTTCAGCCCCATGCCGGTGACGGCCACCAGGACCCGCTCGTCGGGGCGGATGGCACCCTCCCGCACCAGGTGGGCCAGGGCCGCGAAGGCTGCCGCCGAGGTGGGCTCGCAGAAGATCCCCTCAAGGGAGGCAACTTCCCTCTGGTACGCCAGGATCTCCTGGTCCGTCACCGCCGCCCCGCTCCCACCGCTATCCCGCATCGCCTGAAGGATCAGGTGGCCCCTGCTGGGGCGGGCGATGGAGATCCCACCCGCGATCGTCGGGAAGGTGGGGACGGGTTCCGCCCGCTCCAGGCCCCGCCGGGCGGCGTCCACGATGGGCATGCACCCGGTAGCCTGGGCCACGTGCAGCCTCGGCTGCTTCCCCACTACCCCCATGGCCCGCAGCTCGCCGAAGCCCCTCCAGTTCCCCAGGAAGAGGGACCCGTTCCCCACCGGCATTATCAGGTTCTCCGGCGGATCGTAGCCGAACTGGGCGGCCACCTCGTAGGCAAAGGTCTTGGTCCCCTCCAGGAAGAAGGGGTTCCAGTTGTGGGAGCCGTAGTAGGCCCCCTCCTCCCGGCGACACCGCTCCAGGGCCGCTTCGGTCACGGCTTCGCGGGTCCCCTCCACCGCCACCACCTCGGCCCCATAGAAGGCGATCTGGGCCTTCTTGGCCGCCGGAGCGGAGGCGGGGACGTAGATGCTGGCCCGGATGCCGGCGCTGGCGCAGTAGGCGGCGAAAGACGCCCCCGCGTTCCCCGAGGAGTCCTCCACCAGCCGGGTCACCCCGAGGGCCCGGGCCTGGGTCACCATAGCCGTGGTGCCCCGATCCTTGAAGGAACCGGTAGGCGCAAAGTACTCCAGCTTGGCGTAGAGGTGAGGCAGCCCCAACCGTCGGCCCAGGGCCTTCAGCGGCAGCACGGGGGTGTTGCCCTCCCCCAGAGATACGGGGTCGGAGTCCTCCACCTGCATCAGCCGGGCGTACCGCCACACCCCGGGGGCCGTGACCTCTTTCGCGGCCCTCAGCAGTTCGACCCTGCCCTCGGGCCCTGGCACGGCAGGGTCCGGCGGGATCTCCAGCATCGAGCCGCAGGAAGGACAACTCCAGATCACCTCCGTCGCCGGAAAGCTGCGGCAACAGTTGGAGCAAAGCAGGCTGGTAGCGGGCATGGTGGCCTCCTGGATCGCAAAGGTAGCGGGCCGGCAGCGTGACGCGAGCGAGCGCAGCGTTACGGCCGGCCCCTACATCAAGGGGTGTCGCCGGCAGGAGCCGACTCCTACTTGGGTTTGTACTCCATCTCCTTGTAGGCTGGATCGGATTCCAAGGAGAGGGAGGAACGCGCCATCTCGGCGATCCGCTTGGCGTCGGCACCCTCTCGGGGGATCCAGATCCGGAGCAACCGCTGGTTGGCGTTGAAGTTGAGGAAAGGCCCTCTGCCGGCGACCCCGCTGGTGACGAGACAGTCGTAGCCGACGAGGCGCTGCACTTCGGCCTCCAATTCCCGCATGTCCATGACCCTTCTCCCGTCATATCGATGATCAAATGGTATCCTATAGTGTAGCAGAGGCGGAAGATCCCCGACACGGAGACATGGGGACGGCTCATCGCGGACAAGTGTGAAACCGGCCGGGAAGCCTAGCTTCCAGTAGGGCGGGTTGTCTCAACCCGCCCGTCCCTTCCCCGCGTCGCCCCGTCTCCACGTCTCCTTCGTTGGTTTCACGGGTAGGGTTACTGTTGAGCAGGCAACTTCAGGCCGACCTGGGGCTGGCGCTGGTCACCCTGATATGGGGCAGCACCTTCGTGGTGGTGAAGAACGAACTGGCCAACGTCGGCCCGCTGGCCTTTGTGGCCATCCGCTTCACCTTTGCCTTCCTGTTCCTGCTCCTCCTGACCGGGCGGACCCTGCTCCGCTCCAGCCGAAAGCAGCTGGCCGCCGGAGCGCTGATCGGCATCTTCCTCTTTGGCGGCTACGCCCTCCAGACCATAGGGCTGCGCTACACCACCGCCTCCAAGGCCGCCTTCATAACGGGCCTCTGCGTGGTGCTGGCGCCCCTCTTCGCCCGACTCCTGCTGCGGCAGAGCCCTTCACGCTTCGCTGTGGTAGGCGTCGTCCTGGCAACGGCGGGCCTCGGGCTGCTCTCCCTGGTGGACAACCTCACCCTGGCCCTGGGGGATCTGCTGGTGCTGGGCTGCGCCGCCTCCTTCGCCCTGCACATCGTGACCATCAGCCGGTTCGCCCCCAGGATGGACACCATGGCCCTCACCACGGTCCAGATCGGGGTGGTGGCCCTGGCCGGCACGGCGACGACGGCGGCGCTGGAACCGTGGCCGGGTCCGCCACCCCAGGGGACCATCCTGGTGGCAGCCCTCATGGGCCTGGTCGCTACCGCCTTCGCCTTCGCGGTCCAGAACCGGGTGCAGGCCTTCACCACCCCTACCCACACCGCCCTGGTCCTCTCCCTGGAACCGGTGTTCGGGGCGCTGTTCGCCTACCTGCTGGCAGGCGAGCGGCTGGGGGGACGGGAAATCCTGGGGTGCGCCCTGATCCTGGCGGGGATGGTGGTGGCAGAACTCAAACCTGGGCAACCTCAGCCCGAAAGCGGTAGAATCTAACCGGGGACCGCAGCCGCGAACCCGATTAAGCGAAGGAGTGGATCGATGTACGAACCGGAGTCCCTGGTCCAGAAGGATCTGGAGCACGTCCTGCATCCGATGCACAGCCACGCCCACAACGTCACCGGCCCGTTGGTCCTGGTCCAGGGCAAGGGCGCCACGGTGACCGACGCATCCGGGAAGGAGTACATCGACGCCTTCGCCGGGCTCTGGAACGTGAACGTGGGGCACGGCCGGGCCGAACTGGCCGAAACTGCGGCCGAGCAGATGCGCACCCTGGCCTACGCCTCGGGCTACGCCGGCATGTCCAACCCCCCGGCCATCGAACTGGCCGACCGGCTGGCCGACCTGGCACCCGGGGACCTGAGGGCCACCTTCTTCACCACCGGGGGAGCCGAATCCAACGAGACCGCCTTCAAGATCGCCCGCTTTTTCTGGAAAATGAACGGCAAACCCGACAAGGTGAAGATCATCGCCCTGCAGCGCGGCTACCACGGGACCACCGGCGCTGCCATGGTCGCTACCGGCATGCGCCAGTACTGGCAGCACTTCGATCCGATCCAGTGGGGATTCTTCCACATCCCAACCCACGACTGCTTCCACTGCCCTGTGCAGAAGAGCTATCCGGAATGTGGCATCGCCTGTGCCAGTATCCTGGAGCAACAGATACTGGCCGAGGATCCCGAGACCGTGGCGGCCTTCATTGCCGAGCCGGTGCACGGGGGAGGTGGCGTGGTGACCCCACCCCCCGAGTACTTCCCGAAGGTTCGGGAGATCTGTGACAGGTACGACGTGCTCTTCATCGCCGACGAAGTCATCACCGGCTTCGGCAGGACCGGCCAGATGTTTGCGCTGGAGCACTGGGGCGTGAACTGCGACATCATGTCCTTCGCCAAAGGGATAACCAGCGGCTACCAACCCCTGGGGGGCGTCATGGTGAACGAGCGGGTGCACAGGGCCTTCCGCGAGCTGCCGCCGGGAGGCAGCTTCAACCACGCCTACACCTACTCCCTCCATCCCGTCTGTTGCGCCGTGGGGCTGAAGAACCTGGAGATCCTGGAAAGGGAACAGCTGGTAGCCCGCGCCGCGACCATGGGGGACCGGCTTCTGTCCAGACTCAAGAGGCTGGAGGGGATGACAGGCGTTGGCGAGGTACGGGGGCTCGGTCTGATGGTAGCAGTGGAACTGGCGGCCGACAAGCAGGGGACGCCGCTGCCCTCTCAACTGGCAGCGGGGGAGAAGGTTCGAGTCTACGCCCAGGAGCGGGGTATTCTCTTCCGCACTCGGGGCGACGTGATCATGCTGGCTCCGCCCTTCGTGATCGGCGAGCAGCAGATCGACGACATCGTCAACGTCCTTGGCGATGCCATAACCCACACGGTAGGCGGCCTGTAAACGGTATGTTCCTTGTCCTTATGACCAACTTGCTGGTCGGCCTGGGTCTTTTCCTGCTGGGGACGACCATGCTGAGACGGGCCGAGCGAGTTTGGGTAGGGGTACGGGTACCCCACAACGAAGAGGAGGTAGCCAGGGTTCGGCGAGCCAATCAGTTCACCGCCCCCTGGCTCCTGGCCCTCGGGGCAGCCGAGACGATGAGCGTTCTGGCGGGTGCTTTCTTCAACGTCCCGGCTCTGCCCCTGGCCGTGGCGGGACTGGTGCTACTGCTCCTGTCCATCGGGGTGATCGCCACGTCGGCCCTTCTGAGTCGATAGTATCATAAGGCTGCCCAGTCCAGCCCCAGCCGCTCCAGGGTGGGACGGGTCGGCACACCCGTTTCCTGATCCCACCCCATCAGGTAGTAGTAGGTGTGGACCATCTCCTCCATCCTCGCCGGATCGACGGCCTGCTGCTTCTCAGCCAGGTTCCCCTTCAGAGGCGGTGAGAAGAAGCGCTTCGGCAACCGGTCGTCGGCGGGGGTGAAGCCCTCCCGAACGTTGAAGGCCCGACCCAGGGTGATGGCCCTCTCCCCCACCAGCATCAACTCCTCCACCGTGGTGTTCCAACCGGTAGCGGCGTTGAGCAGCTCGACGATCTGCTGGTAGGTCCAGGGGACGAAGTAGCAGTAGCTCGCGCTGTCCTGGAGGTTGCGCCACCGGTGCAGCTGGGCAAAGAGGTTCACCTTGCGGGTGGAGAGTTCGTTGGCCGGCATCGGATCGTAGATCCCGAGGGGCTTCGCCTCATCCTCCAGGTTGGGCCCCTCCTTCTCGAAGAAGGTGTCGTGGAGACCGGTTCCGTGGTCGCCGCCGTGGTTGGCCACACAGTAGCCCAGACCCAGCCCCTGCTTCAACCGGGGCTCGTGCATGGCAATCTCCACCCCCTTGACCTGCATCGCCAGCTCTTCCGCCCCGTTGCCGATCCTGCGGGCCGCGATCCTCGTGCCCTCGGCCAGCAGGTCGCCGATACCCTGCCGGTAAGCGATCATGTCGATCAGCTTCAGCATCGCCTCGGCGTTCCCCCAGGTCAGCTCCAGGCCGTCGGTATCGGCCCTGGTGATATAGCCATGCTCGTAGCACTCCATGGCGAAGGCGATGGTGGTGCCGCAGGAGATGGTGTCCAGCCCGTAGGCGGAACAGAGGTGGTGCGCCCGGGCTAAGGCCGCCAGATTGTCGATCCCGCAGCTGGAGCCGAAGGCCCCCAGGGTCTCGTACTCTGGCCCGCCGTACTTGGGATCGGCCACCCACGGCTCGTCCACCCTGACCACCTTCTTGCAGCGGACGGCGCAGGCATAGCAGGCCTCCATGCCGATCCGAATGGTGTCTTTGATGGTGGGCGCCGTGATCGGCTCGATGTTCTCGAAGTAGCCGTCCCGGAAGTTCCTGGTGGGGATGTTGCCCGCCAGATTGTAGGCTGTCATGGCCCCGCCGGTGCCATACTCGTGGAAGCCGAAGGCCTTGGTGGGAACCACCTCGTGGATCGCCTTACCCAAAGCCTTTATCTTCTCTGGGTCGGCGTACTGAGGCGGGATCTTTCCCCGAACGGCTATCGCCTTCAGGTTCTTGGAGCCCATGACAGCGCCCATGCCGGTGCGACCCGCCGCGTCCTTCAGATCGTGCATCACACAGGCATAGCGCACCATCTTCTCGCCAGCCGGGCCTATGCTGCACACCCTGGCGAACTTCTCGCCCGTCTCCGCCTGGATGGTCTCCTCGAGATCCTTAACCTCTTTCCCCCAGAGGTGACCGGCATCCCGCAACTCGGCAACCCCGTCCTTGATCCACAGCCAGACCGGCTTCTCCGCCCGTCCCTCGAAGATCAGCCCGTCAAAACCGGCATGCTTCAACTCGGCGTTGAAGTGGCCCCCTACCTCGCTCTTCCCGATGCCACCCGTCATGGGGGACTTGGCCCCCACGCCGCTCCGAGCATTGCCGGACACCGGCAACCCGGTGAGCACGCCCGGGAACATGACCAGCTTATTCTCCGGCCCCAGGGGATCGATGCCCGGCTTCAACTCCTTCAGCAGGTGGTAGGCCGCCATGGCGGCACCCCCCAGATACTTCCTGTAGAAGTTCTCATCGTGCTCGTCCACCGTCATCTGGCCGGTAGAAAGGTTCACCCTCAAGATCTTACCGTAGTAGCCGTGAGGCAACTCCATTCCTCCTTCCACGCCAAATGGCTCTCCAACAGAGCCTGGCGTCCTTAACCGTGAGCTTGGGGAAATGGGATGCAATGCAGAGCAGGTCGCTTACTGCACCGTCAGATTAGCAACATGAGGATGAAAAGACAATCATAGGCTTGCACTACCGCTGCCCGGTCTGCGGCTAGACCAATGATTCTTGGCCAATGGCCGGCACTGGCAGATTGCACCGGCGGCCTGTAGAATCCCATGTACGATACCACCGCGAAGACGGTGAAGAAGGTGGCGGAAATGCTCTCTCTAAGAGTTGCCCTGGCCCAGATCAACCCAACGGTAGGGGACCTGGAGGGCAACAAGGCCAGGATACTGGATTATATGGATCAAGCTCGAGACGCGGGTGCCGACCTGGTGGCCTTTCCGGAGTTGGCCCTCACCGGTTACCCGCCCGAGGATCTGCTGCTGAAGCCCCAATTCATCAAGGACAATCTGGCCTGTCTCCAGGAGATCGCCGCCCAGAGCAAGGGCATCACGGCGGTGGTGGGCTTCGTGGACGCCGGCGACGACATCTACAACGCCGCCGCCGTCCTGCACGACGGCGCCGTGGCTCACGTGTACCACAAGGTCTTCCTACCCAACTACGGGGTCTTCGACGAGGAACGCTACTTCAGGAGAGGTGGAGAACAGCCCATCTTCGTGATCGGTGGGGTGAAGGTAGGGGTCAGCGTCTGCGAGGACATCTGGTACCCCACCGGACCCGCAGCCATCCAGTCCCAGGCGGGGGCTCAGCTGCTGGTGAACATCAACTCCTCCCCCTACGACCTGGGAAAGCGGGAGCGGCGGGAGCGGATGGTGTTGACCCGAGCGGTGGACAACGAGGTGCTGGTCTGCTACGTCAACACCGTCGGGGGACAGGACGAACTGGTCTTCGACGGTTCCAGCTTCGTCTACGACCAGACGGGCCGGTTGGTCGCCCACGCCGGGCAGTTCCAGGAAGAGCTGCTGGTGGCGGACCTGGACGTGGAATCGGTATTCCGATCGAGACTCCACGACCCTCGCAGGCGGGAGGAGCCCCTTTTCCCCGTCCTGGCCGACGTCCCCACCCCCCGGATCGTGCTCTCGGAGCAACCCCGTGCAGCCGGCAAACCCTCTCTGCACCGGAAGGAGACAGCCCTCTTGGAGGGGCCGGCCGAGGTCTACGCCGCCCTGGTCCTGGGCACCCGGGACTACCTCCGGAAGAACCGCTTCCAGAAGGTGGTCATCGGCCTTTCAGGAGGGATCGACTCCAGCCTGGTGGCAGCCATCGCCGTGGATGCCCTGGGGCCCGAGAACGTAGTAGGGGTTTCCATGCCCTCCCGCTACTCCTCCCAGGGGAGCAGGGACGACGCCGCGGATCTAGCCAGGCGGCTGGGAATCCAGATGCTCACCATCCCCATCGAGCCGGCCTTCCAGGGCATGCTCCAGATGCTGGAGGAACCCTTCCGGGGCACACAGCCCAACATCGCCGAGGAGAACCTCCAGGCTCGGATCCGGGGCAACATCCTGATGGCCCTCTCCAACAAGTTCGGCTACCTGGTGCTGACCACGGGCAACAAGAGCGAGATGGCCGTGGGATATGCCACCCTGTACGGTGACATGGCAGGCGGCGTCGCGGTGATCAAGGATGTCCCCAAGACCCTGGTCTACCGGCTGGCCGAACACCGCAACAGCCTCTCTCCGGTGATTCCAGAGAGCGTGATAGTCAAGGAGCCCTCGGCGGAGCTGAGGCCCAACCAGAGAGACGTGGACAGTCTCCCACCTTATCCGACCCTGGACCCTATCCTCCAGGCCTACGTGGAGGAGGACCGCAGCGTCGAGGAGATAGTGGCCCTCGGCTACCCGGAGGCGATCGTCCGCCGGGTGGTGGCCATGGTAGACCGGGCCGAATACAAGCGGCGGCAGGCGCCTCCGGGCATCAAGGTCACCCCCCGGGCCTTCGGCCGCGACCGCCGCCTGCCCATCACCAACCGATATGTGGAGAAAGGATAATCCTTGTGCACTTTGCACAAATCCACGCCCCCTGTTTTCTGACGGCGTGCACGTAGACCCCTTGACTCCCCCCTGTTAGCCTACCCACTGTGGAATCCTGCTTTCGGAGGCCGACCATGTCTGAGAGCGCTTACGGTTGGAAGATCGACAAGGGCGACGGGACGAGAAACCGGGCGGCGGCAGTGGACCAGAGGCTGACCTGGCTCAGGCCGTTCGCGACCCCTCTGCCCCAGGACCCCTGGCAAGCGCAGCAGAGTCACGAGCAGGAGTTGGTCGATTTTCACGCCCGTTACGAGCGGGCCTGCGTAGAAGACTGAGGGCTGCTCCGGCCTTTTCTGGAGCACATACCAATACTGCATAGGCAATGAGGGGAGGAACGGTAGGTGGCAATTAGTCCTGAAATCTCCGAGATTTCGCTTCCAGGCAACGAGAAGGCGACCCTGACCGAACCCGAGGAGGTGGTAGCCTTCGCCCGAGCGCAGGGCATCAAGATGATCGACTATCGATTCGTCGACCTGCCCGGCACCTGGCAGCACTTCTCCACGCCGGTCCAGGAGTTCGAGGCCGACTGCTTCAAGTCTGGACTGGGTTTCGATGGATCCAGCATCCGGGGCTTCCAGAAGATCCACGAGAGCGACATGCTCCTGATGCCCGATCCGACCTCGGCCTTCGTGGATCCCACACTGGAGGTGCCCACGCTGGTCCTGGTGTGCGACGTGCTCGATCCCATCAAGGGGAAGCCTTACTCCCGGGACCCCCGTTACGTGGCCAAGAAGGCCGAGGCCTACCTGGTGAAGACCGGTATCGCCACCACCAGTTTCTGGGGCCCCGAGGCCGAGTTCTACCTCTTCAACGACATCCGGTTCGACCAGACCAGCCACAGCGGCTTCTACTTCATCGACTCGGAAGAGGGCATCTGGAATAGCGGGCAGAACGGCGGCAAGCCCAACTTGGGCTTCCGGCCCCGCTACAAGGAGGGCTACTTCCCGGTCCCGCCCATGGATAAGCAGCAGGATCTGCGCTCCGAGATCGTCATGAACCTGATCGCCTCCGGCATCGACGTAGAGGTCCACCACCACGAGGTAGGAACCGCCGGCCAGGCCGAGATCGACATGAAGTTCAAGACCATGACCTTCATGGGCGACCAGGTGATGAAGTACAAGTACATCGTCCGGAACACCGCCTACAAGAAGGGCTACACGGCCACCTTCATGCCGAAACCCCTTTTCGGCGACAACGGGTCCGGCATGCACGTGCACCAGAGCCTGTGGAAGGACGGAGTCAACCTGTTCTTCGACAAGTCGGGCTATGGCCTTACCAGCGAGATGGCTCGCCACTACATCGGTGGTGTCCTCAAGCACGCCCCGGCCCTGCTGGCCCTGGCGGCGCCGACCACCAACTCCTACCGGCGGCTGGTGCCCGGCTACGAGGCTCCCATCAACCTGGTCTACTCCCAGCGGAACCGGAGCGCCGCCATCCGAATACCGATGTACACGGACAACCCCAAGGCAAAGCGGGTGGAGGTCCGCTTCCCGGATCCCTCCTGCAACCCCTACCTCACCTTCGCGGCGCTGATGATGGCGGGACTGGATGGCGTTCAGAACGGGATTGAGCCGCCGGCACCCGTGGACGAGGACCTGTACGAGATGTCGCCGGCGGAGCGGGCCCACATCAAATCGACGCCAGGTAGCCTGGCCGAGGTGCTGGACGCCCTGCAGGCAGACCACGAGTTCCTGCTGAAGGGGGACGTCTTCACCAGCGACCTGATCGAGACCTGGATCGAGTACAAGAGGGAACGAGAGGTAGAACCCATGGCCCTGAGGCCTCATCCCTACGAGTTCTTCCTCTACTACGACGCCTAAAACCTCCGACGGCCTCCCCCA
>JAJZQR010000149.1 GCA_021806765.1 Chloroflexota bacterium | reverse complement strand
CACGCCAAAAGGCTGCTACCCTTCGGCAGCAGCCTCCTCATGCATGGGGTTGGCCCTCTTCACTTCCTGGGGTTGGTCCTATCCCCCTTCATCCGCTGCGCAAGCCCTCCTTCCCCTCCCCAGGGTAACCTCGGCCTGCGGCTCGGGGAGCCCTTTCGGGTCGCCGGCCCATCAGCCCAGCAGGTCCTCGAACTGCCGGTGCAGCCACCAGGACAGGTCTTCTACCTCTACGGACTCCCGCAGCACCAGGTTGCGACGCCTTCGCTCGGCAGCAGGCATCTCCAGGGCCCGCTCGAGGGCAGCCGCCGTCGCCTCCAGATCCTGGGGTGGCACCGAGAGCGCTGCCCGACCCAACTGATGGTGAGCACCACAACTCTGGGACAGGATCAGAACAGCGTCCCGCTCACTAACGATGGGGCCCTCCTTGGCCACCAGGTTCATCCCGTCGGCGATGGGATTGACCAGGAGCACGTCTGCCAGAGCCATCCCGGCTACCGCCTGGGATCGATTGTCCTCGTGAAAGACCGTCACCGGTTTCCAGCCGTCACGCCCAAAACGCTCGTTGAGCGCCGACACCTCCTTCCACACCTCTTGAGCGTAGCTGCGATACTCGGCCACGCCCTGCCGTGTAGGCACCAGGAAAGCCAGGAAACGCACCTGCCCGATCAGGTCGGGCCGGCGCTCCAGCAGCCGTCCAAAGGCGCGGAACCCCAACACAATGTTCTTGCTGGGATCCAACCGATCCACCCGCACGATGGTTCGGCTGCCCAGATGGGGCCGCAGTCGGTCCTTGTAGCGAAGGGCCTCAGGTGACGAGGCCAGCCTCCGCAAAGCGCCGGGATCGACGGAGATGGGGTAGGCCCGAACCTCCGTGGTATGGCCCTCCAACCGAACCGTGCCTCGGGCGCAGTCGACTCGTGCGTCCGGCACGAACCGATCACAGCTGCGCAGGAAGTTGTCCACGGAAGCCATAGTCTGGAAACCCAGTATGTCGGCGCCCAACAGTCCCCGGCACAATTCTTTGCGAAGGGCCGGCAGAATGGGCTCCCAGCCTTCGGGCTTAGGCCAGGGTATGTGGGTGAAATGCTGCAGCAAGGCCCCGGGGATCCTCCTCCTGAGGAGCCTGGGGAGCAGGTACAGGTGGTAATCCTGAGTCATGATGACCGGCTGAGCCGTTTGTCCCACTTCCTGAGCCACTACCTGAGCGAAGGCCTCGTTGACGGGCCGGTAGCCCAGCATCCAGCCCTTCTCCACCAGGCCCCTTGGATCCACCCGACGTAGCAGGCCCCACATGCCGTGTTGAACGAACCATAGCACAGGATTCGAGAAACGGAGATAGAACCAGTTGAATGCGTCCTCGGGCACCTCTACGAAACGGAGGCGGGGGACCCCTGACCGACCGCTCCTGGGCAAGGATCGGCTGGCAGCCACGCGGTCTCCCGCCCCAGCAGCCGTGGCGATCCAGGTCAAAGGTGTCAGAGATGCCACACCGGAGAGGGCAGTGGCCAGCCCACCTGAAGCCTCTCGAGCTTCCAGGGTGTCACCCTCCAGGTGATAGTGAACGGGCCCGCGGTTGGAGGCTATGAACAGACGGCGCCCCCTGAGCAGAGTCGATAGGTTGTTGGGACTTCTGACAGCTGCGTGCCTCGTGGTTACAGAAGGCAAACCAGACATGAGTTGCCACCTCCCCGACGAGGCAAAGCCGGCCCATCGAAGAATCAAAAAGGGCCGGAGGCCAAAGCCACCGGTCCGTGCTGAGCAGACTTTGCCCCTCTCAAATGCCTGCGAGGTTAGCTGACGGGTTCGGGCTGAAAGAGCTACCCTAGGTGCCCACGGCACCATTCACCCCAACTTGCTTGGTTCCCCCGCCCTCCGCCCTTCGGCGGAAGTTCGGCTACACTATTCGGTCATTTTGGCCCCAGCGCTCCCCATCGGGAACACTTCGAGCCGTTCGTCTCTTCGCTCCTAACGATCCCTCCTCGAAATAGTCCAGAAATACGAGGCCGACCGATCCCACGAAAGGATCTTCATCAAGCCGGAACTCACGCGGCCAGTTTAGCACTAATGCTCCAGCGCGCACAACGCATCAACACATCTGGCCAGACTCTGGGCTGGCCCTGTGACCGGCTGCCCTCAACCCTCAGTGCTGTTCCAGCCAACCCACCGTCTGCCCCAGGAAGGCAACCACGGCGTCAACCCCATCCAACCGGTAGTCCGCCTCCAGGTACAACTCCGCCGGAGCCTCCGGACTGGCCACGGCGATGCCAAGAGTGCTGCACTCGCCGGACTGGCGCAGCGAGCGCAAGGCCCGGAAGGCGTCCACATCCGTCACGTCGTCGCCCAGGTAGATGGCTCCTCGCAAGCCCCATCTGTGGACCAGTGTCTCGACGGCCGTGCCCTTATCGGCCTGGACGGGGGGCATCAGGTTAACCACCATCCGACCATCCGACCAGCGCAGCCCCCGGGCCGAGGGGCACCGGCCGATGGTCCGCAGGATGGTCTCCCGGGCCTCCGCCGGATTGGGGTGCAGCCTGTAGTGCACACTCCCCGTCGGCCCCTTGTCCTCCACGAGCAGCCCTGGCTCTCGCAGCCGCTCCCGAAGGCAGCGCATGGTCTCCGCCATAGCCGGCAGATAAGGTTGAGCTTCCTTCACCACCGTCGACCGCCCACCTTCCCGCCATTCCAGGCCGTGGTTGCCCACGTATACCATGGAGTCTACCGGGAGCATGGAGGTCAACTGGTCCATGGGCCGCCCCGAGACGGCGGCAACCAGCGCCAGACGGGCGGCCAGCCTGGACAGGAGATCCGGAACCTCGGGATCGACTCCTGACCTTTCCGGCTGATCGACGATGGGGCTGAGGGTGCCGTCGACATCGGTGATCAATCCGGCCGGCACTCGGGAGAGCACCACCCAGGCCTCGGACAGGTTGGCCAGGAGATTGGGGGGCAAGCTCATGATCACACTCCAAGGGTTGTCTCCCTCGGAGTATACCATCGCCCTCCGGCGCCACCCTGCGGAAAGGCCCCGCCCTTCCCCATAAGCTTCCCTTAAGGACTGCTTCAGGCTGGCGTAAAGACGGAGCGCAGGGAGCGGCCTACCCTCTTTTAATTAGAGACGGTAATATTTAACTAAACGCAACACGAGGTGAAGAAGACATGCGAACCGCAGCCTCGAACCCTAAGGGCCACACCGACAGGTTGAGAAGGAAGATCGCAGCAATCCCGCCGGAAGGGGGCACGATGCGATGAAGGCACTTGCCATCCTTCCAAGCACCAGTCACCTTCTGCTGGTGGACCGCCCCGCTCCTTCCGTGTCCAAACCGGACGAAATCAGGATGCGGGTTGTACGGGTGGGCATCTGCGGAACCGATCGAGAGGAGGCCGCCGGTGGACGGGCCGAGGCGCCCGAGGGTCGGTCGGAACTGGTCCTCGGCCACGAGATGATGGGCCGGGTGATAGAGGTGGGGGAGGCTGTGACTCGAGTGAAGCCCGGCGATTACGCGGTTTTCACTGTGCGGCGAGGCTGCGGCCGCTGCCTCCCCTGCAACATGAACCGCTCCGACATGTGTCTCACGGGGGGGTACCGGGAGAGAGGCATCTGGGGATTGGACGGGTACGACGCCGAAGAGGTGGTAGACCAGGAGCAGTACGTGGTCCGGGTTCCACCGGACCTGGAACCGATCGGCGTGCTGACCGAGCCCCTGTCGGTAGCCGAGAAAGCCATCGACGAGGCGGTGAGACTCCAGTTGGCCCGACTACCCTCAGCGGGAGCCACCCCCGACTGGCTCTTCGGCCGCCGCTGTCTGGTAGCTGGCCTGGGCCCCATCGGCCTCCTGGCAGCGCTGGCTTTGCGGCTCCGAGGAGCGGAGGTCTACGGCCTGGATGTCGTACCGCCGGACACGGTCCGGCCCCGGTGGCTGGAGGGTATCGGCGGACACTATCTGGATGGACACCAGATCAGCCCCGAGCAGATGGCGGACGCTCCTGGGCCGATGGAGTTGATCTTCGAAAGCACGGGGGTCCCGCAACTGGCCTTCAACTTGCTGGACGCCCTGGCCATCGACGGGGCTTACGTGCTGACGGGCATACCCGGCGGAGAGCGCCCCCTGCAGATACAGGGGGCCGACCTGATGCGAAGGCTGGTCCTGAACAACCAGGTGATGGTGGGAAGCGTCAACGCCGCTCGCGATCACTACCAGATGGCGGTGGAGGATCTGTCTCAGGCTCGCTTCCGCTGGGGTGACCTCGTCCAGCAGTTGATAACCCATCGTCACCCCTACCAGGACTTCCAGGCTGCTCTGGGTCACCACGGCGACGACGAGATCAAGGTGGTGCTGGAGTGGGCCTCGAGCCAGTCGGCAACGACGGAGAGTGAAGAGGGGGTAAACCGATGAGCCAGCAGAAGAGCAGCGCGCCGGGGCGTCCAGGCATTCCCCCCCGCTGGACCTCCAGCGCCAAGAGCGGGGTGGGCACGGCCCTCAGCCACACCAGCAGGGTCTGGTTCACCCTCAGCCGCGGCATCGTGACCGAGGTCTTCTACCCCCGAGTGGACCTGGCCGCCGTCCGGGATCTGGGGCTGATCGTCACCGACGGTCGGGGCTTCTTCTCGGAGGAGAAGCGCCACACGCAGCATCAACTGGAGTACCTGGCCGAGGGGGTCCCAGCCTACAGGCTGATCAACAGCTGCGAGCAGGGACGCTATCGATCGGAGAAGGAGGTTCTGGCCGACCCCCGCCGCCATGTGCTGCTACAGCGTATCCGCTTCGTCCCCCTCCGTGGAGTGCTGGAAGACTACCACCTCTTCGCACTGCTGGCCCCTCATCTGAGCAACCGCGGCTACGGCAACACGGCCTGGGCAGACGAATACAAGGGCGTTCCCATGCTCTTCGCCCAGCGGGACGGCAGCGCCCTCGCCCTGGCCTGCTCCGCGGGATGGCTCAAACGCTCTGCCGGCTACGTGGGAACATCGGATGGCTGGCAGGATCTGCGACAGCACGGCATTATGCAGTGGGAATACCCGAGGGCCGAGGACGGCAACGTGGCCCTTACGGGTGAGGTGGATCTGGCGGCTTCCCAGGGGGAGTTCCTTCTGGCCCTCGGGTTCGGCCGCCATGCCAGCGAGGCGGGAAACCGGGCCCTGGCAAGCCTCCAGGAGGGGTTCGAGTCCGCTGAGAGGGAGTACGTGGCCCGCTGGACGGGTTGGCAGCAGCAGTTGAGGGCTTTGGAGGCAGACGCCCCGCGGGAACGGGATCTGTTTCGCACCAGCACCATGGTCCTGCACACCCACGAGTCGAAGGACTTCCCGGGCGGCATCATCGCCAGTCTATCGATCCCCTGGGGCTTCAGCAAAGGAGACGACGATCTGGGAGGCTACCACCTGGTCTGGCCTCGGGATCTGGCAGAGAGCGCTGGCGCTCTCCTGGCGGCAGGGGCATTAGAGGACGTCCTTCGTGCCCTTTGCTACCTGCAGTCGACCCAGGAAGCCGACGGCCGATGGCCCCAGAACATGTGGCTGGACGGCACACCCTACTGGGACGCCGATCAGATGGACGAGACCGCCTTCCCCATCCTGCTGCTGAATCTGGCCCAAAGAGAGGGGGCCCTGGAGGACGGAGAGCTGGCCCGTTTCTGGCCCATGGCCCGGCGCGCTGCGGGCTTCCTGGCACGAAACGGCCCGGTAACCCAGGAGGATCGTTGGGAGGAAGACCCGGGCTACTCCCCTTTCACCCTGGCCGTAGAGGTCGCCGCGCTGCTGATTGCCGCGGAGATGGCCGATCAGCAGGGGGAGCCGGGCATCGCTTCCTACCTCCGGGAGACGGCGGACCTGTGGAATGCCGGCATCGATCGCTGGTGCTACGCCACGGGAACCGATTTGGCACGAAAGGTAGGCGTGGAAGGGTACTACGTGAGGCTCGCTCCTCCTGAGGCGGTCGACTCCTCATCCTTGACTCGAGAGTCCATACTCATCAAGAACCGGCCCTCCGATAGCGGTACGGCCCCCGCCGCCTACATCGTCAGTCCCGATGCCCTGGCCCTGGTGCGTTTCGGCCTCCGAGCCGCCGACGACCCCCGCATGGTCAACACGGTGAAGGCTGTCGATGCCCTGCTGAAGGTCGAAACCCCTTGCGGTCCTATCTGGCACCGCTATGACGAAGACGGATACGGGGAGCATGCCGACGGGGCGCCCTTCGATGGGACCGGCATCGGTCGCACCTGGCCCCTTCTGACGGGAGAGCGGGCCCACTACGAACTGGCTGCCGGGCGACTCGAGGAAGCCGAGGCGCTCCTGGAAGCGATGGAGGGCTTCTCCAATGAGGGAGGGATGATCCCCGAGCAGATCTGGGACGCGCCCGACATTCCCGACCGAGAGCTGTTCTTCGGCCGGCCCTCCGGCTCGGCCATGCCTCTGGCCTGGGCTCACGCCGAATACGTCAAGCTGCGGCGCTCCCTCCATGAAGGAAAGGTGTTCGACACGCCTCCTCAAACGGTCCAGAGATACCTGGTAGAGAAGAAAGACTCTCCCCAGGCCCTCTGGCGGTTCAACCACAAGCTGCTGAGCCTGCCGGCCGGCAAGGTTCTGCGGATGGACCTGCTCCAGCGCGCCACCGTCCATTGGAGCCCCGACGGATGGAAAACGGTCCACGACACCCCCACCCGGGAGAGCGGGCTGGGCACCCATGTCGCAGACCTTCCCTCCGCTTCCTTCCCTGCCGGAACCGCCATCACCTTCACCTTCTACTGGCCCGAGGACGATCGGTGGGAGGGCACCGACTTCGTGGTGCGGGTGTCCCAGCAGGAGGAGCAGCTACCACCGTCAGGTAACGGGGAGCTTCAGCATCGGGATGCCCGCGCGGCCTCGGCGGCACCCTGAAGGGTAGTCCCCATCGGCCTGGCCTTCATAGCCTTCTGGCACTGATTAGGGAGTGAACTCGCGAGAGCCGGACCCTACTCCGGCGCAGGGTCTTTTCCTTGTGACTCCAGACGGGCGGGATCGCCCCTGATCCCGCCCGTCTGATCGGGGGGCGCGGCCGGTCAAGGGCGACCGGCCGCTACTGGACAATAGCCGATGCGAACCTTGAAACGGCCCCCACTCGGGCACGCACAGTCTGTACCGCGTACCCCGCAGGGGTATATACTATGGGTACGACGCCCCGGTCCGCCGGTCCGCCGCGACGTCATCCGCAGGCCACGAAGAAAGGAAGGCTGCTTCCATGAAGTGTATAGCTGCCAGCGATCGGGTCTTCAGGGCCCTGATGGGGATAGCGATTATTGGGATGGGGATATACTTCCAGAGCTGGTGGGGCGTGGTGGGGGTGATGCCGCTCTTGATAGGCGCCATCGGTCGCTGCCCCAACTTCGGCGGCACTCAGAAGGTCTACCTGGACAAGGAGAGGCTCTCGGCCAGGGCCGCTGCCGAGGATTCGGCGGGGCATCGGGCCGAGTAACGGCGGGCTGAAGAAGAATTGGATGGCGCATTAGTAGGATGAAGGATTACACCCGGACCGCCCGCAAGATCACCACCCTGCTGTTCCTGGCCCAGAGCCTGGGCTCGGCCGGCTTCATCGCCGCCTTCACCGTGAACGCCATCGTCGGCGCGGATCTGAGCGGGCGCTCGGCCTTGGCCGGCCTGCCGAGCGCCGTTTACGTCCTGGGCGGGGCACTGGCTGCCCTGGGGTGGGGCTACACCATGGACCGCATCGGCCGCCGCAACGGGCTCGTTTCGGGACTGGCCGTGGGGGTGGTGGGTGCAGGCGTGGCCGGAAGCGCGGTCGTCATGCGCTCCTTCCCGATCTTCCTCGGGGGATTGGCGCTGATGGGGATCGCCAACGCGGCCCTGCAGCTGGGTCGCTTCGCCGCCGCAGAGGTGCACCACCCCACCGAGCGGGGACGGGCCATCTCCAACGTCGTCCTCGGGGGAACCGCCGGGGCGATCTTCGGCCCCCTGATGGTGGGACCGACCGGCCAGTGGGCCCGGCAGGCCGGCCTCACCGAGCTGGCAGGCCCCTACAGCGTCGGGCTCACCCTCTTCGCCGTGGCGGCCGTGATGCTGTTCCTGGGGCTGCGGCCCGATCCCCGGGACCTGGGCAGGGAGATAGCCAACCTCTACCCCGACGCCCTGCCCCACGCGGGCCCGGCCCGATCCCTGCCTCAGATCCTCCGGGAGCCCGGCGTTGTCGTGGCCATGGGCAGCGTGGTGTTCGCCCAGATGGTGATGACCATGCTGATGGTGATCACCTCGCTCCACATGAAGGCTCACGGCCATCCCCTGGACGCCATATCCCTGGTGATTACCTCTCACACCATCGGGATGTACGCCTTCTCCATCCTTTCGGGCCGGCTCACCGACCGGTGGGGTCGGGGCCCCGTGATCCTGGCCGGCTCGGCCACCATGCTGCTCTCCTGCCTGCTGGCCCCTTTGTCCACCGACTTCTGGCTCCTGGCCATCGCCCTATTCCTGCTGGGGCTGGGTTGGAACTTCGCCTACGTGGGCGGGTCCACCCTTCTGGCGGACCAGCTTTCGCCGGCTGAGCGGGCCAGAACTCAGGGCTTCAACGACCTGCTGCTGGGGTTGGCCTCGGCCACGGGAAGCCTGGGGAGCGGGGTGGTGTTCGCCACGGCGGGGTACGGCGCCATGGCCGCGGTGGGAGCGGTTGTCTCCCTGATCCCTCTCGGCCTCAGCCTCTGGTGGCTGCAGGGCCGTCAGCGGCAGCTCCTCAACCAGCAGCCGGGTCACCTCGCCGCTGAGGACAGCTGCCGGTAGCCCATTGGGTGCGCTCGGTGCCAGCCCCATGCTGTCTGGATTATGTCGCCCAGGTCCGCGTACCTGGGCACCCAACCCAACTCCCGTCGGATGCGGCTTGAATCCGCGATGAGCACCGCGGGGTCACCAGGTCGCCGCAAGCCAGCGACGGTGGGGATCGACACGCCGGTGACCTCTCGAGCGACATTGATCACCTGGCGGACGCTGAACCCATTCCCGTTTCCGAGATTGTAGGTACGGCTCCCTTCATCGAGGGCCTGCATGGCAAGAAGATGGGCCTCCGCCAGATCCAGGACATGGATGTAGTCCCGTACGCACGTGCCGTCGGGCGTCGGGCAATCGGTGCCGAAGATCTCTACATGCTCGCGCTGCCCTAGAGCCACCTGCAGGACGATAGGGATAAGATGGTGTTCGGGATTGTGGGCCTCGCCCCGCTCACCACTGGGAAGAGCCCCACAGGCGTTGAAATAGCGCAGGCAGGCGTAGCGCATCCCCATGACGCGGTCCGCCCAATACAACATCCGCTCGATGGCGTACTTGGACTCTCCGTAGGGGCTCCCCGGAACGATCCTCTCCACCTCCGATATGGGAACCTTCGCCGGACGGTCGAAGAGATTGGCCGTGGACGATAGCACGAACCTTCGAACCCCATGCTGGGTCGCGCTGCGCAGCAGGTTCACAGCATTGGTCACATTGTCACCGATGTAGAGAAAAGGTCTCTCCATCGACTCCCCGACCAGGGTGTTGGAGGCAAAGTGCATCACGGCATCGAAGCGATAGTCGCAGAACAGTTCCTCCAGAAAGAAAGGATCCTCCAGGTCCCCTTCGACAAATAGGGCATCGGGATGAACCGCCTCTCGATGGCCGGTCTGCAGGTTATCCAGGACTACCACCTGTTCGCCCCGCTCCACCAACTGATCGACGACGATGGAGCCGATGTAACCTGCGCCGCCCGTGACGAGCACTCGCATCTACGCTATCCTCCTACTTATCACTCGCACCGTGATGTCGCCGGGGTCACCTATTAACCAGAGACAACTCTTTGCAGGGAGTCTGCGCTCTGGACAGCAGTTCCAGCAGAGTCCGAGACCGGCACGGGCGTCGACGCAGGACCGGCTGGCACATACTCGATCTCTGCTGGGACAGACACGATGTCGGGATCAGGGATTTCGCCATCCTCTGGAGCCCAGCGAACGGAGGTAACAGTCATGCCCTGCGACTCGAAGTGGAAGTCCATGCGCCGCAACCCTAGCCCCTCCATCGCCTGCGTCAGAGCCTTCTGCCGATCCTCGTGGCAGTACAGCAGCAAGAACCCTCCACCGCCGGCCCCTGTGATCTTGCCGCCCCTGGCACCATTCTGCAGGGCCACTTCATATAGCTCGTCAAGCCGCGAATTGGTGATGCCCGCCACAAGCCGTCTCTTGTGACGCCAGCCCTCGTCCAGCAGCATTCCGATCCCGTCCAGGTCACCGGATTCCAGGCATCTTCGGCAAGCCGCGGCAACTGCTTTGATCCGGTGCAGCCCTTCCAGAGTCTGGTCGTCGCCCCTTGCGCTCGCCTGCTGCTGGCCTTTCAAGATGGACGCCGAATCTCTAGCCGCTCCGGTGAAGAAGAGCAGAAGTCGGGACTCAAGCTGCTTGAGGATTCCGGGCTGAGCCGCTACCGGCTCCACCGCTACGCCGTCACGGTCAAATGTGATGACGTTGCACCCCCCAAAGGCGGCAGCAAACTGGTCCTGCTTACCGATCGGAGCCCGCAGTTTCCCCAGTTCGATCTTGCAGGCCAGCTCTGCCACTTCCCGGCGGGAGAGATGCCGTTGCAGATAGGAAGCCATCGCGCCCACCAGCGCCACCGCAACGGCGCTGGACGACCCCAGACCGGTTCCTGGAGGCACCTCGGAGGCCAGAAAGAGGGAGATGTCGCGCTGTATTCCGAAGGTGTGAAGCACAGCCCTCGGCAACGACAGGTCACCGTCCCAGCCCATCGGCCTGCCGCAGTCGTGGCGATAGAACGTGTGGTAGTTGGCCGAAGTAATCTGGATATCGTGGCTGTTGCAGACACCGTTCGGACTGCAGTGGACGTAGACGAACTTGTTGATGGTCGTGGACACCACCACCCCGCCATACCGCTCGTAGTAAGCGGGGAGATCGGTCCCTCCACCTGCGAGACTAATCCGGAGAGGCGCCCTGGCGATCAACGTGCGCCGGCTGAGCGTACTGTCTGACGTCATGGTGTGACTCCCACGCTTTCGCTCAAGACCGAAGTCGCGCTTTCTCTGGCCGCCACTGCGTCGGCATAGACCTGCTCCAATTGCTCCGCCGCGACGTCCCAACGGTGGTGGATCTCCACATACTGCCGGCCTGCCACGATTAGCCGCCGCCAGAGAACGTCGTCGTCGAACAGCCTGACCACCTGCCGCGCGAACTCGTCGGGGTCGTCGGCGACCAGGAGGTCTCTACCCGGCGTGGCCTCCAGCCCCTCGGTTCCCGCCGTGGTCACCACCACCGGGGTACCGGCAGCCATCGCCTCGATGATCTTGGACTGGATGCCCACCTTGACCACCATCGGAGCGACGGCCACCCTCGCTCGGCCCAGATAGGGGCGCACGTCGGGCGTGTAGCCGGTGATCGTTACGTCATGCTGCCTGGCCAGAACCCGGACGTCCCAGGGAGGATCACTGCCCACGATCTGAAGTCGAGCCGAGGGCCTGAGGGCCCGGATGCGCGGGAGCACCTCGCGGACGAAGAAGTTGACGGCGGTAGCGTTGGCGTGGTAGCTCATCTTCCCGACGAAGACCATGCTGTCCGGCTCCCGAAGCTGGCCTCCCATCCTGAAGTAGTCCAGGTCCACGCAGTGGTTCACCGGCGCCACCCGACGGAGGCCGGGGATCAACTCCCGCATGACCACGGCGTCGTCAGGGGTGCACACCGTCACGTAGTCGAAGTACCCCAGAACCTTCGCCTCGTAGCCAGCCATCCTGGATAGCTCGAAGGCCGCCAGCAACCGCTGCCAAAGGCGATGGCTGTGCTGACGAGTGCGCTCCATCAGCAGCGTTATGCAGTCCACCGAGTCCACCACGGCCGGCATGGTAAGAGGGATCGCTCGGCCGACGTAGGCCGCGCGCATGTGCTCCACGTGTACCAGGTCGAAGGGGCGTCGGAGTGGCGCGGGCAACACTTCCCTGCCCGGCGCCCTCGGGTCCAGGGCCAGATCCACCAGTCTCGTGAACTCGGGCGTCTGGCAGTAGCTACCCTGCAGGGGCGTGGAACCGGGCAGCGCTCGCAGGCAGTTGGTGTAAGCCCTCGCCCGGCTGAGATGAAGGCCGACGGCAGGATACAAGGCATTCAAGGCTGCCAGATCCTCGCGCTCCCTCTCGCTCTCCCACATCGTGAGCACCACCACTTCGTGGCGCTTCGAGAGTTCCCTGAGAAAGTTGAAGGAACGAAGCCGGATGAGGGAGGGAACGTAGGGAGTAACGAAGAGAATACGCATAGACTCTATCCTTCAGTTAATGGCCATCAGGGTGCTCGTAGGGCATGAAGGTGCGCAGGTCGTGTCCTGTTGAAGATCACGACAGAGTAGAGCCTCCCGCACAGCTCCGGAGATGCGCCGAATGCCCTCTTCCGTGAGGGTTACGCCGGAGGGCAGGTTGATGCCACGAGACGAGAGATCCTCCGCCACCGGCAATCCCCGGCAGTAGCGGTAGGGGGGCAGGGTGTGAACAGGGCAGAAGAAAGGTCGGCTGTCGATCCCCTGCTCCTTCAATCCCTTGACCAAGCCATCGCGAGTCAACTTCGAGTCGCGATCCAGCAGCACGCTGTACATCCAGTACACGCTGGTCGCCCATGGGGCTTCCGGGGGTAGCGTCAGTCCGGGGACGTCACGGAGCAGATCGTTGTAGAGAGCTGCGTTGCGTCGCTTGGCCGAGATGAAGCCCTCGATCCGCTCCAACTGCGCGACTCCCAGGGCGGCCTGCAGGTTGGT
>JAJZQR010000148.1 GCA_021806765.1 Chloroflexota bacterium | reverse complement strand
GGGAGAGGGCTGGGGTTAGCGGGCGGGGACGCGGAGAGGGTGGCATTCGATACAACCGGGGTTGATAGGGTGGAGTTCCTCGTCTCGCCCAACCCCGGGGAGGAGCCGAAGCCGCTGGTTCGCATCGCCAGTGGGGGCGAGACGGCGAGGTTGATGCTGGCCCTCAAGACCATCCTCTGCAAGGCGGATGCGATCCCCACCCTGGTGTTCGACGAGATCGACGTGGGCGTCGGGGCGCGGAGCGGCGCCCGAGTGGGGGAGAAGCTGTGGAAGCTGACGGAGGACCACCAGGTGCTGTGCATCACCCATCTTCCCCAGATCGCCTGCATGGCGGACCAGCACCTGTCGGTGGCGAAGGTGGTGGAAGGGGGCCGGACCCACACCGCGGTGAGGTCGCTGGAGGGGGATCGGCGGGTGGAGGAAGTGGCGGCCATGCTGGCGGGCACGGCGGAGTCCACCTCCGCCATCGCCAGCGCGCAGGAGTTGCTGGCAAGGGCCGAGGGGTTCAAGGGGAGACGCGGAGACGCGGAGACGCGGAGACGCGGGGACGCGGAGAAGAAATGGGATGGACAGGATAGATAGGACTGAGGACTGAGGGGTGACGGGTGCTGAGTGCTGAGTGCTGAGTGCTGAGTGCCGGGAGCGCGGGCGTCTCGCCCGCCTGGTTCTGAGTTCTGGGTTCTGAGTATTCAGTGCTGAGTGCTAATGGCTGAGTGCTGATGGCTGAGTGCTGATGGCTGGATAGGGATGGGGAGACCGGGAAGGAACGGGATGTGGAAGAAACGGAAGTAGCTGTCGAGGCGCGGGGAGTTGTCCAGCCGTGCCGGAAGGCGCGCATCGGCGACGTGCCCGTGATGCATCGACTGATCAATGAGCATGCCGAGGCCGGAGTGATGCTGGGCCGGCCCCTGAGCGAGCTGTACGAGAACCTGAGGGACTTCTGGGTGATCGAGGAGGATGGAAGCACGGTGGCATGCTGCGCCCTCCACGTGAACTGGGCCGATCTGGCCGAGATCCGGTCTCTCGCCGTGGACAGGCGCTTCCAGCGGCGCGGCATGGGAAGCACCCTGGTGAACGCCTGCCGGGAGGAGGCTCGCGAGATGGGGATCGGCCGGGTTTACGCTCTGACTCGGGAGGCGGGCTTCTTCGAGAGCCTCGGTTTCCTGCGCACAGCGGTGAACGAGCTGCCCCGGAAGGTCTGGGGCGAGTGCATCCGCTGTCCCAAGTTCCCCGAGTGCGACGAAGTGGCGGTGGTGTACGACAATGAGTGAGGAAAGCAGGCTCCTACGCACACCTCTCCACGACCTGCACCTGGCGGCGGGCGCCAAGATGGTGGAGTTCGGTGGCTGGCTGATGCCGGTGCAGTATGCCGGCATCATCGCGGAGCACCGAAAGGTGCGGGAGGCAGCGGGGGTTTTCGATCTGTCCCACATGGGGCGGGTGTACGTCAGCGGCCCCGATGCCGAGAGGTTCCTTCAGATGCTGGCCACCAACGACGTGGCCAAGCTGGCGATCGGCCAGGTGCAGTACTCGTTGATCTGCAACCACCAAGGCGGCGTCAGGGACGACATCCTGGTGTACCGTGTAGCGGAGGGCGAGTATCTGCTGGTGGTGAACGCCTCCAATCGGATCAAAGTGCTGGGGTGGATGGACGAGATCTTAGACGATTGGAGGGAGCTTGGGGAGTCCCCCAGGGTGAGCATCGCCGACCGAACGCTGGAGACAGTGATGGTTGGGGTCCAGGGCCCCTCCTCGGTGGAGGTGGTACAACCTCTCACCGATCTGCCCCTGGATAGTCTCCGCTACTACCACGGGGCTCCAGCCAGGGTGATGGGCGTCGAGGCGTATCTGTCCCGGACCGGCTACACAGGGGAGGATGGCTTCGAGGTGACCCTGCCTCCGGACGCAGGCCGGCAGTTGTGGCGTCGGCTGGAGCAGGATGCTCCGGATGTCGGCGGCGCGCTGTGCGGCCTGGGGGCCAGGGACACCCTGCGACTGGAGGCAGGGATGCCGCTGTACGGCCACGAGTTGGGGGAGGAGATCAACCCCTACGAGGCAGGGCTGGGGCGCTACGTGCATCCGGAGAAGGCGGAGTTGATGGGCCGGGAGGCCCTGCTTAGGATTGCGGTGACCGGGCCGGCGTGGCAGCTAGCGGGGCTCGAGGTGACGGACAGGGCGATCGCGCGCCAGGCCACGCCGGTGATGCTGGATGGAGTCGAGGTGGGCCGCGTCACCAGCGGCAGCTTCTCCCCCACGTTGGATCTCAGCATCGCGATGGCGTTCGTCACTCCGGAGGTGGCGGCAATAAGGCCTCCCCTGGAAGTCTTCATCAGGGGCACCGCGCATCCGGCTCTGGTCGTGGATCTACCGTTCTACCGGCGAAAGAGGAAGTAGAAGGAGCGAAGATGGTACCGAAGGACCTGCGCTACTCCAAGGAACACGAATGGGTGAAGGTCGAGGGCGACGAGGCCGTAATCGGCATCACGGACCACGCTCAGGAGCAGTTGGGCGACGTAGTGTACGTAGAGCTGCCCTCGGTGGGGCAGCAGCTGCAGCAGTTCAAGACCTTTGGCGTGGTGGAGTCCGTCAAGGCGGCCTCCGATCTGTACGCGCCCATCAGCGGCGAGGTTGCTGCCGTGAACGGTGAGCTTTCCAAGGCGCCGGAGAAGGTGAACCAGGAGCCCTACGAGGGGGGTTGGATGGTTCGGGTCCGGCTGAAGGATCCGGCGGAGTTGAACAATCTGCTGGACGCCGCGGGCTACGAGAAGGAGATCGCCGCGGGGTAGGGGACGGGAGACGGGGAGACGGAGTGAGGTCCCCTCGTGTAGTAACGGCTTGTGAAGGTTAACAATCTGATCGGGTAATGTAGGGGCGGTTCGCGAATCTCCCCTACGGGTCGAGGAGTCGAGGCTTCAGCCGGACGTTCCCCGACACCGGCTAAAGCCTCGATTCCTCGATATCAGCGGCAGCTGTCCACAGCCACTACCCGATTGAGTTGCTAAAGATCATCAGTTGTTCGGCCCGACGGCAGTGGACAAGGACGAACGATTGAAGTCGTTACTACAAATCGGTTGCTTCTCTTCTAACCGACCATCCCGGGCACAACGTTGGGGACGAGCCCCGACGCTACATGGCCCAGAGATCTGGGCTGGAGGTTTGTCATATGGATTTCGTGCCGAATACCGAGCAGGACAGGCAGGAGATGCTCAAGAGCATCGGTGTTCAGAGCGTGGACGATCTTCTGGAGGTCGTCCCAGCCCGGGTGAGGCACCCCAGGTTGAATCTGCCTGAACCGCTCTCCGAGATGGAGTTGATGGCCGAACTGCGGGCGATGGCCGAGGAGAACGCCGACGCCACCCACTACAGCTACTTCCTCGGCGCGGGATCGTATAACCACTACGTTCCCGCGGCGATATCGCAGCTGCTGCTGCGCAGTGAGTTCTACACCGCCTACACCCCCTACCAACCCGAGATCAGCCAGGGGACCCTTCAGGCGGCCTTCGAGTTCCAGAGCATGATCTGTTCGCTGACCGGCATGGAGGTCACAAACGCCTCCATGTACGATGGGGCAACGGCCATGGCGGAGGCAGCTCTAATGGCCATGGCGGCGACTGGACGGGACAAGGTGGTGGTGTCGGGAAGCGTGCACCCGGAGTACCGGGCCGTGCTGAACGGCTACATGCAGAGCAGGGGGGTGCAGGTAGTCGCCTCTTCCGTTGGCCGGCAGGGAGACCGGATTGTCGAGGAGGATATGGGGGCGCTGCTGGACGATGGGACGGCCTGCTGCATAGTGCAGCAGCCCAACTTCTTCGGTAGCGTGCAGGATCTGTCCTCGCTGGCGCAGAAGACCCACGCGGTGGGGGCTCTGCTCGTCGTCTCCAGCGACCCCATCTCCCTGGGGATGCTGAAGAGCCCGGGGGAGTGGGGGGCAGACATCGCCGTGGGCGAGGGGCAGGGGCTCGGATCGCCCATGAGCTTCGGGGGACCCTACCTGGGGCTGCTGGCCTGCAAGACGCAGTTCCTACGGCAGATACCGGGCCGGCTGGTAGGGGCAGCCCAGGACCACCAGGGACGGAGGGGATTCGTCCTGACGTTGCAGGCCCGAGAGCAGCATATCCGGAGGGAAAAGGCCACCTCCAACATCTGCACCAGCGAGCAGCTTCTGGCCACGGGTGCGGCCATCTATATGGCGCTGATGGGTCCCCAGGGGCTTCGCCGGGTAGCCCAACTCAGCTACGACAAGGCCCACTATGCGGCACGAGAGATCGCGGCCCTGGAGGGCTTTCAGTTGCTGGATACCGGTACCTTCTTCAACGAGTTCGTCGTTCGAGGGCCCAGACCCCCGGCGGAGATCAACCGCTTCCTATTGAGCCGCAAGATCGTGGGTGGCTACGATCTCTCCATAGTCAGCCCGGACCTGGAAGGCTACATGTTGCTGTGCGCTACAGAGACCAATACCAGGGCCCAGATAGATGGCCTCGTCTCGGCCCTGAGGGAGCTCGTCGCATCCACGGGAGGAACACAATGACAGAACCTCTGCTTTCCGAGATCTCTCGCCCGGGGCGAGTCGGGCACCACCTCCCACCGAGCGACGTTCCGCCAGCCGAGGATCTGCCGGCCGGGCTGGCGCGGGATCCGCTGGATCTACCCGAGGTGGCAGAGAACGAGGTCGTCAGACACTTCGTTCACCTCTCCCAGATGAACTACGGCCTGGATACCGGCTTCTACCCCCTGGGTTCCTGCACCATGAAGTACAACCCCAAGATGTCCGAGGAGGTCGCCCGGTGGCCCGGCTTCACTGCCATCCACCCCTACCAGCCTGAGGAGGTTTCCCAGGGCGCGCTGCGGCTGATGTACGAGCTGCAGCAGGCGCTGGGGGAGATCAGCGGGCTTCCGGCGGTCACCCTGCAGCCCTCGGCGGGCGCCCAAGGGGAGTTGACCGGCATGCTGATGGTTCGGGCGTACCATCAGTCCCGCGGTGACGTGAAGCGCACCAAGGTGCTGATCCCGGACTCCGCCCACGGCACCAACCCCGCTACGGCTACCATGTGCGGCTATTCTACGGTGCCGGTGAAGTCGGATGCGCGGGGCAACGTGGACCTGGAGGCGCTGCGGGCTCTGGCCGACGAGGAGACGGCGGCGCTGATGCTGACTATGCCCAACACCCTGGGGCTGTTCGACGAGCACATGCTGGAGATATCGGAGATCGTCCACGGGTGCGGCGCGCTGATGTACGGCGATGGGGCCAACCTGAACGCCCTACTGGGCGTGGCCAGGCCAGCGGACCTGGGTTTCGACGTCCTGCACATCAACCTGCACAAGACCTTCGCGACCCCCCATGGGGGTGGGGGGCCGGGGGCGGGACCGGTGGCCGCCAGGGACTTCCTGGCGGACTTCCTGCCGGTGCCCGTCGTGAAGAGACGGGGGGACGGGGAGACGGGGGGACGGGGAGACGGCTCCTACTACCTGGAGTGCGAGGTTCCCCATTCCATCGGGCAGGTGCGGAGCTTCTACGGGAGTTTCGGGGTTCTGGTGAGGGCTTACGCCTACATCAGGGCGCTGGGGGCGGAAGGCTTGCACAAAGTGGGCGAAAACGCTATGCTGAATGCGAATTACCTTCGCATTCGCTTGCAGCAGGCCTATGAGGTGCCCTACCCACGGCCCTGCATGCACGAGTTCGTCCTCTCGGGAAGACGCCAGAAAGCCCTGGGAGTGCGCACTCTGGACATCGCCAAGCGATTGATCGACTTCGGGTATCATCCGCCCACCGTCTACTTCCCGCTGATCGTCGAGGAAGCCATGATGGTGGAACCTACGGAGACGGAAACCAAGGAGACTCTGGACGCCTTCGCAGAAGCACTGCTGGCTATTGCCAGGGAGGCGGAGGAGAACCCAGAGGCGGTGCGCGCAGCCCCTGTTACGACGGTGGTGGGGCGGTTGGACGAGACGGCCGCCGCCAGACAACCGAGGCTGCACTGGTGAGATCCAGCTTGTAGAATAAAGGTGGGGGAGCCATGGGCCGACTGCTGGAGATCCAGGAACTGAGAACCAACTTCTACACCCAGGACGGGGTAGTGAAGGCCGTGAACGGCGTGTCCTACACCCTGGACGAAGGGGAGACCCTTGGTCTGGTGGGGGAGAGCGGTTGCGGCAAGAGTGTTACCGCCCTGTCCATCATGAGACTGATCCCGCAACCGCCGGGCAAGATCGTGGACGGGAAGGTGATGTTCCAGGGGCGGGATCTCCTGAAGCTGAGCGAGGACGAGATGAGGCATGTCCGAGGGAAGGACATCGCCATGATCTTCCAGGACCCCATGACCAGTCTCAATCCGGTGCTGACCATCAAGCGGCAGCTAACGGAGGGGGTGGAGCTGCACCTGGGGATGGACGGCAACGCCTCCGGGAAGCGGGCGGTGGAGCTGCTGGACATGGTTGGCATCCCCTCGGCGAAGAGTCGGGTGAACGACTACCCCCACCAGTTCTCGGGTGGCATGCGTCAGCGGGTCATGATCGCCATGGCGCTGTCCTGCAACCCGAAGCTCTTGATTGCCGACGAGCCCACGACGGCTCTGGACGTGACGATCCAGGCCCAGATCCTGGATCTGATCAAGAACCTGAAGAAAGAGCTGGGGGCGGCGGTCATCATGATCACCCACGACCTGGGGGTGGTGGCTGGGATGACCGACAAGATCAACGTGATGTACGCCGGGTACATCGTGGAGAGTGCCCCAACCGACGAGCTGTTCAAGGACCCGCGTCATCCCTACACCCTGGGGCTCTTGCGGAGCATACCGAAGATCAACGAGGAAAGGCGGGAGAGGTTGATCCCCATCGAGGGACTCCCCCCCGACCTGATCGACGCGCCACCGGGATGCCCCTTTGCGCCCAGATGTTCCTACGTGATAGACAAGTGCCGGCAGGAGAACCCGAAGCTGGAGCCGGTGGCTCGGGGCCACCAGATGGCCTGCTGGGTGGACGTGAGGGGAGAGAACCATGTCAGCTAGTAGCACGACGGCGGAGAAGCTGCTAGAGGTAAGAAACCTGAAGATGTACTTCCCCATCACCCAGGGGATACTGCTGCAGCGGAAGGTGGGGGACGTACGGGCAGTAGACGACATCTCCTTCTTCATCAAGAAGGGTGAGACGTTGGGGCTGGTGGGGGAGAGCGGCTGCGGGAAGAGCACGACGGGAAGGAGCATCCTGCAGCTGTACCGGCCGACCGGCGGGAGCGTGAAGTTCGGGGAGACCGAACTCACCTCGCTGAAGGGCGAGGATCTGCGGAAGATGCGCCGCCGGATGCAGATGATCTTCCAGGACCCCTACGCCAGCCTGAACCCGAGGATGACGGTGGGGGACATCATCGGCGAGCCGCTGGACATCCACCACCTGGCGAGGGGGAAGGCCAGGCAGGAGAGGGTGCAGGAGCTACTCCGGCTGGTGGGGCTGAACCCCTACTTCGCGAACCGGTACCCCCACGAGTTCAGCGGGGGGCAGAGGCAGCGTATCGGGGTGGCGAGGGCGCTGGCGGTGGAGCCGGAGTTCATCGTGTGCGACGAGCCCGTATCGGCTCTGGACGTCTCCATCCAGGCGCAGATCATCAACCTCCTGGAGGAACTCCAGGGTGAGTTCGGTCTGACCTACCTGTTCATCGCCCACGACCTGAGCGTGGTGCGCCACATCTCGGACAGGGTAGCGGTGATGTACGTAGGGAAGATGGTGGAGCTGGCGGACCGGAACGCGCTGTACCGGCGGCCCCTGCACCCCTACACCAAGGCGCTGCTCTCGGCGGTGCCGGTGCCTGATCCTGAGGTAGAGTCGAGGCGGCAGAGGGTGATCCTGACGGGAGACGTGCCGAGCCCGGTGAACCCTCCCAGCGGCTGCCGGTTCCACCCGAGGTGCCGGTACGCCAAGGAGACCTGCGCCCAGGCGGAGCCCGAGTTCAGGGAAGTGGAGAGCGACCACTGGGTCGCCTGCCACTACTGGGACCAGATAGCGTAGGACGCGAGACGGTCGAAACCACGAAGGCGCCGGGGACCTGGCCCGTGGGAGGGCCAAGGGGCTCCGGCGCTTTTGCGTGCAGGTCGGTGCTGTGGTTCTGACCCCACCCCCGGCCCCGCCCCGCTACGGGGAGGGGCCGGGGGTGGGGTGCTCGGGCCGGTCCCTACACGGCAGCACTCGTGTTGATGTCACGTCGGGATAGGCCTGCGAGTGTTCCTGAGAAGGGGTGGGAGGGGAAGGTGGAGAAGCGAATAGACCGCCTGATGAGCCTGGATATGGGCGGGAGGGGCGTGGAGCCGCTGTACAGGGCCGCGCGGGAGATGGCCGGTGGTCCGGTGGCGATGGCGGCGGCGACGCGGCTGTCGAGCCTGAAGCGGGGGGACGTGGTGCTCTTCACCACCGGGTTCCTGGCGCGAGCCGGGGTGAGTCCCAACATCGGGGAGAACGACGGACCCGCGGGCACGGCGGTGCTGGCTCGGACGCTCCAGAAAGCCTTCGGGGTGCTACCGGTGGTGGTCACCGACGATCCCCTTCGGCCGGCTATCGGGGCTGTGCTGCAGACCGCCGGGTTCAACCTGGTCACTTTGGAGGAGGCCCGCCGGGCGCTGGAGATCAGGCGCAGGACGGCCGTCGTGGTGGTGCTGCCCTATCCGGCGGAGGACGAGGAGGCTCTCAGGGCGGCGGAGCCGCTGCTGGATCAGCTGCAGCCGAAGGTCGTGGTATCGGTGGAGCGTGCCGGTCGCAACGTGGCCGGGCGATACCACGACATGCGCGGGTACGCCTTCGACGAGGGGCAGGCCCGAACTGACCTGCTGGTGGAGAGGGCCCAGAGCCGGGGCATTCCGCTGGTTGCCGTGGGGGATGGCGGGAACGAGATCGGGATGGGGCTGGTGATGGACGCCGTGAGGGAGCACGTGCCCTACGGCAGGGAGTGCCAGTGCCCCTGCGGGCGAGGCATTGGAGCGCGGAGCAGGGCCGACAACCTGGTGACCGCCGCAGTATCGAACTGGGGCTGCTACGCGGTGGCCGACTGCGTGGCGATCCTGATGAAGAACCACGACCTGCTCCACACAGTGCACATGGAGGAGCAGTTGATAGCGGCAGGGATACGGGTGGGGCTGATCAACTCCCTCGAGGGGGCGGTGGACGGCGGGGTAGATGGGCTGCCGGCCGAGGTTCAGCTGGCGGTGGTGCAGCTGCTCCACACGATGGCAGGTCTGGCGATAGACCAGATGTGAGGGCGGGGCGAAGCGCGACCATCGGCTCCCCTGCCACTACTGGGACCAGATAGGGTAGAACAGCCAGAACGGCGCTATCGAAACTCGTGTGGCATCACAAGCGGGAAGGGAGGGGGAAGCATCACGCTTTCGCCCTCCAGGGTGGGGCGACCCCCCACCCACACCTGGCGGACTCGGCCGAGGTCCGCGATATTGCCCGCAGGGTCGCCCTCTGTCACCACCAGGTCGGCGCGCTTGCCCTCGATAACCGAGCCAATCTCCTCCCCCAGTCCCAGAGCCTCGGCCGGTAGCTGAGTCGCCCGGTGTATGGCCTCCACCGGAGACACTCCCAGCGCTTCGACGGCACAGACCAGACTCAGGCCAAAATCCTCGAACCTGGTGAACCGGACCCCGGCGTCGCTGCATATCATCACCCTGGCCCCGAGGTCGCGCAGTCTACGAGCGTTGGTGTAGCGATCCCGCAGGAGTCTCAGCTTGTGCTCGGCTTCTTCTGATTTGGCCGAAGGGTCTGGCAGGAGAACCCTGTCCAGTCCCGTAAAGGTGATGCCCACCGAGATCCCTCGTGCCACTATCTCCGCAGCCGCCTGCGGGTCGTAAGCATCTCCCGACGGAGAGTTCCAGAGGCAGTGTTCGATAGTGTCGACTCCGGCGGCTAGAGAGCGCCGGACGGCCTCCGCGTTGAGCGAGTGGGTCGCCACCCGGCGCCCCAAACGATGGGCCTCGGTCGTGACCTCCCTCAACTCGACCACGTCGTATTGAGGCTCCAGGGGATTGGTCCCGTGGGTCATGTTGCCGCCGCTGGCCATCACCTTGACGAAATCCACGCCGGCCTTACAGAGGGAGCGGGCTGCCCTCCGGACCTCGTACTTGTTGTCGGCTTCGCTGCCGCACCAGTACAGGTGCCCGCCTGTCGTGGTGATCGGGGTTCCGGAGACCAGGATACGAGGTCCTGCCATCCACCCCCGACCTATCGCATCCCTCACCGTCAGGGTGACCAGCCCTCGATCCCCACAGTCGCGGACCGTCGTGATCCCGGCCCGGAGGCAGCTCTGGGCATTGCGAGCCACCAGGAGCCCCAGGGCGGTCAGATCATTCCGCTCGACGGTGGCGCGAATGGAGGCGTGGTCGGGTCCATGATCGAAGGAAAGATGGACGTGGCCGTCCACGAGCCCCGGCAGGACAACCGCGTCCCGGTGGTCGTATACCTGGTCCTCGCGGTCGGGCGAGAAGCCCTCGAGCGGGCGAATCTCGGCGATGCGTCCCTGCGCGACAGCTATCGCGACCCCTTCCTGAGGCGGCACTCCCGTCCCGTCTATCAACTGTCTCGCAAGGATCCAGGATCTCACGCTCTGCCTCCTCAGCCTTTCAACCCCGTGGCGACGGCCATTCGTATGAAGTATCGCTGCGCCACGACGTACAGAAGTAACGTCGGCGCCATGGCGGTGAGGGCCTCCGCCACGACGCCGACCTTTCAGTCGCGGTCCGGGCCGCCCCAGGTCGAGACCGCCACGTTGTGAAATCGCGGCCGCAGGCGCACAACGGTCTCGTTCTGGCGAGACGGATGGACGCGGTTCGTCAGAAGCACGGCGAACAGATCCAGACTCGGGTCGATCCACACGCTCGTTCCGGTGAAGCCAGTATGCCCATAAGAACGGTCGGTAAAGAGATCCCCGCCTGGCGAGCCCGCCCTGTCCTTTCCCTGCCAGCCGAGGCAGCGGGCCAGGCGCAGCTGTCTGGTGTAGAGCCGCGTCATGCACTCCACGGACTCCGGGCTCAGGACCCGCCTCCGCTGGCCGCGTCCGCCGGACAGCATCATCTGGCACAGGAGCGCCATGTCGGTGGCAGTACTGAAGATGCCGGCGTGCGCGGCAATGCCGCCCATGACGACGGCGTTCTCGTCGTGGACCTCGCCCTGGACGACGCGGTGACGCCACGGGCAGTCCTCCGTGGCTGCGGCCCTGCGCTGCAGCTCAGGCGGGGGCGTGAACAGGGTGCTGTCCATGCCAATCGGCTCGAAGACGGTCTCACGGAGGAGGGCATCGAGCCGCTGGCCCGAGATGAGCTCCAGGATGCGCCCCAGAACCATGAAGCCCTGAGAGGTGTACTCCACGTCGGAGCCCGGCCCAAAGCGCAGCGGAAGACGACGGACGGTCTCCAGCATCTCCTCGTTGTTGCTCACCCCCCAGTAGAGTGGCTGCTGGCCTGGAATACCGGAGGTGTGGGTGAGCAACTGGCGGATCGTCAGATGCGCCTTGTCCGTGGTGGCCCAGTCCTGCAGGAACAGGTCGATAGGGTCCTCCAGTCGCAGCGCCCCGTCTTCGAGCAGCACCATGGCCCCGACCGCGGAAATCGTCTTGGTCAGCGAGGCGAGGTCCCACAGCGTGTCATCGCCGACGTCATCCCCTCCCCAGCTCAAGGTGCCGAGGCTGCCCTGCTCGAGCAGCACGTCGTGCCGACCGATCACGTAGGCGGCACCGGAGAAGGCGCGCTCTTCGCGCGCCCCCATCAAGAGATCCGAAATCCTGCTCACTGCTGCTTGGCCTCCTCGGTGGCATTGAACGAACGCAGCTCGCGCCAGCGAGCGAGCAACTCTTTCAGGTCCGAGTAGGAGGCGCGCAGTTGGAGGGAAGGCTGACCCACCGCCTGCTGCATCGCACCGGGCTGCTTGAGGGCAGACCCTGTGACCACGCACACCACCCTTTGGTCGGGCGCGATGCGGCCGGACTCGACAGCCCTGCGCACGGCCGCCAGGGGGGCTGCGCCCGCCGGCTCAGAGGCGATGCCTTCGCGTCCGAGCCACAGCATGGCCTCGAGGATTTCCTCGTCGGTGACACCCTCGGCCCAGCCCTGTGAGTCGTAGATCGCGCTCAGGACGCGCTCTCCTCCCTGGATGGGCGCATCCGCCGCGATGCTCTGGGCTATCGTGGCACTCGAGTCGCCAAACCGCCCAGCCTGCCGCTGGCCCTTCCGGAATGCCTCGTAGAGATGGGCCGATGCGGCAGGCTGCACCGCAACCATCCGCGGCAGAGTGTCGATCCAGCCCAACTCTGTCAGTTCACGGTAGCCTTTCCAGGCGCCCCAGAGGCCACCGCCGGTACCAACCGGGTGTACCTCGACGTCAGGCGATTGCCAACCCAGCGCCTCGCTAATCTCGTAGGCGTAAGTCTTCATCGCCTCATGGCGGATTGGGTTTATGAAGTTGACGAACTGGTAGAGGCCGTCCCGCTGCACCCCCTCGGCCAGCATGGCGGTGATCTCGTCCATGCCCTGGAAGTGCAGGATAGCCGCAGTGGCCCCCAGAAGACTCACCGTGGCAACCTTGACTGGATTCGCCACGTACTCGACGAGCACCAGGGCCTCCATGCCGGCCCGTGACGCGTAGGCAGCAAAGGAAGCCCCCGCGTTCCCTGAGCTATAGGTGACACCCTCGTGGAGGCCCAGGTGGCGTGCGAAGCTAACGGCAACGCTGAAGCCTCGGTCCTTGAAGCTGCCCGTCGGCATAACCGTGTCGTTCTTAAAGTACAGATGCCGGAGGCCGAGGCGAGGACCGGCGTACAGGGAAGGGACTAGAGGGGTTCCACCCTCGCCGAGTGAAACTACGCCGGCGTCGGGCGGCAGGGGCAGGAAGG
>JAJZQR010000147.1 GCA_021806765.1 Chloroflexota bacterium | reverse complement strand
ATGAAAGGCAACAACGCACATGCCAGCCGTGCCAGAGCCGAGGAGGTCTTGGCCATCTGCATCAAGGAGAAGATGCCTTCGTGCATCCTCGCTCCGCCTGAGCAGCTGGAGATCACCACCGGTTGCCGGGAGGCCAGGCCCCGCTCCACCGTCCTCACGATCTTCTCTCCGAAGACGGAGCCCATGCTGGCTCCCAGGAAGGAGAAGTCTGCGGCTGCGATCTGGATGGGCATGCCTTCCAGCCGCCCGCTACCCGATACTATCGCCTCGGAAAGGCCGGTTCTTGCCTGGGTCTCGGCGACCTTCTCCGGGTACCGCTGGCCCAGGCTCACGAAATCCAGCGGATCGCCCGGCTGCAGGTCGGTGTTTCCTTCCACGAAGCTGCCAGGGTCGGTCAGAAGCTCGATCCGCTCAATGGCCGTTATCCGAAAGTGATAGTCGCACTTGGGACACACCTTGAGATTCTTCTCGAACTCCTTCACGTAGAGAAGCTCACCGCAGCGGGTGCAGCGGACCCACAGGTTCTCCGGAATCTCGCGGGGTGCCGAATTGGACGGTATGGTGAAGTACTTCGAGTTCTTTCGGAACAGATTCCTCACTTTGTCTGCTCAACCAGGGGAGTAGGTGGGAACCCGAGGGGCAGAAGCTCAGTGGCTCTCTTCGGGCTCCGAGTTGGTGTCGCCAGTTCCAGCAAGATCAATCAGAGCTTCCTCGGCCCGGGTCCCCATCTCCACCGGTACCATCAGCCGGACAGGGGCCGGCATCACGCCGAGGAAGGAAATCGTAGGAGATCAGGGCCCTTTGGACCGACAGTAAGTCTAACATAGAGGATAAGGAGGGGCAACGGAAGGGAGGGTCACCTGGTCAGTTGCTGGACCACGTCCAAGAGGGCATCCAGGTCGAAGGGTTTCTGTAGCCAGCCTTCGGTGCCCAGGTCGCGCGCCAATCGCCGGGCATCGTCCATGGCGGTCATTACCACCACCGGCGCATTCCAGTCTGGAATGCGCCGCATCTCCTGAAGGAACCCGACGCCATCCAGGACCGGCATCGCCATGTCCAGCAAGATTAGGCCGGGGCGGCTGGATTCGAGGCGCTGCAGTGCCTCCCGACCGTCCGATGCCGTCATCACCGGGTAGCCGGAAGCTTCCAGGACCGCTTTCAGGAACTCTAGGATGAAGGGATCGTCGTCCACGACCAGGACGGGCCTGCTGCTTTTCAACTCCTGGCTCCAGTTCCTGCCCTACGTAGCGGGGCTGGGCCGCACTCTTCACTACTAATAATCGGCAAGAGGGGCTAACTACTTTAGTCCTGTTCTGCCTACAGTGCCCTGTCATCCTGCACCCCCTTTGATCGGTCCGCCCGGCACCACCGCTGGCAAAGGCGGACCTCCCCGGCTATGGCTCTCTCTACTCGGGACTGCAGCCACCCGCTGGAGGCCAGGACTCGCAGGCAAAGGGCGGGCGCGCGATACACCAGGGCGGCGGTGATACGCCACAGCCTGGCCTCCCTTCCCAGGGCGTCCCTGACCCGCCGGGTGTAGGGCGATAGATCCCTGGTCCGCCCGGCCAGGTAATCGATCGTCGTCTCGGCGGCCAGACGGCCCGTGAGCAGCGAGTGGGGGATACCCTCGGCGAAGAAGGGATCGGCCACCCCCGCCGCGTCGCCCGCCAGCAGGACGTTCCCCCGGTGCAGAGGGCTCGCAGTGAGCCCCACCGGGATCCGGTGCCCCACCGGAACCAGAGGTTCGGAACTGGGCAGATGCAGTCCCTCTGCGAAACGATCGAATCTCGATCTCAGTTCGCGGGCGGTCTCGGGAAGGAAGCTCCCGATACCCACGTTGTAGAACCCTCCCTTGGGGAAAACCCACGCGTAGCCACTCGGGACTCCCAGGTCCACGATGGCCTCTCCTGCCAGGGGGTCTCCCGCCACCTCACCTTCGGCCTCCAGGGCTACCATCCACCGCCGGGCCCGGGGCATGCCCAGGCAGACAGCTACCCGGCTCTCAGCGCCGTCGGCCCCGATCGCCACCCGAGCCCGATAGTGCCCCCCTGCGGAGTTCACCCGTACCTCATCTCCCGACTCCAGGGATCGGAAGACCTCGCCCTCGTGAACCTCGACTCCGCGGCGGGCTGCGGTCTCGACCAGCCGGAGATCCAGATCCCTTCGGCGCACCATCCAGATGGCGGCTTCCCTGGCCCGGAATCGGGTGGACAACCGGCTGCCGAACCTGACCTGAACCGAGGTGGCTCGGTTCAGCACCAGATCCTCAACGGGAGCCGGAAGGAGACGACGGGCTTTTGGGGTGAGGCCACCCCCGCACGGCTTGTCTCGCGGAAGCCGCTCCTTCTCCATCAGCAGCACGGAGAGCCCCGCCCCCGCCAGCGTCAGGGCTGCGGTAGCTCCGGCCGGTCCGGCGCCTATGACGATAGCATCGTAGTAGCGGGGCATCTGCACACAGCGATCAGCGATCAGCCTTCGGCTTTCAGCCTCGGGCAAGGAGTGAAGGCCGGAAAAGGAGGTTGGATGTTAATGATACCACAGCCTGGGCCCTCAGGTGGCTGTGTTACCCCTGCTGGTCTGAGGTCGGTTCAGGCTCGGCCGGCTCTTCGGACCCCTTGAAGCTCTCCTCCATGAAGCGGCTGCGCATGGAGCTGAAGGCTTCCGCCAGGGTTGGGGCCATTGCCTCCTCCCGAATGGTTGCGGGCAGGAAGTTCTTCACGATGCCCATCGCCCGGTTGGTCTTCTCGATCGATCTGGCTGCGTCGGTCTCGATGCCGGTCATGGCGCGAATGCAGTCGACGTTTTCCGGTATCGACACCGCCTCGCTGTGTACCTGGAAGGTGATGTACACCTCCCGCCCGTCCGAAGCTAAGGCATCCTCCCACACGGCCACTTCCCACATGTCGTTGCGGGGGCGCCGCAGGTCGCGCATCAGTTCGATGACGGAGTTGAGGGCCACCAGACCGTCGGAGCCGTGGACGAAAGCCACCCGGGGTTCCTCCCACAGCGCCTGCCTCAACTCCTCCACGCTCACCGACCTGGTGGTCTCCACCATCGCAAAGTGGAGGTGGCTCAGGTCGTAGGGGCCCGCCCCGGCCATGGTGGTGATGTCCAGGCCCGGGATGACCGTCTGAGCGTCTGGCCCCTGGTGGCTGGGCACCTTGGTCTCGGGAATGGCGGTGTTGATCATGCCACTCTGGTGACTTTCCCAGGGATCGGTTCCCCGGCGCATCAACACGGCTCGGGCTCGCTTCACCCACCCTCGTCGATACAGGGCGCCAACCACCCGGCAGAGACCGGTGGTGTTGCAGGAGACCACCCGAGCGTACCTCTGGTTGAGCGCCTCGACGTAGTCGATCTGGGCAACGAAGGAGAGCCCGGTCAACTGATGCTTCTCTCCTCCTTGCCAGATGGCCTTCACCCCCGCCCCGTCGTACCGCGGCTTGTTACTGGATCCGATCCCCTTGGGGGTGCAGTCCACTATGACGTCTACCTCTCGCAGGAGGTCATCCAGGGTGCCCACCACGGGGATTCCGGCTTCCTCCATGGAGAACCGCATGTGAGGCAGGGCTGCGTAGATAGGGTAGCCCCGCTCGGCAGCCACCCGAATCCGGTAGTCGCGGGCTACGTCGGCAACTCCTACCAACTGCATGTCGTCCTGCACCGCCACGGCGTCGGCCACCCTCTTGCCGATCACTCCGTACCCGTTTACTCCCACTCTCACCTTGCGGTTCGTCATGGTGCCACCTCCTCGTTATTCAGGCAATGGTAGAAGGGAGGATCGCAGGCAGCACAGGCCATGCCATGGTTGCCAGGGGAAAAAGAAGCGGCCCGCTTCTTGCCACGGTGCGCGGCGGTCCGCATCATTGGCTATGCGGACTAAAGATAGCTATATCCAGGCTAAGACCACGGAAAGGAAATGAAGTAGGAGGACAGAATGAGACGAGTGGCGACAGCCCCTCTGTTGGCGCTAGGGGTGGCCGTGGGACTGCTGGTGGCGGCTTGTTCCTCTCCAGCCGTCTCGACCGATTCCAGGTCACTAGAGCAGTACGGCCTCTCTTCGTCGGGACAGGGGACGATGGCCCCCGGGGGTCAGGTGCAGGGTGCCAGGGCCACGGCGATAGCGACCATGATGGCTGGCACGCCTGGACCGATTCGGGTTCAGCTGACCCTGCGCGATATGGCCCAGTTGAATCAGCAGCTTCAGATCCTGGCCGGCAATAGCCCCACCGCCGTTCAACTGCTCGCGATGGTTCAGGACGCCAGTGACCTGATGCTCCGGTTCAGCCAGGAGGTCTCTTTGATGACTCCGCAGGAGCAGGATCAGGCGCTAGGCATGATGTCCGACATAACCATGGGGATGTCCCAGGTCGTGCAAACGTACGCCAGCCAGGTGTCGGCTGCGACGACTCCGGGGACTGTGACTCCTGGCGCTACGATGCAGGCCACGCCCACGCCGGGCATGATGAGCGCCCTGCAGATGATGGCAGCTATCCAGCAGTTGCGCCAGCAAGAGATGACTCTGGCCAATGACCAACCCACTTACGCGGACATTACCAACATTCTCGATCAGATGAACCAGATGCTGGTGAGCATCCGCCAGCAGTTGGGTCAGCTGTCAACCTCCGAACTGGAGAACCTGACAGGTAGCATGGCACAGGCGATGGCCGACCTGGAGCAGGTAATGAGGACTCGCATCCGGATGGATATCGGTTCGGTGCCCACCGTAGCTCCGAATCAAACGGTGCTACCGACCCTGTCCACCACGCCGACCCTGGGGCCAACCACGGTGCCGCCGACGACCACGACGCCGGCTGCGACAGTAGCACCGACATCGGCTGCGACAGTAGCACCGACGGCGGCCGCGACGGTAGCTGCGACAGTAGCTCCAACGGTAGCTCCGACGGTGGCTGCGACAGTAGCTCCGACGGTAGCTGCGACGGTAGCCCCGACGGTAGCCGCGACGGTAGCTGCGACGGTAGCCCCGACGGTGGCTGAGACAGTAGCTCCGACACCGGCTGCGCCGATGGTTCCGACAAAGGGTCCGCCGATGGCTGCGCCAGTACCCACGCCGTAACGGGTTTCCGGGATTGCAGATGTGTGGGCGGGTCCGATTTCGGACCCGCCCACAGACCTCAGCCTCCACGAACCTCTCCTCAATGCTGGCCTCGACGCAGGATGGTGAGGACGAGCCAGAGGCCCAGGGCGGCGACGAAGGCCATGCCCAACCCCAGCAGCCAGCCGATGATCAGCCAGCGGAACCCCACGGTATAGTAGATTTGGAGCAGCAGGGCGATGGAAACGGCGAAGCCGCTGGCGAGCATCCCCAGAACGAGGCGGCTGGCCATGCCGTTCAGCACGCTCAGGACGTGCTCGGTGTCCTGAACGTGCATGTTGATGGAGAGGTTCCCCCGCTCGATACGGGTCAGCAGACTGTCGGTGCGTCGGGGCAGGGTGGGGGCCAGCTGGCTCAGGTCCAGGAGGGTCTGGATCAGCCGTCTCCCCCAATGCTGAGGCAGGTATCGCTCCCACATCAGCCGTATCACGTAGGGGCTCAGAACCTCGGCGGCGCTGAACTCGGGATCGAGACTGCGGGCCAGCCCCTCGTCCATGGCCATGGTCTTGGTGAGCAGCACCAGATTGGTGGGCACCTTCAGCCGGTGGCGGCGGGTGATGGCCAGCGCCTCCTCCAGGATCCGGCTCACGTCGATCTCCTTCAGGGGGAGGCCCCAGTAGAGGGAGAGCAGGTGGCTGAGGTCGTGTCGCAGCCGCTCCAACTGCGGGTTGGTGCCGGTGACGCCCAGGGCCGTCAACTGGTCCACCACTCGGTCCAGGTCCTGGTTCGATATGGCCAGCAGCAGGAACAGGAGGCCATCCCGGGTGGCATCGTCCAGGCGGCCCACCATCCCGTAGTCCAGGAGGCCGATGACCTCCCCCTCCATCACCAGGAAATTGCCGGGATGGGGGTCCGCGTGGAAGAAGCCGTGCTCCAGGATCATCTCGAGGGTTATCCGCGCAGCCCTGACGGCCAGTCTCTCCCGATCGACCCCGGCTGCCTCCAGGGCCGGCAGGTCGTTGATCTTGATCCCCTCCAACCGCTCCATGGTGAGGACCTGGCGAGTGGTGTAGTCCCAGTAGATGGCCGGCACCCGTAGCCGGGGATCGCCATGGAAGTTGTGCCGGATGCGGTCGGCGTTCTGCCCCTCCATCAGGTAATTCAGTTCCCCTCGGAGGGTGATGGCAAACTCGTCCACCAGGGCTGGCAGGTCGTAGATTCGTCCCCACTCGGTCCTGCCCGAGGCCACACGGGCCAGGTCCCTCAGGATGGCCAGGTCCATCTCCACCAGCGCCTCCACTCCGGGGCGCTGTACCTTGATCACCACCTCCTCCCCCGTTTTCAGGCAGGCCGAATGGACCTGGCCGATGGAGGCGGAACCGATCGGTTCCGGGTTGAACTCGTCGAAGATGGTGGAAGGCGGACTCCCCAGCTCCCGCTCAATCTGGGCCTCGATCACCTCCAGCGGCTCGGGGGGGACGGCGTCCTGAAGCCTCGCCAGCTCGGTCACGTAATCCGGCGGGAGGAGGTCGGACCGGGTGGAGAGGATCTGCCCCAGCTTGATGTAGGTGACCCCCAGCTCCTCCAGGGCTAGCCGGAGGTGCTCGGCCTGGGTATGGGAAGGGGGAGGCTCGCGGCCCAACAGTCCCCACGGGAAAGGGGGCACGAAGCGGGTGAGGCCCAGTTGGACCAGCAGCCAGCCGAAGCCGTGGCGGGCGAGGATTTGCATGACCTCCCGATAGCGCCCCAGCCGGCCATGGGGGTACCGCTCGTGGAGATGGGGCCATTCGTGAGCGGGTGGCTCTGTCATAGCAAAGTAGATCCTCGGACCTCGTCCTGCTACCTCTGGCGCAGCATGCGCACTCGTCGCCTGGTGCGGATGGTGCGAGAGTCCTGGGGCACGATGCTGATACTGCCGTCCAGCTCCAGCACCGCCAGCTTCACCTCTTCGATGGTCTCCACCCCGTGCTCCCTCAGCGCCATCTCGGCTTCGTCCTCGTCCACGCCCTCCCGTCGCAGCGCCTCCGGGATCCAGTGCCCCTCCTGAGCGATCACCGTGGGGCGGGGCTGGAGTATCCACCGAAAGAAGGGGCTGCGGAGCCTCAGGGTGCCCACGCCCCAGTTCAGGACCAACAGCGTCCCGATGATCAGCAATCCGCCCAGCAGGGAGGTATCCGGGCCGGTCATGGCCGGCTGCACGGCGTTGGCCACCAGCAGCACCACGACCAGATCGAAGAGGGTGAACTGGCCGATCTCCCGCTTGCCGAACAGCCGCAGGCCGATCAGCAGTGCCAGGTAGATCACCGCCGACCGGACTACTATCTCCCATGGGGGGATCGCGAACTGCGCAATGCCGTCTGGCACCTTTCCTCCGGCGCAAGAGCATCTTCACCTAAACAGGTGCACAGCCAGTGCCAGGGGGTAACAGACTGGTAGGGGCGGTTCGCTAACCGCCCCTACGAATGGATGCCCTTAGGGCCGGGTCTTCCGGCCTCTGCCCTGCGGGCTGGCTATGCCTCGCCGCCCTCGTCGGCCAGCTCCATGGCCTGCCCGCGGTACTGGGACCATACTCCACGGAAGATGACCGCCAGCCCCAGCAGCATGAAGACCACGGAGATGGGCCGCGTGAAGAAGATGGCGTAGGACCCGTGGGAGATGGCCAGCGATTGCTTGAGGTTCGTCTCCAGCATCTGGGCCAGCACCGTGGCCAGCACCATTGGCGCCATGGGAAAGCCGAACTTCCGCATCAGGTAGCCGATCACCCCGAACAGCAGCGCCACCCAGACGTCGAACACCAGGTAGCGCACGCTGTAGGCTCCGATCACAGAGAAGAGGACGATCAATGGCCCCAGGATGGGGAAGGGGATCAGTGCGATGCGGACCCACAGCCCCACCAGCGGCAGGTTGAGGATCAGCAGCATCGCGTTGCCGATGTACATACTGGCGATCACCGACCACACCAGCTGAGGGTTCTCCTGGAACAGCCTGGGGCCCGGCTGGAGGCCGTACATCATGAAGCCGCCCAGCATCACGGCGAGGGCTGGGCCGGCGGGGATCCCGAAGGCGAAGAGCGGCACGAAACCGCCCTGGCTGGTGGCGTTGTTGGCGCCCTCCGGCGCCGCCACCCCTTCGATGACTCCTGTGCCGAACTTCTCTGGATGCTTGGATACCCGCTTCTCCAGGTCGTAGGCCACGAAGGTGGTCACGGCCGGACTGCACCCGGGCAGAAGCCCCATGAAGAAGCCGAGGCCGGTGGCCCGAGTCATGGTGCCAATCAGACCCCTGATCTCGGCCCAGGTGGGCAGCAGCTTCTTGATGGTGCTGGTGTAGATGAATTCCATGTCTTTCTCAACGTTGACCAGCACCTCGCCGATGGCGAAGAGTCCGATGATGACGCTGATGAAGTTGACCCCGCCCATCAGGTCCACCAGCCCGAAGGTGAGACGGGCGGCGCCGGTGACCGGGTCGAGGCCCATCATAGAGACCAGCAGGCCGATGCACATGGCGATAACACCCTTCAGCAGCGCCCGGCCGGAGAGGCCGACGATCAGGCTGAGAGCCATGAACATCAGGGCGAAGTACTCGGGCGGGCCGAAGGCCAGGGCCACCCCTGCCAGCAGAGGGGCGAAGAAGGTGAGCCCTATCATGCTGAGGGTGCCGGCGTAGAAGGAGGATATGGCCGATATGGCCAGGGCGGGTCCCGCCCTCCCCTTCTTCGCCATCTGGTAGCCGTCCAGGGTGGTGGGAACCGATGATGCCTCACCGGGGATGTTCACCATGATGGCCGTGGTGGAGCCGCCGTACTGGGCCCCGTAGTAGATGGCCGCCATCATGATGAGGGCCGACGTCGGAGGCAGGATGGTGGTGAGGGGCAGCAGGATGGCGATGGCCGAGGTGGGGCCGATGCCCGGCAGCACCCCGACCAGGGTCCCGACCAGGGATCCGATGAGGGCGAAAAGTAGGCTTTCCGGCGTCAGGGCTTGTGCGAAGCCCTGCGCCAGCATCTGCCAGGAGAAGAGCATGGTCGTACCCTCTTATCTTTCGGGTGGAGCTAGAAGATCAGTTCCAGCAGGCCCAGAGGGAAGCTGAGCCCCAGGAAGTCGATGAAGACGAAGAGCACGGTGAGGGCGCTCAGCACACCCGTGAGGGGCGCGACCCACCAGCGGTACCTGCCCAGGTGCCAGGTTCCGGCCGTGATGAAGACCAGGGTCGCCAGGGGGAAGCCCAGCGGTTCCAGCAGCGCCATGTAGACGATCATGAATAAGATCATGGTCAGGACGCGGCGCTTGCCCTGGGGATCGGGCCAGTCGATGATCCTGGGCTCTCCCCGATAGCGCCATCCACTGACCAACAGCCCGATGCCTGCGGCCACGATCATCCACCCGATTATGACCGGCAGGGTACGGGGATGCAGCCGCTCCCCCGCCGTCCCCACTATCTGGAAGGACGCCACCAGGGTCAGGATGCCCAGGATAGTCATGAAGGCCCCGGTCGCCAGGTCGGCCGCTCGAAGAGTCCTTATCATCAGTCGCCTCCGGAGTTGGGAGATACGGCCGTTGGGAGGGCCTTTTCGCCCGCTGCCCCGAGGAAAGGGTCCGGCACGGAAGAGACGCTCAACCGCGCGCGAAAACCCGGGGGATGGGGAAAAGGCCCTCCGGCTACCGAAGTTACTTCTGCTTGAGCGATTCCGTGATCTGCTTGTAGCGCGGGATCAGCTTCTGGATGTACTCCTTGGACTCCTTGGAGCCCATGGACATGGGCACGAAGCCCTCCTTCTTCTGGGCATCGACGATCTCGGTGTTCTTGGTGAGGTCCAGGAAGGTCTTCTCCAGGACGGATACCACGTTGTCCGGGGTTCCGGCCGGCACGGCCACGCCCCGATCCACGGTCTCCACCAGGTCTACACCCTGCTCCTTGAAGCTCTTGGCCTCGGGCATGGGCGAGAACTTCGCGTCGGTGGCCATACCCAGCACCACTTCCTGATCACGGTACTTGTAGACGTCGTCGGAGTTGGCCATCAGGGCGGTGATGTGGCCGCCCAGGAAGGCGGTGATCGAAGGAGCGGCGCCGGTGAAGGGCACGTACTCGAACTTGGTCCCGGTCAGCTTCTGCAGCTGCAGGGTGGCGATGTGGGGCCCGGTGAAGGTGCCCGAACCACCGATGGTCAGCTTGCCGGGGTTCTTCTTGGCGTCGTCGAGGAAGTCCTGCAGGGTCTTGTAGGGGCTGGACTTGAGCACGATCAGCCCCAGGGGCGTGGATTGGAAGATGGACACCGGGAGCAACTGCTCGGTCTTGAAGCCGACGTCCTGCTGCATGGGCATGAGGATGATGTGGGGGATGTTGATGCCGGTGACCTGGTAGCCGTCGGGCTTACCCCGGGCAGCCTCGGCCCAACCGAGGGCCCCGCCACCGCCCACCTTGTAATCGACGATCACCTTCTGGCCCAGGGCCTTCTCCAGATAGGGCTGCTGCCGACGGGCCTCCCGGTCCGACTGCCCGCCCGGATCGAAGGTTACCATGTAGGTGATCTGCTTGGTGGGGAACTTATCTCCCCCCGCGAGACTGCCGCACCCCGCGGCGGCTAGGACGGCCAGGGAAACGAGGGTCGCCAGTGCCAGGGTTGTCCACCTTGCCAGCATGGGTCTCACTCCTCCCACTTTGTTGATGCATATGCTTCAGTGCATATGCCGCCTATGCCGCTTTTCCCGCTGGAACGGCGCCATACTAGCAGCGGGTTCATCATTATGCAACAGGGCTTCTACATCAGTGGATTGCGGATCAGTGAATACGGTAACCATCATCTATAATGAATTTCACTCTCTGTTCCGCGGAGCGAGCCTTGCGATGGCGAGGGTGCGGATGTACACTATCCGACGGGGAACTGCCCCGCCGGTGCGGTCTTTTCGGCCGCGACCCAAAGTGGCTGCCACAGCCCATAGGCCAGTTTCCCGGCCTCTCTACCACGTCGCGTGGATCGGGCTAACCCTGCCAGGTCGACCCGGGCCGTCGCGAGCCCTGGCCCAAGGGGTTCCTGAGAGGGGCGCCCACATCCCTTCCAAGGAAGTTGCTCACACCTCGGCGGTGCGAACCGCGAACTGTGTCCGCCAATCGCTGGCGGTCCCTGTGAGGTCAACGGCCTGGAGGCGAGATGGCGCCCAGGACCGAGCGGCTCGAGGAGTCGGGCTAGCGGCATCCAGCGTCGGAGCCGGGCGCTCTGGAGGTGGAGCTTGACATAATGTGCGAGCTGTGTCATTGTTAGCGGGCCGAGGTTGGGTTTCGGGGCGGCGTTTCTCTTTCTGAGCCGCCCTCTTCTGGCGTTCTATTCTCCGTCGTTTCTACACATTGGGGTGTTTTGTGCCCCAGAAAAGGGAAGGGGAGGCTGTGGCAAACCGATCCATCGCGATTGACAACTCCGGGAAGGCTACCGCTAAGCGCGGCTGGCTGGACAACTTCTTCAAGGTCACCGAGAGCGGCAGCACCATCAGCACCGAGCTGGTGGCCGGCCTGACCACCTTCATGGTGATGGCCTACATCATCTTCGTTAACCCCTCGATCCTTTCCTTTGCCGGCATCAAGGATCTCCAGGGGCTGGGCCCCGCGTTCCCAGCAGTTATGGCGGGGACCTGTCTGGTCGCCGGCGTCATGACCATCTTCATGGGCGTCTACGCCAACTATCCCTTCGCCCTGGCCCCCGGCATGGGGTTGAACGCCGTCGTCGCCTTCCAGTTGATCGTCGGGATGAAGCTCCCCTGGCAGGCGGCCATGGGGGTCATCTTCCTGGAGGGCGTCGCCATCACCATCCTGGTGGTCACCGGTCTGCGGGAGGCGGTGTTCAAGGCGATCCCCATGACCCTCAAGAAGGCCATCGGCGTGGGCATCGGACTCTTCATCTTCTTCATCGGCCTCACCGATGGCGAGCTGATCAAGTGGGGCTCCAAGGACCTCGGAACCCCCGTTGCCCTGGGTAACCTCACCACCGGCCCCGTGCTGGTGGCTATCATCGGTCTCTTCGTAACCATCTGGCTGATGGCGAAGAGGGTGCGCGGATCCCTCCTGATCGGCATCCTGGTCAGCACCATCGTAGCTATCGCCGTGAACGCTCTAGCTGGAGGGAAGGCATTCACCACCCCAGGTGTGGCGGTGATACCCACCTCGGTGGTGGCCGCTCCCGACCTCTCCCTGCTGGGGCAAGGGATTAACTTTGGCATCTTCGCCAAGGTGGGGATCCTCGCCGGCGTCCTCACCATCTTCTCCCTGATGCTCTCCGACTTCTTCGACACCATGGGCACGGTGATCGGTATCGGAGGCAAGGCTGGCTGGCTGGATAAGAAGGGCAATCTCCCGCGATTGAACCGGATCCTGCTGGTCGACTCGCTGGCCGCCATCGTGGGCGGTGCCGCCAGCACCAGCTCCGCCACCACCTACGTCGAGAGCGCTGCGGGCGTGGGCGAAGGGGCTCGCACCGGTCTCGCCTCCGTGGTTACAGGCCTGCTGTTCCTGCTGGCGATGTTCCTGTCCCCCATCGCGGGGGTTGTTCCGGCTCACGCCACGGCTCCGGCGCTCATCGTGGTGGGCTTCCTGATGTCCTCGGTGGCCATGGAGATCGACTTCTCGAACATCGAAGAGGGGCTGCCGGCGCTGCTCACCATCGCCATCATGCCCTTCACCTACAGCATCACCAACGGCATCGGCGTGGGCTTCATCGCCTACACCTTCCTGAAGATCGTCAACGGCAAAGCCAGGGATCTCCACTGGGCGATGTACGTCGCCTCCCTGGCCTTCCTGGTCTACTTCGCCCTGCCCTGGCTGCAGGTGACCTTCGGGATCTAGGACAGAGCCATGGCTAGGGG
>JAJZQR010000146.1 GCA_021806765.1 Chloroflexota bacterium | reverse complement strand
CGTCCAACCCTTGATTACGGCAGGAGACGGGAGCGACGTCCTCGAAAGCCAGCGTCTCTTGGATCTGCTGAACACAGCGGAGCCGTTGATGCCGGACGAGAAGGAACTCGAGATGTTGATGTCCGACATTCTTGGGCCGAAGGCGGTCGTGGCGACGACGACCGAGGGCGTCTTCCGTATTCAGGTTCCAGTGCGCTATCGGGGCCCCGACGTGCTACCCGTCTATCCCCGCCACCTTTCGCCGCTCTGTGGCCGTCCAGTACCGAGCCGACGAGGTGGAGTTCATCACTCCACTTCATCCCCTCGCTCAGTCCCTCGCAGCTGAAGCTCGTCGGTCTCTACTCCAGGTCTATCCGGATCGACGTGGCCTTCCGCCCCGCAGGTTGGCAGCTCGTCGTGTCCCCAAGGATCAGCCCCCGTCAGCGGTGTTCACCTTCATGGGAGTGGTGACCGGAGGCGGCGATCTCTGCGAGGAGCATCTGATTGCCCTGCGAGTCACAACTCGGGGCCAACTGCTCGGAAGCCCCGAGGAGGCGTACCAACTGCTGAGACACGAAGCCCTGCCCGGTGAGGTTCCTCCGTCCACGATCACGGCGCTATTCTCCGCACACTTCGAGCAGATGGCAGAGACGGCAACAAGCTTTGCTCAGCAGCACGTAGCGCGACGAATCGAGGCACTCCGGCTTCGCCGCGCCGAACAGGCCGAGGTTCTCCGATCTGATCTAGATACCGATCTGGCGGATCGGCTCGAGGAGATCCAGGATGAAGAACGGCGCGCTCTTGGACTGATTGATGAACGGACCGGACAACTGCGGATGTTCAGCGTGGATGATCATCGGCCCAATGGCTTCCAGTCACGCCGTGCCGCGATCGAAGCCCAAGCAGATGCTCGCCGAGCCGAGATTGCCGACTTCGAGCGAGTGGACGAGATGACCGGGCCAAGTGCCGTTCGGCCGATGGGTGCACTCTTCTTGGTGCCCGAGGACGTGACATGAGCTTCCGTCATCTTCGCAACGTTCGCGGCTTCTTCTCCGATTACTACCTCGGAAGCGTCTTCGGCAGAGGGGACGGCCGGGGGCGGAAGAAGCAGGCCAGCGATAAGTCCGTTGACGTTGCCTATCGCAAGTTCGTGCGCCTGTACTACCAGGCGCAGGGCAGGGACATGGATGCGCCGACCTGCCGTGAACGCTTCATTCGGCCGCTGCTTCGAGACCTCCAGGGGTTCCACCTGGGCCCAGGTGAAGATCGCATGCACTAGCTCTATGAATCCGCCGACGCCCAGTTGGCGGGAGGGCATCCTCTGCTGGCTGTCTACTGCGGCGAGTGGGACGAAGATCTGGATGCCGGGCGGGGCACCACTGCCCCGATGCGACAGATGGAACGCGTGCTGTCGGATGCGGAACTGGGATACGGCTTCCTGGTCACCGGCGAGCGGTTCCGCCTCATGCGAGCATCCGGTGATGGCCCCAGAGGATCGTATCTCGAAGTGGATCTCGCCGGTATGGCGGAGGACGAAGATTTCCAGTCCTTTGCCCTCTTCCACCGATTGTTCCATGCTCAGCAGTTCTTGCCCGCTCCGGATGGCTCTCTGCCCATTTCCAGCATAGAGGCTGCGAGTCGGGAGCATGCGGAGAGGGTTTCTGAGGACCTCAAGAGGGCGGTTTTCACCGCGGCGGAATCGCTGGTGGGAGGATTACTGCAAGGTGCTGTCTCCCGGGGAGAGGTGACTGATCCTCTTCTCATCTCTGAACAGGATTTGCATAGCTACCGAGATGCGGCGCTGACTGCACTGTACCGAATCCTGTTCATTCTCTACGCAGAGGCTAGGGACCGGCGGCTCCAACAACACAGGATCTACGAAGTGGGCTACTCCGTGCACGGGCTCATCGACGAGCTGATGAGATCTGCGACAAAGCGTGCCCCCGAGAACCGGTCGGGACTTTGGGCACGGCTGAAGGCCACTTTCCGGATCTACGACGAGGGACTCCATCGAGTCACCCAATGGGAGCATATCCCGCCCAGGGGCGGGGACTTCTTCAAACCCACCACCCCTCAGGGGCGAATCCTGGATGCCGCCCAGCTGCCGGACCGACTGGTCGCACGCGTCCTTCTGGATCTCACGACTGCGGCACCCCGACGCGGCATCGGACGCGAACGGGTGTCCTTCCGTGAACTGGACATCGAGAGCCTCGGGGCGGTCTACGAGGGACTCCTGGAATACGAGCCCCGGCTGGCTCGCGAGGTAATGCTCGAGGTGCAGGTGCAGGGCAAGGTGTTCGTCCTGTCTGGTCCAGACCTTGTCCGACTCTGTCAGGACAAGGGGCTGAGGGTCAAAGGGGACTTCGCGATCGTGAGCGGTACCGCCGCAGAATGCCTACATCCCGATGCACCTTCCGACGAAGACGCCCCGGAGGCTGAGACCGAAGACGTGGAAGCGCAGGTCGAGGCCGACGAGGAGAGCGGCGACGAAGATGATGCGAATGATGGAGTAGCCGAGGGAGCGACGGTCAGACTCACGCGAAGGTTTGAGGCCGGAGTCTTCCACTTCGTGCCTGGTTCGGGGAGGAAGGGTTCAGGCACCTTCTACACGCCCTTGCCATTGGTTCAGGATCTGGTGCGTCACACGCTGGGGCCGCTTGCCATTGGGAAATCAGTCCACGAGATAGAGAGCCTCCGAATTGTGGACCCGGCGTGTGGAAGCGCCCATTTCCTGGTGGAGGCCATGCGTTTTCTGGGGAAAGAGCTCCACCGCGCCTACGTGCGGGAGTGCGACGGAAGGCCACCCCTCCAGTTCCGCGGCGCGTGGGATCGGGACTGGCAGGCTTCTGACGAGCAAGCCCGGGCCTCCAACTCCGAAGCCCGAGCCTGGTGCAAGCGGCGGATCGCCGAACGCTGCCTCTACGGGATCGACCTGAATCCGACCGCGGTGGCGTTGGCACGGGTGGCCCTGTGGATCGAGTCGCTGGCGGGCGACCGCCCCCTGACCTACTTCGAGCATCACATTCGTTGCGGCAACTCGCTGCTGGGAACCTGGCTGGATCGGCTCGACCAACCACCCTTGCCATCAATGAGCCGATCGAGCAACGTTCTCCAAGTCGACATGTTCGGAGACCTCGTGCGAAAGGCTGTTGGCGAGGCTGCACGGGCGAGGCGTCTCATCGATGAAGCGGACCAGGGAGCGCTGAACCAAGAGGGAATCGATCCGGAAAGCGCCCAGGAGCAGGAGTTCAAGGGGCGCCAACAGCGGCGAGCAGAAGACATCCTCGCAGGAGCTCGACTTCTCTTCGACTTGCGCTCGGCATCGGCTTTCCTGCCCGAGATCTGGGAAGACTGGCCTTCGCTCAGTCCGCTGGTGGCGGAAGCGGCCGCGCTCGAGGCTCGCGCGAGATCTCGCCCATGGTGGGATGCCTTCCGGTCGGTCTGCGCCCGTGAGCGGTTCTTCCATTGGGAGTTGGAGTTCCCCGAACGTTTCCTCGAGGCAGAAAGGACGGGCTTCGATGCGGTGTTGGGGAATCCTCCATGGGATAAGGTGCTGCCGTCGCGCCTGGAGTTCTACTCCCGTCACGATGTACTCATCAGGGCGTACAAAGGAAACGAGCTGGATCGGCGCATTCGAGAGCTTCACAAGACCACCCCTGGACTCAAGGACGTCTTTGCGGCCTACCAGAACCGAACCACAACTCTCGCCCATCTGCTCAGACGTAGCGGAGACTTCCCTCTGTCCCAGGCGCGATCTCAGTCGGCACATGAGGATCTCTCCAAGTACTTCGTTGATCGAACTGCTCGAGTCGCAGGCAAGGGTGGCCGAGTCGGGCTTGTTGTACCCTCGGTCATCTACAATGGTGACGGCTGCGTGGGGATCCGCCGATTCCTGTTGAACGAGGCTTCTATCGAGCGTTTCTACGGCTTCGAGAATCGAAAGAAGTTGTTTCCCATAGACTCGCGTTACAAGTTCGTCAATCTCGTTTTTCGCAAGGGGATGGGCGAATCCTCGTTCCACGCCGCGTTCATGCGTCACGATCCCCGGGAACTGCTCGAAGAAGGACCCAAGCCATGGATGGTGCGAATAACCCGAGACGAGATACGCCACTTGTCGCCCGAGACTCTCGCCTTCCTTGAGTTTCGCAGCCCTCGGGACCAGGAGATTGTCCACCAGATGTACCGAGGACGGCCGAGGCTAGGGGATTCTGTGCCCGGCGGATGGGAAGCTACGTTCATCAGTTGGCGTGCTCACAGCTGCATCTACAACTCATCTGAGGATAAGGATCTGTGGACCGACCCGAATACCAATCAGTTGTATTCTCCGACCATGGTTTTGGGTAGTCAGTCTTTCAGTGAAGACACCTGTGCGCAGCTGATGCGTGAACGCGGTTTCTGGCCGATCTTTGAAGGAAAGCACATAGATCAGTGTTTGGTCGGCATCAAGGCGATTCGGTGGTGGCTCTCTACTGCCCAGGCTGAGCAGAAGTACGGGAAGAAACCACCCGCTTGTGAGGCAGTTGTGTTCCGCGAGACCGCGAGCAATACGAATGAGCGAACATGCATAGCAGTCGTCCTTCCCTCACAGTCAGCCGCGAGCCACAAGTTGTCTGGCTTGGTGTCAGGCAGCGTTGCCACGGATGCGATCGTCGCTGTGCTCAACTCTTTCTGCTTTGACTACGCGCTACGGGCGCGGACCGCCGGGACAAATGTCAGCTTCACGTACATGAAGCCGATGGCCGTACCACCAGCATCTGTAGCCAACGCGCTTCCGACTGTGCCAACCCGTCTTGCCTGGCGGCACGGTGTTGAGCATATCACGGAAGTGAGAGAGACTTGGCAAGCCATCTGGGCCTCAAACCGAGCTGTTGCAGAGGCGTACGGCTTGACCCCAGACGACTTTGAGCATGTGCTGGACTTCTTTCCTGTCTTCGCGCGCAAGAGAGCCGGTTTCTACTCCTACCTCCAAGAACGGTTGGCTGAGTGTAGGACCGAGTTCGGAAGTGTGCGGCAGCTCGACAACATATACTCCATCGCACCACCCCCTGCGACTGTGGCAAGGGCTGCGGAATCCCCGGAGCCCTACGAGCTTGAGGTGAGGCAAGAGAAACCCAAGGTGCGACAGGCCAGCACGCAGTTCAAGCAGGCTGCTATCTTCGCCTGGGTGGTCCAGAACCTATACGAGCCGCCCAGACCGGTCAGCCGTTTTCGGGTGGGCAAGACCATCTACCTCATCGAACAGGCCACATCACCTACCCTGTTCAACGACTTCTCGAAGCAGGCTGCTGGACCGTACGACCCCAAGCTGCGGTATCGTGGTCCCGAGAGCATAGCCGTTCGCCAAATGCGGTGGTTGGTGGCTGCGGACTCGTCACATTTCGCTCCCGGGCCCAGGATTGATGACGTTGCCAGGTACGTCTCCAGGTACGTCGACCTACGGGCCGCACGCCGAGTTGTCGAGGAGTTCCGGGACTTTGGGGACGATGCGCTGGAACGCTGGACGACGGTAGACATGGCAGCGCGAGAGACCGCAAGCCTCGGAGGAACTGTCGACTGCCCATCGGTGCTGGCCTACATCGAGGCCTCACCGCAATGGAAAGGCAAACTTGATCGGCAAGCCTTCGCTCCGGAATTGGTCGAAAGCGCGCTTCGAGGACTCCGCAAGCTGGGCTTTCTGCCCTAGGATGGAGGCAATCCATGACGGCCTCGGCGGTTACCTGCGTACAGCACATCATCGACGAGTATCGTCGGTTCCTGCGAACCTCCTACCGTTTCCTCGATCCGCAGCTTCGACGGCAGTTTGAGGAGCATCTTGCACAGGCCGACGTGGTCGTGCGAGGTCCCTACGTCACCCTCTCTCGTGACTTCAAGCGGGGCGCGGCTCTATCGGATCTAGTCATGACCGGAGCCGCCGACCCGGAACTGCTCAAAGCACACTGGCCTTTCGGCGAGAATCCACTCTACCGGCACCAGGAACGTGCGCTAGAGACTGGCCGCAACGGCCGGTCCTTCGTTGTTACTACCGGAACGGGTTCTGGCAAGACTGAAGCCTTCCTGTTGCCGGTCTTGGACGGGATCCTTCGGCGCAAGCGAGAAGGCATTCATGGTGTACAGGGCATTCTCCTGTATCCCATGAACGCCCTGGCCAACGACCAGTTGGAGCGACTCCGCCGGCTTCCGCGAGATTCCGATCTCAACATCTCCTATGCCCTCTACACCGGAGACAGCGACACCTCGTCTGCCAGGCTTCGCGAGGCGCCTGCCCAGACCGAGTTGCTCACGCGCGAGGATATCCGGCGCAACCCGCCGGATCTGCTCCTCACCAACTACAAGCAATTGGAGTTCCTTCTGGTCAGGGCTGCGGACAGAGTGCTTTTTGCCCCCTGCCTTCGGTACTTGGTCTTGGACGAACTGCATTCCTACCGGGGGGTCCTCGCCACGGAGATCGCCTGCCTGATCCGCCGGCTAAAGGCGCATGCGGGTCTCGCACTCGGGACTCTAGTGGGAATCGGCACTTCCGCCACGGTAGCCTCGGAGGAGGGCGGCACCGACGCTCTGGCAGAGTTCGCCACCGAGCTATTCGGGGAGACGTTCCACCCTGGCGACGTTATCGGTGAGGAGCTGGTCGTCGCTCCGGTTCCTACTAGTCAATGGGTCCCGCCTCCCCCCGATCTGACCGACCAGGACCTGCTAATCAATCCCCATGAAGACGCGCAGGTAGTGCGTCTGGCCGAACGAATCACGGGTAAGCGCTGCCCCCCCGTTGGTCCCATAGCTGATCGGGTCTCGGCCGTTCTCACGGGAAACGCCGTGGTCGAAGTACTGGAAAGGACATTCTCCGGGCCCGCCTCGCTAATCGAGGGGGCTAGGGACCTTATTCGGTCCTTCCCCGATAGGGGAACGCTGCCGGAAGAAGGTGTGCGCCGTGAGGTAGCTGCATATCTGTTGGTTGGCAGCATCGGCGATGAACACCATGCACCCAGACTGAGGCCCAAGCTACACACCTTCGTCCACGGTGTCTACGACATCTCCCTTTGTTTGAACCCGGACTGCCGTAGGCTGATCCCTCATGGGGGCTCGGAGTGTCCAACCTGCGGCTCTGCAGCGAGACCGGCCGCTCTCTGCCGGACTTGTGGTCAGGATTTCGTCAAGGTGCGTTTCGAGGCTGAGGACGATCAACTCCCGGTAGGCGATGCCGATTTCTATAGCGACGACCGCACGGCCTTTCTAACCCCTCAGGTTCATCAACTGGCTGAGGCGCCGGGCGTCTCGGACGAGGAGCAGGAAGGAACCGAGACCGGAGACGAGGTGCCGCCGAAACGGAGGGTGCAGCGGGTTGCGGCCGGCGAAGACAAGCTCGAGGAGATCCGCCTGTGTGTCGGTTGCGGCCGCGTCTTGCCGGATGAGCGGAACTGTCCTGCCTGCAACCTACGCGGGGTACGGTGTCTTCTCCGCAAGGGGCCCATGCATAGCTGCCCAGCTTGTGGGGATGTCTACACACGGGGTGATATCGTCTCACCACTCCGTACTGGCACAGCCTCCACCATTTCAGCCATGGCCGCTCACCATCTCGACCTTCTGGAGGGCGAAGATCGGAAGCTCTTGGTCTTCGCAGATAACCGCCAGGATGTGGCGCACCAGGCCGGCTACACTGCCGACAAGAACCGTGCTTTTGCACTGCGGCACATGGTCGTGGAAGAGGTACGCAACGCTGGAGGTGCAGGGATCTACCTGCAGGAGCTGCCCCAGCGGCTCTTCGATCGCTTCCTGAAGCTGGGGATCATACAGCGGCGACCTACGCGGCCTGAGCGAGAGCGGTGGCTTAAGGCGATCACTTACGAGTTGGCGAACGAGTTCAGCCGGTACAGCCGACAGCGAGCGTCCCTAGAGAACCTCGGCCTGCTTGCCGTCGAGTACGAGTTCCTGGAGGATCTCGAGTCCGAGCCGGCCTTCGTAGGTGCTGTCATTTCGGCAGGGATAGAGATGAAGCTGGCGCTCACGCTGGTGCGGGCGCTGCTAGACATCATGCGGAAGAACCGGGCCCTTGCCTTCGATTTCTTCCAGGAGTACATCGATCCAAACAAGAAGTACAAGTACCGCGAGCTCGAGGCCGAGCCCTACGGTGTGCGGTTCCCTGATCGCGACCGAGGGCCGAAGGGCTTCGCCCTCGACCGCCCGGACCACATACGGAAATCGAAATCCAACAGCATTCTCGGCTTCTATCAGGAGAACCCGCATACCGGGCAGTTGACGGCCTTCCACAAGGTCGCCGCCAGGGTAATCGGCGATCGTCGCCGCGCCGAAGCCTTTATCCGAGCGCTGGTGCCGATCCTCGAGCGGGAACCGGCGTGTGTATTGATGGAGGTCCGGGACTTCCCGATAGCGAAAGAAGATCGCGTCGCGACCCTTCGAGTTCTTCAGCTAGACCCGAAGACCATCCGTCTTGTGAGTCCGGCTGCCGGCTTTCGCTGCAATGCTTGCCAGACGTGGCGACCCTACCTTCTTCCTACCTGCCCAACCCCAAAGTGCACCAACGGGACGCTTCTGCCCGACAGTCCGGACCAGGACAGCTACTATGTCCGTCTGTTCACGAGTCGGTCTCCGCAGAGGCTGGCGGTGGTAGAGCACAGCGCCCAAATCACAGGAGAGGAGAGGGCAAGGCGAGAAACGGACTTCAAGGACGGGCGTGTCGACCTCATGGTATGCACCCCTACTTTGGAGCTCGGTGTTGACATCGGTCCGCTGCTCACCGTGATCCTGCGCAATGCGCCTCCAACGCCGGCAAACTACGTCCAGCGAGTTGGTCGGGCTGGACGTCGGCTGCGCATTGGCTTCGTCACCACCTTCTGCGCGGGGGGAGCGCATGATCGGCACGCCTTCGAGAACCCCGAATGGCTAGTCGCTGGGCATTTCTCGCCACCTCGCGTTCGGTTGGACAATCACCGCATAGTGCACCGCCACCTCCGATCTTTCATCCTTGAGTCAGTCGATGCGCAGTTGCCTTTTATCATGGGTGACTTCCTCGACGATCCTCGCAGTCCAAGTCGCTGGGAAAGCGAGAACCTGTCGGGGCTCTTCGCGGAGGTGGAGGCCAAGGGTAGCGCGTTGGTGTCGCAGTTGGAGGGCCTGTTCGCCGATGACCGCCGGACCCGTCGCACCATCCGATACGGACGAGATGAGTGTGCGGAGCTGGTCGGTTCGTTTCGAGCGGATCTCAGTAGTGTTCTCGAGGCTTGGTGGGAACGGGTTCAGCAACTGGACGAGGAGTTCAGGCAATACTCCGCGGTCGGCTCGCCAGCCCACGACATGAAGAAAGCGGCGGCCAGGCAGCGAGCGTACCGAGAGATCACAGTAGATCGAGAGAGAGCCTACACGCTCAACTACCTGTCGATGCAAGGCTTGCTCCCTGCCTACCAGTTCCCGGTGGACACCTTTAGCCTGGATCCTGGCGTTATCGATACACCCACTCTGTACAGGCCCTCGGCCATCGCTATCGAGGAGTTTGCGCCCGGAAACTTTGTCTACGCCAACGGGCACAAACTGAGGTCGATTCGGGTCCTGTTTGCAGGTGGTCCAGGGCGTTCGAGCAGCCAGCCCGCCCGGTCCGACGCCGAGACTTCCGGCCGGCTCAGGTCCTTTCAGTTCTGCGAGTGCTGCGACCACGTGACTGAAGAGGTGCGGAACAACTGTCCCAGTTGTGGCGCCGCCTTGCCTGCTCCAACGGAAACCGTCTTCGTGGACGCTTTCGAGGCAGAGGAGTCCCTCCGGATCGGATCCGATGAGGAATCGAGGGAACGTCGGCGCCATGTCAGGCGAGAGAACCTCCTGCCACAGGGAGACGGGGAGTGTCATCTCTACGAGTATCCGTTCTCGCCTCTGGAATGCCGCAGGCTCAGCGAAGTGCTGATCACCAACTGGGGACAACCGGATCCAACGCGGCTTAGCGAAGGGATGCGCTTCTGGCTTTGCCCGGACTGTGGACGTCACCAGTCGCATGACCCCTCGGATCCATCGCAGATTCGCACCATCCAAAACTGGATGGAAAGCCATGCCCGCATTTGCTCCGGTGCGCCCGTCCCCCTCGTCCTGGCATACAAGTTCCAAACAGACTGCCTGGTGCTGAGCGTTCCGAATCCACACGATACGCGCACGATAGGACGATCTTCGCTTTCTCCAACACTGGTTACGCTTGCTGAGGCCCTCCTCGCGGGCGCCGCCGATCTGCTGGAGTTGGAAACCCACGAGATCGCGGCCTTTCCGCGTCGACTGCCGACGACGGCCGCCATCGCCGAGATCGTCTTCTACGAGACCGTGCCTGGCGGTGCGGGATACGTCGAGGAGATGGCCCGTAGGCTTCCGGAGGTGGCGCAGGCGGCCAGGGAACGGCTGTATGGTCACGCGTGCGCCCGCGGGTGTTACCTGTGCCTCAAGCACTATCGGAACCAGGGCTGGCACAACTTCTTTGACAAGGATCGCGTCCGGCCGATTCTCCTAGCAATGTCCAGGATGGAACCCATCATGCCCCTACGAGTTGGTCCGGGGGAAGCGACGACGAGGCTTCGGGGAGAACTCCAGTTGCGCCGACAGGAACTGGAGGCCACGGGGAAGCTGCCGGGTCACGCTGGTCCCCAATCGCCCATCGAACAGAGACTGCTGGATGCCTTGCGCTCGATCCCGGACCTACCCCCGCCTGTGTCTCAGATGGAGATCCGAAACGGTGAACAGCTCGTCACCATAGCGGATTTCGCCTATCCGAATGCCAACATAGCGGTGTTCTGCGACGGCTTCGCCTTCCATGGAAACCCTCACACTCTGGAGCTCGATGCTCAGAAACGGAACTGGCTTCAATCAAAGCAGGGGGGTGGATGGGTTGTGCTCACCTACTGGGGCAAGACCATCATGCGTGACCCCGAGGCCTGCGCCCGCGAGGTGGCCGATCTGTATCGCCAGCGGCAGAATCTGTTGACGTGAGTAGTGGACCTTCCGGCTAACACCACCGGTTGGACAAGCAGGAATCGATGACCCCAACATCAGGAGAGTCAACATCACGGCAATACCAGCAGTCGACCGGAGTGGTATGCTGGACAAGTCAGCAGACCTCTGGGCGGGGGATGGTGGTCTCTGGAGAGAGCCCCACCAGCACCCTACCAACTATTGGTCTGCCACTCAACGTCTCCAATCCAAGCCGATGCTCCAGCTGTGTTTCCGATGTCGATTCCCGTGCCGGTTGCACGAAAGTTGGGCTAGTCCATTCGAGAGGATGCCGCCCCGTAGGGGCAACACCCCGACGCCCTAGCCCGCGTGTGCATTCCAGGTCGCATCAGGAGATGGCATCGCGGGAGCACCGACCTAAGAGAACGCGGCAAGGAGGGCATCCCAGATCCTATTCGAGGCGCTCCCGCAGCCGCGGATTTCAGTGAGGCAGGGCATGCCCAAAGAAATCCTTCCGTCATCATACGAGTGTGATTGTGGTCATCAGTCCCACTTCTTCGAGAACACCATTCGGGAGGCCAAACAGATGAGCCACAAGAGGAAGATCCGTCTCAGTGATTCTGATCCCGATGAACATACCATCGTGTTTCATAGAGGCGAGATGGTAGAGATCCTCTGCCCCCACCGAAGGCCAGAGAAGAGCTTCGCTGGAGAGGCACGCCATGGGAAAGCGTAAGCGTCCAAGAGGGATGGATACCCCTCCGGCTCACTCGCCGGTCCTGAATCGCGCGGAACACGGCATGACGCACGAGGCAGAGTACATTATCCATCGAGCAGAAGTCGGCGATGCTCGCATAGTGACGGTCGCCAAGCTGGTGCTGTTCTCGACCGAAGCGCGGGACGCATGGATGCTCGACCCTGAAGACAGCCTGGCGGTATGCTTGGCGCATGACGGCGAGAGGCAACCATTCAAGATCGATGAGACATCTGCCACTTTCAGCATCGAATGGCCGGCCGGCTATCGCATTGATGGCGACGTGTTCATCGTCACAGAGAAGTCCGGCCGGGTCAGGCGCATTCTCGGCTATCCGACGTGGGAGATCCTCCGGGCTGTGAGCCGGGCAAGCTGAACTATCGCCAAGGTGGAGGCCACATGGAATTCCAGGCGAAGTGCGGGGGTCTCGCTTTGGACTCGTTATGGCTCGGGACTCGGACTGCCACGGAGGCGGTCTTTGCCGCAGAGACAGCCGGCCGGCCCTAAATCGACCTTCGACTGCAGGTGTACCGGACCTTCCTGGATCGGGCCATGGTTGGGCTCCACCACGTCTCCACGCATCGAGCCCAGGCATCGGTGAGCCTCAGCTAACCGATTCGACTCGCTTTCTCATGAGGTCAGCGAACCTGGGAACCTGCTGGTGAGCGAGTCTGTCGAGAATCTCCTCTACACTCATCTGCGGGAATCGAAGAGAAGCAGATTGCTCCTGAAGGATTCGGTGCATGGCATCAGGAGAGGCCGCATAGAGAGCGACGAGGAAGTCATCGGGCGACTGAGCAATAACCCTATATGGATCTAGGGCTTGAATAGGGAAGTCTCCCAGATTGTGCGTAACGATAACGCTTGCCCCGGCGGCGACTGCTGCCGCCAGGACGTGGCGATCCTTCGGGTGGTTAGCCATCTTCGGCATCAGGGTCGAGTAGCCCTCTACCATCGAGCCAGGAAAGGCCCTTCGGATCTGCTCGACCAGGCGGTCAGCTAGCCTGGGATCGGCGATTCTGCCGCTCTTCAGCAAGTTGCGGCGGACTTCATCGAGGATCTCTTCAGTTAGGTGGAGGCGGTATAGCCTCTTGACCGCAGCCCTAAGCAGGGTGTCCCTCAATGCTGCCGAGAAAAGGACGCAGGCATCAAGGACGGCCGATGTCGGGGTCGATACCGCCATGGACTGCGATCTCTGCTTCTTCACTGAACCGCGGACTCTCCTGAGTTCTGCTCCTGCTGCCTGCTTTCACTCGTTGTAGAGGCCGGCTTCCTGGCTCAACCGACCCAACTCGTCGAGGGCTG
>JAJZQR010000145.1 GCA_021806765.1 Chloroflexota bacterium | reverse complement strand
CCCCGTCGGGTTTCGGCCAAACAAAAACCAGGCCCGACCTGCTGGTCGGCTGCCTGGGATCTGCGGCCTCTGATCCGGCAAACCCGCCGGGAAACCCGAACCCCTGCCTATCGTCCCTTCAAAGGTCCATGTTCACCCGCCGCTTTCCGCGGCGCAAGATGAATATTACCAGGCCCTCGGTGCCGTGTCAAGGCCAATGGAAGCCAATTTCCGACCTTTCTTCCAGATCCACCCTGCCCGCCTCCGGTCACCTTTCCTCCCCTCCCTGCCAGGCCCCATCCCACCGTCCCAGCCGCCGGATGCGCGAACCTCGCAACCCTTGCGCCCCCTCGAAAGGGTATGTTAAGATACTGTTGTTCCCGATGGGGGCTCGTGGTGTAGCGGCCTAACATGCCAGCCTGTCACGCTGGAGACCGGGGGTTCGAATCCCCTCGAGCCCGCCTCCTAAGAAAATGGCAGACACAGCCGATCTTCAATAGAGGATCGGCTGTTGTTTTTGCCGCACATGAAGCAGGACTGGAACTGCGGCTGGCCACAGCTCACGGGACACGCCCGTACATCTGGACTATAATGCCTACTGCGAGCGGCGATCCTCGGCCGGATCCACCGCCCAGAGCCCCGAATCACCCCGCGTCCCACCCGGCATCCCGACTCTCGCAACTGGCAGTAACAGAGTACACCGGGAGCGCTACATGGCCACCGAAGCCGATACCTGCCGCGACTACGTCGTCCCGATGCTGGAAGCCGCCGGCTGGAGTTCCGATCCCCATTCCATCGGGGAGCAGGTGACCTTGTCAACGCACAATCCCGCGTCCACTACCAGCAGAACAGCAAGCCCCGCGTCGCCAACGGCCACTACGATCTACTGTTCAAGCTGGATCACGGCGTTTTCGAACTGTACGATCCCAAGAAGCACGGCACCTGGGAGATCCGCAGCCGGCCCGACGGCAAGCTCGAGGTCGGCCAGGCGAACGGGAACGGAGGTCCCGGCCCGGACGGGGGCGACGTCTCGGGCGATCCAGGCGACTCAGGGGACTTCGGGGAGGATGCCCCCGGCGGCGAGAAGGCAGGAGACTTTCTGTTCCCTCTGGAGCGCCACCTGCGTGACTTCCTGGCGAAGAACATCCGGTCGGTGGCCGTCGGCAGTACGGCCCTGACCCTCTACACCGACGACAACGGGCAGGTCGGCGTCGAGTATCTCACCGGGGTCGGTCCTATCGACATTCTCGCCGTGGACGCGGACGGCAATTTCTTCGTCTTCGAGCTGAAGCTCGGCCACGGTGCCGGCGTGGCGATCGGCCAGCTCGCCCGCTACATGGGTTGGGTGAAGCACTCCCTGGCCGAAGACCGCCAGGTGACGGGCGTCATCGTGGCCAAGAAGGTCAACGACAAGATCCGGTACGCGGCGTCGGTCATTCCGAACGCCCTCCTGTTCGAGTACAGCATGAGCTTCGCCCTGCACCCCGCCGACGAGGTGCACAGTTAGCTCCTGCCGTAGCCCGAGTCCCCGGCGTCCATGAGGCCGAGCGCGAAGAATCTCGGTAATCCTGTCATTGCACATGGAGGTGATGGTGAGCGTCGCGACAAAGCCCTACGGCGATCCAACCCGGTCGAGTGTTCTCTTCATCGGACATGATCCTAGACTGCAGAAATCCGATACGGTAGCTCCATTCAGTCTCTTTGCCGACTACTACTTTCGACCGAGACCCGCCAGTTCCTCCGAAGCAGCCAAGTACGATCTGGCCAAGGCGGTGTTTCAGATGGTGGGGTGGCTCACGGGCGGCAGCGTTCACCCCGAGGAAATGGTGGTCACGAATCTCTGCAACGAGGCGTTGCCCCACGCTCCCAACGGCAAGACCGTGTTGATTCCGGAAGAGCAGGCAACTCGCGGGGTAGCCGAGCTGCACCAACTGCTCTCTGGCAGCTCAATCCGCGTCATCGTAGCCACGAGCCAGCAGGTGAACTACTGGCTGCAACGGCTGGGTCTCTGCTCCGCCAATACAGCCTTCCTCGAAGCAGCAGAGCCGTCGCCGCGGGGCCGATCGGCTGCTCCGGCCTTCTATCAGCCAAGAAAGCCCCGCGCATTTACCCTGGTTTGCGGCCAGCGCCATGTCGGGCCAGCCGGTACTCCCGTCTTCCCCGTGGTTCACGTGAAGAACTGGCCCCTGAGAGGGCGCTTTCTCGATGCGTATGGCGCCGCCCACGAGCGATGCCGGCACCTGATCCAGCAGGACTTGATGGCGTAGCGCAATGTGGAAGCGCAAAGCCTCCTTAGGCGCGTCTGCTCCAGCAGAGGGACGTCCTTCTCTATCTTCTGCAATCCTCAACCGGATCGTCCACTGCGCATGCCGGTCATGAGCGTTGAGTCGCCACGCGGCCTTGGATATACTGAAGAAGAGCTGAGGAGGCTGCTGTGACTGAATACCACTACACCATCATTGTGCACCCCGAACCCGAGGAAGGGGACTACTCCGTGACGGTCCCGGCGCTTCTCGGCTGCTTTGCCCAGGGTGATACTCTAGAAGAGGCTGTGGCGATGGCGAGGGAGGCTATCGCCGTCCACATCGAGGGATTGATCGAGGACGGGGAGCCGATCCCCACCGAGGACGCGCCTCCAGGTATGCTCACCATCAGCGTCGACGCGCCGGCTGCTTAGGTGGTGGTCGACGTGGCCGCCTGAAGGAGAGAGCAGAGAGCAAGGAGATGGCACCGTGATTACTCAGTACGTCCGGGCCGCGATGGCCAGAGCTCGTTTCGAGCAGCTGGAGGATCGCTCCTGGTACGGGGAGATCCCCGGATTCCAGGGCGTGTATGCCAACACAGACACCCGGGAGAAGTGCGTCCAGGAGCTGCAGGAGGTGCTCGAGGAGTGGCTGGTCCTGAGCTTTGAGAAACAGCTTCCCGTTCCGGTGATCGATGGCATGGACCTATCGGTCAGGAAGGACGTCGCGTAGGTGCCCTCGCTGCGTCCCGTCTCCCGCGCGGAGTTGGTCCGCCGGCTTCATGCCCTCGGCTTCGATGGCCCCTACTCCGGCACGCGCCACCAGTTCATGATCAGGGGCACGATCCGCCTCACCCTTCCCAACCCCCACAGGGGGGACGTCGGCGTGGCCCTTCTTGGCCGCATCCTGAGGGAAGCCGAGATCAGCCAGGCCGAGTGGCACCTCAGCGCATCGAGCTAGGAGCCGCCAGAGCTACATGGGCTCTTTCTATTGTCTGCTATGGAGGCTGTCAGAAGGAGGAGGCTCAACTCACCCCGGACTCCCCAGGTCACGCGGGTTCGGAACCGAGTAGAACCCCCGGGCATTCCCCATGTGCGGCCAGGCGCAGGGCTGGAGGTTGGCCATGACCTGCCGCAACTCACGCTCGCAATCGCCCTGCCCTCTGCCAGCCACGAACCCAGCTCCCCCTTTGGTGTATCATAAGCGGCACCGCTCAACCGGAGCTTCGGAGAGAGAAACCGATGGATCATCAGACCTCAGGGGTGGCCGAGAGCACCCCTCTCACGGTATACCTCCCCTTCAACGTGGACTGCCTGCACGGGGACTTCGTGCCGGCCAAGAATGGACGGACTGCCCCGGCCCAATTCGGCTACTGGCTGATCGTCCAGGAGCAGGGCCTCGTGGTGCCCGATGGGCCCGAGCCCTCCCTACCCTTCGGCGACCTGCCGGAAGGGCTCGAGGGCCACGTCACGACCCGCCTGTGGCTGGGAAGCTGGCATGGAAGCCCCTGCTGGGCCGCCGCCCTACCCCGAGACGTCCCCCCTCCGGCCGGCTTCCATCGGGAGACCATGGTACCCATGCAGGGGACGCGGCTGCCCGACGAACTGCTCTCCCTGGGCGGCACGGCCATGCAGCTCCTCTACTGGGAAGCTACCAGCGGCCACTGCCCGCGCTGCGGCGCAACCACCGAGCGCATCGACAACGAGTGGGGGAAGCGCTGCCCCAACTGCCGCTACGAGCACTACCCCCACCTCCACCCGGCCGTGATCGTCCTGGTCCACGACGGCGATCGGGTGCTGCTGGCTCGGAAGCCCGGGTGGGCGCCCGGGCGCTACGCCCTGATCGCCGGCTTCGTCGACAACGGTGAGTCGCTCGAAGCGGCTGTTCGGCGCGAGGTCAGGGAGGAGGCGGGCGTCGAGGTCGAGGACATCCAGTACGTGGGCAGCCAGAACTGGCCCTTCCCCAGCCAGTTGATGGTAGGTTTCCTCGCCCGCTACGCCGGAGGCGAGGTCGCCGTCGATCACCAGGAGTTGGAGGATGCTCGCTGGTTCTCCCGCGATGCGATCCCCTCGGCACCCACTCGCCACAGCATAGCGGGTTTCATCATCGAGAACTACGCCCGCCGCCGGTGATGGAACAGGCCGTCTGTGCTATCATCTGCGCCACCCGGTTTCCCGGGCGCAACGCTTCCCCGACGAGGAGTCACCGAGATGCCCCTGACAGATAAGACCGTCGCCATCATCGGCGCGGGCAACATGGGCGAGGCGCTGGTGCGCGGGCTCCTGGCCAGGGGGGCCATAGCTCGCCGCCGCCTGGTCGCCGCCGACGTCCGTCCCAACCGATTGGAGCTGTTCGCCGGGCAATTCGGCATCCAGGTGGTCGAGGACAACTGCACCGCCGCCAGGCAGGCCGACATCGTTCTGCTGGCCATCAAGCCGCAGCAGATGAGCGAGGTGCTGGCAGGGCTGCGCGGGACCATCACCCGGGAGAAGCTGGTCATCAGCATAGCCGCCGGGGTTCCCACCCATCGCATCGAGCGGGAACTGGGCGATACCAACCGGGTGGTCAGGGTGATGCCAAACACGCCGGCACAGATCGGGGAGGGAGCAGCCGCCCTCTGCAAGGGCCAGCACGCGACAGACCGTGATCTGGACACCGCCGAAGCGGTCCTCAAGGCCGTCGGCACCACCGTTCGAACCGACGAGAGCTTCCTGGACGCCGTCACGGCCCTCAGCGGCAGCGGACCCGCCTACGTCTTCTTGATGGCCGAAGCCATGATCCGTTCGGGCATCGAGGTCGGGCTGCCCGAGGAGATGGCGAGACAGCTCACCCTCCACACCATCCTGGGGGCGGCGAAGCTGATGCTGGAAAGCAGCGACCAACCGGGCGAGCTGCGCCGAAAGGTCACCTCCCCCAATGGCACCACGGAGGCCGCTCTGAAGGTGATGACTGAGGGGAGGCTGGTCGAGATCTTCGTGGAGGCCGTGAAGGCAGCCGCCCGTCGCTCCCGAGAACTCTCAGGCTAGTAGCTCTCGTCTCGCAACCCTATTGCGCACGCTACTCTGATGCAGCAGGACAGGGACTCGTTCCCTGCCGCCCGGTCGGCAACCTCGACGCTGGAACCAACGCCGCGAACCATGCGCTTGGCAACCCTTCCGCGGCACGATCCCTGCGGTCTTCTTCGGCATCATGGCTGAAGGTGGAGGCAAACACCATGGCACAAATCCCGACCGAATACCCCGCCAACCTGACCGTGGACTACCCGGAAATCCTGGACCGTCTGACCACATTCTTCCGGATCTTCACGGTAATACCCATAGCCATCGTCCTGGGTTTCCTCACGGGTGGCGGCCGATCAGGATACTACGGCTTCGTCTGGTACCTGTTCATACCGACGGTGCTGATGCTGCTGTTCCGCCTGAAATACCCTCGCTGGTGGTTCGACTGGAACTACGGGCTCATCAGTTTCGCCGCCCGGGTGACTGCCTATCTGTCCCTGCTGCGGGACGAGTACCCCTCCACCGACGAAGGGCAAGCGATCCACGTAGACCTTCTCTATCCCGACGCCAGGACCGAACTCAACCGCTGGCTGCCCCTGGTCAAGTGGCTGCTGGCCATCCCTCACTACATATTGCTCTTCTTCCTGTACATCGCGGCGGCGGTGGCCATCATCATCGCCTGGTTCGCCATCCTGTTCACCACTCGCTACCCGCGAGGACTCTTCGACTTCGTGGTGGGGGTGATGCGCTGGACCCTCCGTGTGGATGCCTACGCCTTCCTGCTCACTACCGACCGCTACCCGCCCTTCACCCTCAGCGAGTAAGGGCGTATGCAATACGCCCCTACTGGAAGAAATCGGCCATGGCCTTGGTGCCGGGGTCTGCCGCGCCCCCCAGGAGTCCCAGACCCCAGCCCTCCTCGATGGTCCGCAGGACGCTGTAATGGGTGTAGGCGGTCTGCGACTGATACCCCATCTTGCCCTTGGCGGCGATCACCAGGGCAATGGTGTGCCCTCCCGCCGCATACCCGCAGCAGCTCGCGTTGGTCGTCCCCTCATCCCAGATTATGAAGAGCACGCCGTCATCCTTCCAGGCAGGTGAACCCAGGATCTGGGGTACGAAGGACGAGAGCCAGCTATCCCCCTCCTCGATGGATCCATCGTGCATGTCGTGCTGGAGGTTCGGAGTGATCCAGACGTAGTCCGCCAGCCGGTTGTTCTGGAGGTCGCCGGCGAACTCGCTCAGGGGCACCACCTGGTTGCAGCGGGCCGGATTGCCGCTGATGTCCTGGAAGTACATCCACGGGTTGTGTCTGCGGACGTAGTTGTTTCCGAAAGGCCCGATCCCACCGCTGGATTCCCCGTTGAAGCAGGGGCTGGGCATATCCTCCATGTAGGCCTTCCAGCTCTTCCCTTGCGGCTCCAATTGATCCACCAGGTTCACCGCATCGAAGGAGCAGTTCTCGCAATCGGTCGTCATTCCCTGAGTGGAACCGGACGCCAGGGCCAGGTAGTTGGGCAGACTGGGGTGGCGGATAGCATAGTACTGGGCAGCCACGGCGTACGACCGGGCCAGATCGTTGATGTAAGGCGCCCTGGAGGAGCCGATGACGTCCCCGTACTCCTTGTTCTCCATCAGGAGTACGAAGATGTGGCCGAGGCTGGGAATGGAAGGGTTGGCGATCGGGGTGGGTAGCGTGGCCGGCGCTGAGGATCCCGGAGTCGATGGCCCGGTGGATGGGGCGCAGGCCCCTGCTGCGACGGCCACCGCGAAGGCAGCGACCGCTAGCAGCGGCCGCCTTCCCGAGAGACTGAGCCGCGCCAGAATGCCCATGTAGAGATCTCCCCCCTAAGAATCCTGACCCCCATCCCCTCGCGGCAACCGGCCATCCAGGTCTGGCCACCGAGCCGAAGGGCGAACGCGGCTCACCCCTACCGACTGCGACATCGATTACTGCACGTTTTGTGCGAACCAGGTAGCAGAGGTTCACGGACGATCATTTGCGACTGAATCGGGTATTGGCCAACCCCGCATAGGCCACTTGCTTCTCTTTATCTTCTTATATGCTTCTTTCGTCTGTTATATTGTGTCATCTTGCACATGTGTTCTCTGTCTGTTATCCTATCCATGTCGCGTTTGTTCTTTGGGTTGCCGGGGGGCATCCGCCGCCTGCGGGCTGCGGCCCCGGATAAACACCCAGGATATCCAGCTAGAGTTAACCGAATAGCTGCCGCTGAACTACCAGTATGGGGTCTTTCTGCGCCCCGGGCAGCCACACTATTGCTACAGCTTCGTGGAAGCCTATTTTGCATTTCGCTTCTACCTGGCTGTACCCGTTTCAGGAGGTACTCAGTGCTTTCAGGCAAGAATAGGTCGGTCCGCCGCGGCTTCGACTCACGTGCCGCCGGTGCCGATCCGAAAGAGAAAACCGAACAGCGAAGCAAGGTCGGCGTTTTCGACCGCGCGAAGGCTACCGGCCGGCGGTTCGTAGAGCTAGCTTTCCTTCGACCTCGAAGGGAACTGGCCCAGCGAACCGGCATGACGGCGGCCTCGGGAATGCTCCTGCTGACGGTCCTCCTGCATCCTTGGGCCGGCGCTTCGCCCGCCTACGCTGCCGCCGCCACGCCGGCTGCTAACAGCCAGCCCGCGGTCACGACGGTCAGCCAGAGCACGGCGCAGTCGATCAACTTCGCGGTCACTGCTCCCGCCGCTCAGGATCAGAGCGCGCCGACGCCGGACATCTCGACCCCTGAAAAGTTCATAGCCGCGGTAGTGCCTGCCGCTCAGGAGTCCCAGAAGGAGACCCACGTGCCGGCTTCCGTCACCATAGCCCAGGCTATCCTGGAGTCGGAGTGGGGTCGAAGCGGGCTCTCCGTGCAGGCCCAGAACTACTTCGGCATCAAGGCCGATTCGGGCGCCGGCCCCGCGGGCGTCATCAACCTGCCCACTCAGGAAGTGTTCAACGGGCAGACCGTGACGGTCCAGGCCGGCTTCAAGGCGTACCATAACCTGTACGAGTCCGTCATGGACCACGGGCGCTTCCTGGCGGATAATCCGCGCTACGCGGACGCCTTCCAGACCAGCGATCCCGTGCAGTTCGCCCAGCGGATGCACAACGACGGGTACGCCACCGATCCCGGCTACGCATCCAAGGTGAGTTCCCTGATCAGCACCTATCACCTGGACCAGTACGACCTCAAGTAAGGACGACGCTTGAAGGCGGGCGGGGGCGTGGCCCCCGCCCGACACCACCAGATCCCTCTCCTGGAGCGCATCCTGCCTTCTTTCGACAGCAAACCCAATCGCCAGGTAGCGATAGACGGAAGTGGCAGATACCAGTGATAATACGTAGGAGAGACCTGGTGCACTCCGACCCGTTCGGGTGCAGCACGAGAGACCGAAAGCCGGCTTCTGACCATGATTGAGCACCAGAATTTCCCCCTGTCCACCGTTGTCTACTACAGAATAGGTGGCACAGCCCGCTTTCTGCTGGAGGCCAGCAGCGAGAACGACGTCCTGCGGGCTCTCGACTTCGTTCGCGCCAACCGAGTCGAAAGGCTGATCGTGGTCGGCCTCGGCTCCAACATGCTGTTCCCAGACGACCCTTTCGACGGAGCCGTGCTGCGGCTCACCTCGGCCGCCGAGCCCCAGATCCGCGATCTCCAGGGGGGGCTCGTACGGGCATTTGCGGGCGAGGAACTCGATCGGGTCATCACCTTCGGCTTCGACAGGGGCTATGCGGGCCTGGAGTGGGCCGGCGGGCTTCCAGGTACTGCTGGCGCGGCGGTGAGAGGAAACGTGGGGGCCTTCGGCGGGGAGCTGAAGGACGTGCTGGAAACGGCCGAGGTCCTGGAGATCCGAGAGGAGGGAGTGGCGGTCCACACCCTCGGCAACGCCGACCTGCGATTCTCCTACCGGGACAGTGCCGTCAAGCAGAACCGAAGGCTGGTGGTGCTCTCCGCCACCTTCCGGCTTCGCCAGGTCCAGGAGGAGGAGCTACAGAGCGCCCGGCATGCCTACCGGTCCAACATCGAGTACCGGCACCGAAACCACCCCATGGAGTACCCCACCTGCGGTTCGGTCTTCAAGAACGTCGAGAGGGCGGAGGAGGTGGCCCGAGTCCTGGCCGCCTGGCCCGACGTCCGAGAGATGGTGGATGGCCGGTGGCACGGCAAGGTCTCCATGGGCTACGCTATCAACCGGTTGGGTCTGGCCGGGCACCAGATTGGCAGTGCCCAGATCTCGCCGAAACACAACAACTTCATCGTCAACCTGGGGGGCGCCCGCTTCTCGGACGTCTGCGGCCTCATAGAAAAGGTCAAGCAGCGGTTCTCCGACACCTTCGGGTTCGCCCCTGAGGCGGAGGTGGAGATCGTCGACTGGAGTAGGGGAATTGGCCAGCAAGTATAGCCTCACCTGGGACCTGGATCCCGTTTTCGAGGGAGGTAGCCGCTCACCGGCGTTGCTGCACCTCCTGGACACCCTGGCGAAGGCGCCGGACCAGCTTCGAGAGCAGATCCAGCTGCTCGCCCTCGAGGTCACGCCAGAGTCCCTGAACCAGTGGCACCTGACCCTTCAACTCAGAGACCGGATCGAGGAGCAGTTGGACGAGGTGCGCGCCTTCGTGGGCTGCCTGATGTCCCAGGACGTTAACGACGCGGAGGCCAGGCTGCTGTCCGGCAGGGTTCAGCAGCTGATCGCCGCCTTCGAGGGCTCGGAGCTGCAGCTCAAGGATCGGATCCGACAGTTCCACGAGGCAGCCTGGCAGCAACTGCTGGCCGACGATTGGTTTCGGCCCATCGCCTTCCAGCTTCAGGAGGCGCGGGAGAACGCCGCCGAACTGCTGCCCCCCGAGCAGGAGACCCTGATCGTGGACCTCTCCGTCGACGGCTACCGCGCCTGGGAGCGACTCTATCAGACAGTGGTGGGACGGATCACCATCCCGTGGGAGGAGAACGGCAAGACGGAGGAACTGTCCGCCGGCCAGGCCTACAACAGGTTCTCCCATCCCGACCCCGCCGTGCGAGCCGCGCACTTCGATCGTTGGACCCGGGCCTGGGAGGCGGAGTCGGAGCTGTGCGCCACCGCCCTCAACCACCTGGCGGGCTTCCGCCTGACCACCTACCGCCACCGAGGCTGGGATTCCCCCCTGAAAAGAGCGCTGAAGGAGAACCGGATCTCTCAGGCCACCCTTGAGGCTATGTGGGCCGCGGTGGACAGCGCCAAGGACCGCCTGGTGACCTACTTTCACCGAAAGGCAAAGCTGCTGGGGCTGGAATCGCTCCACTGGTACGACGAACTGGCCCCACTGGGCGGTTCCGTCCGGTCCCTCAGCTACGACGAGGCCGCCGACTTCGTCGTCGAGCAGTTCCACCGGTTGAGCCCTCGCATGGCAGGCTTCGCCCGATTGGCCCTGGAAAGCCGGTGGGTAGAGGCCGAGGATCGCCCAGGAAAGAGGCCGGGCGGCTACTGCACCAGCCTTCCCGTGAGCCGGCAGAGCAGGGTCTTCATGACCTTCAGCGGAACCAGCGATGGGGCTTCCACCCTGGCCCACGAGCTAGGCCACGCCTACCACAACCACGTACAATGGGATCTCCCCATCATGGCGAGGGGGTTCACCCTCAGCACCGCGGAGACGGCCTCCACCTTTGCCGAGCTGGTCGTTTCGCGAGCAGCCATATCCCGGGCTCGAAGCCAGGAGGAGAAGCTGGCGCTGCTGGACGAAGCCATGCGCGACGCCGCCACCATGTTCATGAACATCCACGCTCGGTTCCTCTTCGAGCAGCGGTTCTACGATGCCCGGAAGCAGCGACCCCTGAGCGTTGACCAACTGAACGAGATGATGGTCCAGGCCCAGAAGGATGCCTTCCGAGACGGCCTGGCCGGATACCATCCCCAGTTCTGGGCTTCCAAGGCGCACTTCTACGGCTCCGGTACACCCTTCTACAACTTCCCCTACACCTTCGGCTTCCTGCTCAGCGCCGGCATCTATGCGAGGGCGCTGGAGGCGGGCCCGGAGTTCGAGGAAAGCTACGTGGGGCTGCTCCGGGATACGGGCCGCATGACCACCGAGGATCTGGCCCTCCGGCATCTGGGAGCGGATCTCACCAAACCCGATTTCTGGTTGGACGCCGTCGACCTGGTGATGGCGGCCCTGCCCGAATTCCTTCGGCTCACGGAGGAGCCGTAGGGGCCTCCACGTCACGGGGTGGGGGGAGGGGCGCGCCCAGCTCATGGCCGGCAGCCAGCGGGCGGGGAAGGGTACCGCAGCGAGGAGGCTTCCTCAACCGGGGGGAGGATATCCTCCCCCCGGTTGGGCCGTCAAGGAGGGCGGGGTCAGGGGCGACCCTGCCCTCCTCCAGTCTCTCCATCGGGTCGAGATGCCGAACGCTCGCGGGCCAGGAGGGTTCGTTTTCGCTCTATCCCCCATCGGTAGCCACCGAGTTCCCCATCCCCTCTGATCACCCGATGGCAGGGGATCACCATCGCCACGCGGTTGCCGGCGCAGGCGCGGGCGACGGCCCTACCCGCGGAGGGGCACCCGAGGGAACGGGCGATCTCGCCGTAGGACCGGGTGGTGCCGCAGGGGGTGGCCCTGAGTTCCTGCCACACCCGCCACTGGAAAGCGGTAGCCGTCAGGTCGAGGGGGAGATCGACCTCCAGCCGGCGGCCGCCCATGTAGTCGAGGAGGATGTCCGTCCACCGTCTCAGCCCGGTTTCGTCCCGATAGATCTCCGCCGCCGGATACTCCCTTCGCAGCTCAGACTCCAGGGCTTCGTCGGAGTCTCCGAGGCTGACGGCGCAGACGCCCCGCTCGGTGGCGGCCACTAGCAGCCGCCCGAGGGGGCAATCGACGATGGTGTAGCCGATCCGAGCCCCCAGGCCGCCTCGACGGTAGGTGGCCGGGGTCATCCCCAACTGAAGGGGCGCTCGCTCGTACAGACGGCTGCTGGAACTGTATCCGGCCTCGTACAGGGCCTCGGTCACCCCATGGCCGTCCCGGAGCCGGCCCTTCAGCAGCCCCAGGCGGCAGGCTTCGGCGTACTGGCGGGGCGACATCCCCGTGACACTCTTGAAGGTGCGCTGCAGGTGGTGGGGACTCACCCCAACCATCGCCGCCAGGGCAGCCAGGTGCAGGGTCTCCTCCGGCCGGCTCTGAAGGTGACGGCACACCTCCTCCACCAGTTCCCTCGCTCTTCCGTTGGCGGACTCCCGGGGCCGGCAGCGGCTTTCCTCATCCATGGATCGACTCCCCTCTGATGACCAATGCTTCCACGTGGGAACGGCGGCCCACATCGGGATGATAACGCGAGCGCAAAGGCAGCGCTATCCGAATCTTGCGGTTGAATCCTTTGAAGTGTAGTATCCCAGTTTAATACCTCGTTGCACGAGCGCCGGCCCCGGCCGTCCTGCTGCAGACCGTGGAGGGTAAGCCGGCCGGACGTTCTCAGCAGGCGCCATGGACTGCCGATCAAGCACATCGAGGCGGGACTGCCATGGACTGGAAGCGGCTTATCTCGGTGGCACGGGGGAATGCCCCGGCGGATACGGTCTTCCGAAACGCGCGCATCGTCAACAGCTTCACGGGGGAGATCGAAGAGGGAAGCGTGGCGCTGGCCGAGGGGCGGATCGCGGGGATCGGGGAGTACACCGACGCTCGGCAGGTGGTGGATCTGAGGGGTCGCTACCTGGCGCCGGGGCTGATCGACGGCCACGTCCACCTGGAAAGCTCCCTGCTCCACGTCGATCAGTACG
>JAJZQR010000144.1 GCA_021806765.1 Chloroflexota bacterium | reverse complement strand
ATGCTTAGGATGCAGTTTGGCCTATGCAGTGGATCATGCCCGGCATGATGACCAACTCGGGGACGTAGGTTCGGGCCGGCAGGCTGGCCAGGAAGAGGCAAGCCGCCGCGATGTCCTCCGGCTGCATGGCCTTGTCCAGCAGCTCGCGGGTGGGCGGAGTCTTCCGCTTGTTCATGAGAGGGGTGTCGCACAGGCCGGGGAGGACGACGCTCACCCGAATCCCGCTCAACCTCTCCTCCAGCATGGTGGCGTGGGCCAGGCCGATGACACCCCGCTTGGCCGCCTGGTAGGCGATCCCCGACTGGTCGGTCCAGCGCCCGGAGATGGAAGAGATGTGGATGATGAGCCCGCCGCCCTGCTGCCGCATCTGGGGCAGGATGGCCCGGGTGAGGTAGTAGGCTCCGTGCAGGTTGGTGTCGATCAGGTGGTGCCAGTCCTCGTCGGTGAGATGGGCCAGGTCCCGATTGGGGGTGTTGGTGCCCACCGCGTTGACCAGGATATCGATCTTCCCGAAAAGGTCGACGGCTGTCGAAACTGCAGCCTCCACGTCGGCCTTTCGGGATGCATCCGCCTTCCGGATCACGACCTCGCCTCCGGCCGCAGCCGCCTCGGAGGCCAGTTCTCGCAGGACTTCCTCCCTGCGGGCCACAGCTACCACCCTGCAACCCGCGGAAGCCAGGGCCAGGGCGGTAGCCCTACCCATCCCGCTGCTGGCGCCGGCCACGATGGCCGTCTGTCCCGTTAAGGTACCCATGTTGTCTCCTTCCAATCCTAAGCAGACCTGACGGGGATGTATTGAGTGCACCATAGGACTGAGGACTGAGGACTGAGTTCCAAGTTCTCAGTCCTCAGTCCTCAGTCCTCGCTACGGCTTGAGCAACACCTTCATAGAAGCATCGCCCTTGCGGGCCAACTCCAACCCCTCCACCCCCTGCTCCAACGGCAGGATGTGAGAGATCATCGACTCCACGTCGATCTTCCCCTCGGCAATCAGGTTGATCGCGGCCCGATAGTCATCGGAGTTGTAGACACGGCAGCCACGCAGGTCGATCTCCTTCAGGGCGAAGGCAGCCGTATCGACCGGGTGCGGCTCCTTGGGCATGGCGACGATGACCACCTGGCCATGCACCCTGGTGAGGGCAGCAAACTGGGCCACGACGGAGGCCGCACCGGCCGTATCGAAGAGGACGTCGGCACCCTTCCCTTCGGTCCGGCGCAGTACTTCCTCGACCATGTCAACCTTGCTGGGATCGATGGGATCGAAGCCCATCTTGCGAGCCAGTTCGGCTCGCCAGTCGCTGACCTCGACTATCTCCACCGGCCTCGCGGAAGCGAGTCGAGCGACCTGAGCCACCAGCAACCCGATGGGGCCGCCACCCAGAACGACCACGTGGTCCCCCAGCTTGACCTGGGAGCGACGGACGTCGTGAGTGGCCACAGCGGCAGGCTCCACCAGGGCGGCTTCCTTCAAGCCCAGACCCTCGGGGAGATGATAGACCCGGTGGGCTGGGGCCACGACGTACTCGGCGAACCCGCCGTCGCAGTCGTTGCCCAGCAGCTTCAGTCGGGTGCACACGTGATAGGCGCCCGACTGGCACGCGTAGCACTTGCCACAGGGGAGAAGGGGTTCGACTACGACGGGATCACCCGCCTTGAAGCTGGCGCCCGGAGCCCTGACCTCGACGATCTCTCCCGAGAACTCGTGGCCCGGGATCATGGGAGGTTTGGCACGCCAGTGCTTGCCGGAGTATATGGTGATGTCTGAGCCACAAATGCCGGCATAGGCGACCTTGATCAGCGCCTCCCCCTCTCCAGGTACCGGCACCGGTGAGTCTTCAAAGCTAGCTTCGAAAGGTCCATGCCAAACGATCGACTTCATAGTCCTATCTTCTCCTACGTGACTAGGCACAGGTGATTCGGGATCGAGGATACGCAGCCTCCCACAGATTAGTCCATCGATGGAGGGCAAGGCAAGGGAGGGGTGATATAATCTCCTTAGAAGGACATCCACGACCCCTTCCTTCCCCGTCAATGCCCAGCGCGACCGCAGTCGCGGTTTCATCAGCTTGGAACGGAGGTAGCATGAACGATCAGCACGTCTACACTCAGGTGATCGAACTGGAAGGCCACATCATCGACTCCATGATCCTCCCTCAGATAATGGACGAGGTCATGGACCGAGGGGGGGACTTCGACGTCCAGGAGATCCGGGTGGGGCGCCGAAAGGCGGAGCCTAGCTACGCCCGCCTGGAGATACGGGCCGAGTCGCCGGAGTTGCTGGATCTGCTGATACGCCACGCCCGCCGTCTGGGTGCGACGGTCCCCACGGTGGAGGTAGCGCACACCGAGCCGGCTCCCGCCGACGGAGTATTCCCGGAGAGCTTCTACTCCACCACCAACCTGGTGACCCTGGTGCGGCTGAATGGGGGATGGGTGGAGGTGGCCAACCCCGAGATGGACCTGGGCGTCGTGATCGACTGGGCCACGGGGACCGCGCGCAACTGCGCCGTGGCCGACGTAATAAAGGGCGAGCAGGTGGTGGTGGGCCACCAGGGGATCCGGGTGATACCGCTGGAACGAAGCCGCGAGGAGAAGGAGGTCTTCAGCTTCATGGGAAGCGCCGTCTCCAGTGAGAAGCCGAAGGCCAACCTGATCCGAGAGATCGCAACGGAGATGAAGGCGATCAAGGCCCGGGGCGGGAAGACCCTGGTGGTGGCCGGCCCAGCCATCGCACACACCGGTTCTGCGCCGATGATGGTGAAACTGATCGAGGCGGGCTACATCAACTACCTCTTCGCGGGGAACGCCCTGGCCACCCACGACATCGAGGGGGCCTTCTTCGGCACATCCCTGGGCGTATCGCTATCGGAGGGAACCCCCATGGAGGGAGGCCACCAGCACCACCTGCGGGCCATCAATCGGATCCGGGCAGCGGGCAGCATCCGGGCGGCGGTGGAGCAGGAGATGCTGACCAAGGGGATCATGCATGCCTGCGTAAAGCAGGGGGTGGAGTTCGTGCTGGCCGGCTCGATCCGGGACGATGGTCCCCTGCCCGACGTGATCACCGATGTGATCGAGGCCCAGCGGAGAATGAGGGCGGTGATTCAGCGGGGAGTGGACCTGGCCCTGATGATCTCCACCATGCTCCACTCCATCGCCGTGGGCAACTTGCTGCCGGCCAACGTCACCACCGTCTGTGTGGACATCAACCCCGCCGTGGTCACCAAGCTGTCGGATCGAGGTAGCTTTCAGGCCATAGGCCTGGTGGCCGATGCCGAGGGCTTCCTGAGGCATCTGGTGGCGGAGCTAGGGCTGTAGCCGCACCCTTCACGGGTGCGCGTAGCCATTTCGGCAGAGCGCAGCTTCACCACGTGGACCGCGCAGGCGTAAAGCCTGCGGCTACAAAGAGGTACAAAGAAGGGCCGGGCAAGATGCCCGGCCCTTCTTTGTACCGAACGGCTACCGATTGGCCCTCACTCGATCGAAGCAGGTGCTGCAGTACACCGGTTTGTCGCCCCGAGGCAGGAAGGGAACGAGGGTCTGAGCCCCACAGTCGGCACAGATGGCGGGATGCATCTCGCGAGCCGATCGGGACTCGGATCCCCTACCGGAGCCATCCTGGCCTGTCCTCTGAGACTTCCGCAGGGAACGACACTCGGGGCACCGGGCAGGCTCGTTCAGCAGCCCTTTGAGCTGATAGAACTCCTGCTCGCCGGCCGTGAACACGAAATCCCGCCCGCACTCACGACACCGAAGAGTCTTGTCCACAAAGCTCACCCCCTGAATACCTCCTTTACCTCTTTGTCGGACGGTCATGCAGGCACGAGCTGGTGCAGACGTTCCTCGTCGGACTACCACAGTCGGAGTGCGAACCATGCAGAGCTCAGCCAGGGGCTATTGCTGCCGCCATCAGGAATATACTACATGGACGATGTGCATGCAATAGCCAAGAGCCCTAATTGTCTAATCATTTGGTGTCGCAAAAGGTACATTCCCTATGCTCGGGTGAGCCGCACACCTCGGAGACGTAGGTGCTGTGGAGCTGGATACCCGGCCGCCGCTGGCAGCGAAACACCGTTCTGCTGGTATCGTCACCTCGCGCTCCACTGCTCTCTTTGAGACTGTACAGGTAGGCGCAGTAGGTCGGGGAACGGTCGGCCGGAGTCGCAGCCCCCTGGCCTCCCCCGCCCCTGGCCGGAATGGGGACGTGGACCGCCAGGGTGCCGCCGAACTTCGCAGAGGCGATGGGGCACTCGGTGCAGTCCACATCGCCGTGGCAGCAGGGCTTGCGCCCCGGGGGGAAGTACTCGACAGCCCACAGGTCCCAGCAGTTCCGTTTCACGAAGTGGGCAGCGCAACGCTTACGGCGCTCCTCGGTGCATTCGACTTCCAGGTCCCAGCAGTGGACCCGGCGGTCGCCCCAACCGCCCTCTTCCACGGCATCGCCCAGCGCGGCCAATCGATCCTGACGTCGGTCGAGTCGCCGACGTTCCGGCTTGACTATCTTTTCAGCCATGGGTCACCTCCAGCAAGCCATCATCGGCCAGCATTCAGCCATCAGCAGGCAGCGCACAACCGAAAAACAGAGGGATGCGTTACCGACCAGAGCCGGCTATCTGCCGCGACGCGATTTCGGCCCCGTGGCCGTCGAGTCCCGGGTTGACAGCTGATCGCCGATAGCCGGCCGCTGAAAGAGGCCAATAGCTGGAAGCTGACGGCTGACGGCAAGTTTCAGCAACTGCAACGGGAATCTCCACCGCATCCGATGCCAGGACTGCACGGCCCTATCTTCGGCCGTAGGGTTTTTCCCCCCATAGGTTTCCTGGGCGTAGGACCCTGCTACCGCTCGGACCTCGGACTCCAACCCCGGCGAGACGGCGCCCAGTACCTGGGCGTACTCGTCAGGGGTATGGGAGGGACGAAGCCGCCAGCCCAAGAGGCCGGCAATCCAGCACATTTGGAGGTATGCCCGCCCGCTGGGGCTGAGGCGAGATAGCACCAACCTTCGGGCCGCCAAGAGAGTCAGCAGAAGGGCTCCCAGGAAGAGGGGCACGGCCAGCCACAGCACGTTCGTGGAGTTGGCTTCCTGCGACGTCCCGATGGCGGAAACGCCCCCGCCCAGGTCGAAGCCGTCGCTGTAGAGGTCCTTCTCCCGATCCCCCAGGCTGGAATCGGAGACGCTCACGCTGAGGCCCTCGGCCGACAAGTCCGTGGGGTTCGGCTCCGCGATGGGAACCCCGGGTCTCTCCGGCATCGGCTGGGTCGGGGTAGGCTCGAAGCGAACCCAGCCGTAAGCCGGGAAGAACAGCTCTGGCCAGGAGTGGGCGTTCTCCTGCCTGACTTCGTAGAGGCCGGTCCGTTCGTTGAAGGTGCCGGTGTTATATCCGCTCACTACCCTGGAAGGTATACCGATGGCCCTGGCCATGACCGCCATGGCTGAGGCAAAGTAGTCGCAGTACCCCTCCTTAGAGGTGAACAGGAACCAGTCCACCACGTCCCGGTCGGTGGGAGGCGACTCCACATTGACCTCGTAGCGGAAGCCGCGCAGGTACTCCTGGATGGCCAGGGCGGCATCATAAGGATTGTCGGGCCCCCTCGGCGCCCCGCGAGCCGTGGTGCCGTCTTCCCCAGCCCGACGGAAAGACGTGGCGGCATAGGGATTTCCGACGGTCCCGCCCAGCCGGCGGGCCATAGCGATCACCCGCCGGGTAGCCTGGGATCGCGGCAACTCCAGGTATCGGGCGGTCCATTCCGGGTAGTCTGTACCGGCCTGGCGCAGTTGATCGGCAGTGGCCACCGACACGGAGGAGATGACGGCGTACTGCTGGCCCGGCCGCATGGGGATGGTGGATCGCAGCGCAGTCAAGTCCTCCAGATTATCGAAGTGGTCGGCGTACACCGGAAGGCTCAGCTTCACCGGCGAGGTAGCCGCGAAGACGTTGCTGGTTCTGCCAGACAGCAGCTTATACCGCTGCTCCACGTCCAGTCGCCCCCGGTAGGTGGTGACGCTCGCCAGCTGCTCGTTGTTGGCTTCCAGCCGAGAGGTCTGCTCCGCCGTGCTGACCCACCCGTGGCCGTTGTACTCATCGTAGGTCTGGGTGGCCCAGTACTCGGGCAGCGGCGACCAGACCACCATGACGGGATCCGTGCCCAACTCGATAGCCCCCTTGAGGGCCATGGTCTTGGCGAAACGATTGCCCTCCACCTTACCCCCCATGGTTCCGATGGAGGCGAAGAGCCGGTCGAACTCCTCCTGCAACCCCTGCCACGGACCGGTGACCCGATACCAGTTCTCCGCCACAGCCGCGTTGACACTCCCTATCGGGAGTGTCCAGGCAACGGCCAGAAGGCCGGCCGACAGAAGGGCGCTGCCCCAGAGGCTGTTCCAGGTGAGACCTCGATGGTACTCGGCGCCAGCCCGGCCCCAGTCCCTCTCCTTCTCGAACAGCGTGATCCGTATAAGCAGCAGCAGGGAGGCCATCAGAACGACCAAGATGTTGGACTCCGGGTTCGGGGCTCCGTAGGAGAGGTTCAGCAGGAGGGCCGAGGCGCAGGCCACGATGGGGAGCAGTATGTCGTGTCTTCGGAAGGTGAGCCAGGCCGAGAGATAGCCGAGAAACCAGGCCAGCAGCGACATTAACAGGGCGAAGAGCATGTTGTCGTTGCCCATCCCCCCGCTGAAGACCACCTCCAGCCAGGCCCAGATCCGGCCGAACAGCCACAGGAATCGCTCCTCCCAATCGCCCCGGGGTCCCAGGGCAGCGAAGTAGAAACCTATACCCACCAAGCCCACCTCTAAGGCGAAGAGGTGGGCAATAGGCCCTCGCACCGGTAGCTTGGCGAGGATGAAGCCCAATAGAAGGGAGAGGAAGGCCAGCCAGGGGACGATCCAGAGGCCATCCACCCAGGAGGCGTCGGCCAGAGACACAGCAGGACTCAGGACGACGGCCATCAACAGCAGGAGCGACAGCCATCCCTCACGGGGACCATGGATCAGCCGCAGCATGAACTACTTGCTCCTATTTTCAACAACGAGGCACGGACGATTATGTTACGCATTTGGAGTGCTGCAGCTTGCCGCAGCTTGGTCGCAACCGCCTCTCTCTCTGGGAGAGGCCGCCCGAAGGGCGGGTGAGGGCTGGGACGCTGCCAACCAGACAGCCCTCACCCCGACCCTCTCCCAAAGGTAGGGGTGCTGTGGTGGCCTCCCGCCGGGTGGGCCAGGGCCTGGGAGAGGTTGTCTCCCCGCTTCACCAGGTAGCAGGGCACCCCGCTGGCCACCAGAGAACTCACCAGCAGAAGGGATGACTGCCTCGATCCAAAGGTGCTGGCCTCCAGCAAGACTGCCAGGACCGAGACGCCCCGCGCCGCCAAGAGCCGGCAGGCTGCCAACCAGCGCTCGTCCGTGGAAGGGGTAACGATCACCGCGGTGGCCCCGCGCGAAAAGCGCACCTCCTCCGACAGTACGACCCGCTCCAGGGGAACGCTGCTGTCGGCATGAGCTACGGCCAGCAACTCCAGCACCTTCTGGAGTTGCCGGTAGCCTCGATCGGCCACCAGAACTCGACGCTGGGTGATGATGCCCACCTCCCGCTGCTGGTCCAGGAAGTACTTGGCCAGGGTGGCGCCCACCGACACCACCCACTCCTCCGTGGAGTCCTCCCCGGAACCCACCTGAACCTCACTGTCCAGATCCAGGATGAGCCACACGTCGGAGAGGGGGTCCAGATCGAACTCCTTCACCATCAGTCCCCGCTGTCTCGCGGAGCTGAGCCAGTGGATGCGGCTCAGGGCATCACCGGGTTGGTACTCCCTGATGCCAGCCGCGTTAGGGGTGGTAAAGTAGGCCCGCTGCCCCTGGATACTGCCTCCAGGCAACTCGCCCAGTGTCCGCCCGAAAGAGGTGAGTTCGGTGATGGCCGGGTACACCACTACCGTGCCATCGATGGGAAGCTTCCGCCGCATCTTGAACAGCCCAAAGGGGTCACCGCTGACCAGGTGGATGGGCCCGAGGGTGTACACACCTCGAACCCGGCAGGGGGTGATCAGCGGCAGGGTGCGCTTACCGTAGCCACCCAGGGCGACCACCCGGTTGCCCCTTCGTCCCATGAGGGTGGAGTGGTCGCGAACCTCCAACCACAGCTTGGGGACCCAACTGGTGTTCTCCAGAATGAGCCGCTCCTCGATCTGTCCTCCTACCTGGGCACGGGTTGCCTTGATCTCGTGCCGGAACCAGAGCCACCTGACGTTGATCCAACTCCAAAGGAAGGAGACCGCGAGAACTCCTACCAGGGTGTACGACACCCGGTAGAGGATCTCCCAGCCGGTGCTAAGCGAGGTGGCCAGGACGAGGGTGGTTAAGGTGACTACAAAGGCTGCCTTCACCGCTTTATCGATACCGAAACCCGACCCCCTGGGACGGGCAGGGAATCGAGGATCTCACGGATCACCAGGGTGGCATCCACATTCTTGATGCGAGATGCCGGGTTGATAATGAGACGGTGGGCCAAAACGGGTTCCGCCAGCACCTTCACATCGTCGGGCAGGGCGTAGTCGCGACCCGCCAGGAGGGCGCGAGCCTGGACCGTTCTGAAGAGGGCCAGGGAGCCTCTGGGGCTGGCCCCCAGGTAGACGTTCGGATGGTCTCGGGTGGCCGACACGATGTCGACTATGTAGCTCCGCAGGGACGGCACCACGGATACCTCCTTGACCTGAGCCTGAACGGCCAGCATCTCCTCCAGGCTGGCCACCTGAGAGAGTTTCTCCAGGGGATGGGAGTATCGCTGCCGGTCGAGGATCTCCACCTCATCCTGCCGGCTGGGGTACCCCAACCGGATTCGCATCAGGAATCGGTCCAGTTGGGCCTCCGGGAGGGGGAAGGTTCCCTCATACTCGATGGGGTTCTGGGTGGCCATCACCAGGAAGGGCCTGGGCATCCGGTAGGTGACACCGTCGACGGTGACCTGTCGCTCCTCCATCGCCTCCAGCAGGCTGGCCTGGGTCTTGGGGGTCGCCCGATTGATCTCGTCGGCCAGGACGATATGGGCGATGATGGGACCTGGCCGGAACTCGAACTCTCCCGTCTTCTGGTTGAAGATGGAAACCCCCGTGACGTCGCTGGGGAGCAGGTCAGGGGTGAACTGGAGGCGCTTGAAGCTGCAGCCGATGCTCCGGGCCAGGGTCTTGGCCAGGACCGTTTTCCCAACCCCAGGCACGTCCTCGATCAGCACGTGCCCCTCGCAGATCAGGGCAATCAGCGCCGATTCCACCTCTGCATGCTTGCCGACCACGACCCTCTCCACATTATCGAGCAGGGCTTGCAGCACCGTCCTCACTTCTATCATCCAACCAACTCCCAAAGCGCAGTTCTGAGTTCTGGGTTCTGAGTTCTGGGTGCTCAGCACTCAGAACCCAGAACACCGAATCAAAAGGGCCTTCCTCCAACGCCCCTTCCCAGGGCGAGCGGAAAGCCCAACTACGGCTTAGGCAACCATCCTGTGAAACTTCTAGGCCCAGAGTATCGCAACATCCGCTACCTCTGGGCTCCGACGAGAGCCCGAACACCGTTTCGCAAGAGTTGTTCCACTTGCAGGTTGATTATAACACGGTTAACGGTGGCATCAATAGCAGGGACAGGGCAGAAAAGACGGGGGAGAGGTCACGGGTAGAAGCCGTCGAGACAACACCGGGGCAGAAATCATCGGGGCAGATAAAAACGTAGGGCAGGGCAGATCGCCCTGCCCCTCAGCCTTCACTCAATCCGGACAGCGGAGACAGGGACGGCGCTACGCTCGGTAGCGCCACGCGCCCTGCTTTCCGCGGTTCGTCGGCAGGAGCCGGCTCCTACAAATCTTCCTTATCGTTTCCGTTCTCAGTGGTAAGACTGGTTAGGACGATCTCCTCTTCCTCCACCAGGCCGTCCTCGGAGAGGACCACCTCGGTCGCCTCGCCGTCAACAGTCGCGGCATCCGCCTCCCCGCGGTGCTTCCCGTTGCCGTTGGCCGAGGAAATGGAGGCCACCTTGTCTCCCTCTTTGAGGTTCATCACGTTGACCCCCTGGGAGGATCTGCCGTAGCAGGGTATCCGCTCCACCGGGGTCCTGATCACCAGACCACCCGCCGAGACCACCATCAGCTCCTCGGTAGGCTTGACCACCCTGGCGGCTGCCACCGGTCCCGTCTTCTCAGTGACCTTGAGTGCCCGAACTCCGGCCCCACCCCGACCCTGAACCGGGAACTCAGCCAGGGCCGTGCGCTTGCCGAAGCCGTCCGAGGTCACCAGTAGCAGGTCCAGACCCGGATCGACTATGTCCATGGCAACCACCCTGTCGCCCTCCTCCAGCCGGATGCCTCGCACGCCGCCACTCGTTCGGGAAGCGGCCCGCAGCACCGTCTCGCTGAAGCGGATCGACTGGCCCTGCTCGGTAATCAGGATCACCTCGGAACCCTTCCGGCAGTAGCGCACCGACACCAACTCGTCGCCCTCTTCCAACGACATGGCGATCAGCCCGTTGGATCGCACAGCGGCGAAGTCCTGCAGAGGGGTCTTCTTGATCTCCCCCTGCCGGGTGCCCATCAGGAAGTAATCCCCCTCGTCGAAGTTGGGCACGGCCTCGACGGCGGTCACAGTATCCTTCGGGTCCAGGGAGATCAGGTTGATGATGGGCAACCCCTTGGCCTGCCTAGTTGCATCCGGGACCTCGTAGGCCTTCAACTGGAAGACCCGACCCCGGTCGGTGAAGAAGAGGAGGTTGTCGTGGGTATCGACCACCAGCATCTGGCGCAGGATATCCTCCTCCCGGAAGACCATCCCCTTGATCCCCTTGCCGCCCCGATGCTGCGTATGGTAGGTGTCGGCGGGCATTCGCTTGATGTATCTTCGCTGGCTGAGGGTGATCAGCACCTCCTGGTGGTCGATCAGGTCCTCGTCGCGGAAGTCCTGGGCCTCCATTGGCACGATGCGGGTGCGTCGCTCGTCGCCGAACTTCTCCTTCAGCTCTACCAGTTCGTCCCGCACCAGGTAGAGGATCTTCTTCGGGTTGGCCAGCAGATCCTCCAGATAGGCCACGGTGCGCAGCACCTCTTCGTACTCGTCCAGGATCTTCTGCCGCTCCAGGGCCGCCAGCCTTCGAAGCTGCATGTCCAGGATCGCTCGAGACTGGATCTCCGAGAGGCCGAACCGCTCCATCAGGTTGGTCAGGGCTACTTCGGCGGAAGCCGACTCCCGAATGGTGCGGATCACCGCGTCCAGATGGTCCAGGGCGATCTTGAGACCTTCCAGGATGTGAGCACGGGCCCGAGCCTTCTCCAGCTCGAACTGAGTCCGGCGGGTCAGCACCAGCTGCCGGTACTCCAGATAGTTAGCCAGGGCCTTCTTCAGGGTGAGCACCCTGGGCTGTCCGTCCACCAGGGCCAGCATGTTGACCCCGAAGGCCGACTGCATGGCCGTGTGCTTGTAGAGCCGGTTCAACACCGCCTGAGGCTTGGCATCCCGCTTCACCTCGATGACGATCCGCATGCCCTGCCGGTCGGACTCGTCGCGCAGGTCAGAGATCCCCTCGATCCTCTTCTCCTTGACCAGGTCGGCGATCTTCTCGATCAGGTTCGCTTTGTTGACCTGGAAGGGCAACTCCGTCACGACGATCTGGAACCGCCCGGCCTTGGACTCTTCGATGCCGGCCTTGGCCCGCATCAGGATCCTACCGTGACCGGTGGCGTAGGCTGTCTTGATCCCCTCGGTCCCCAGGATCAGCCCCCCGGTGGGGAAGTCCGGACCCTTGACGAAGTTGGCCAGCTCCTCGACGGCCGCCTCGGGGCTATCGATAAGGTAGATCATCGCGTCGGCGATCTCGTTCAGGTTGTGGGGAGGGATGTTGGTGGCCATGCCGACGGCGATGCCCGCAGAGCCGTTGCACAACAGGTTCGGGAAGCGGGAGGGAAGCACTACCGGCTCCTGCCGGGTCCCGTCGTAGTTGGGCGCGAAGTCGACGGTCTGCTTCTCGATGTCGGCCATCATCTCCATGGCCACGGCCGTCATCCGAGCCTCGGTATACCTCATAGCCGCCGGAGGATCGCCGTCGATGGAGCCAAAGTTCCCCTGCCCATCGACCAGCGGATAGCGCATGTTGAACTCCTGGGCCATCCGCACCAGGGTCGGGTAGATCACGGCCTCGCCGTGGGGATGATAGTTCCCCGAGGTGTCACCGCAGATCTTCGCGCACTTCCTGTGAGAGCGATTGGGCGCCAGGTTCAGGTCGTGCATCGACACCAGGATGCGCCGCTGGGAGGGCTTCAGGCCATCGCGAGCATCTGGAAGAGCCCGAGACACGATCACGCTCATCGCGTAGTCGAGGTAGGAGTGCTTCATCTCCTCTTCGACATTGACCGGCTTGACGATTCCTATTTCCATGAGACTACCTCGATATCCCTAGCGATCAGCCATCAGCGGTCAGCTACCAGCCAAGAGCCCTGGTCATCCCACCGCCACCAACCGCATGCAGTAACAGGACAAGCCACCGCCCGCCCCCTTGCCCGCACAGAACGAGAGCACGCGGGCCGAAGGGCCAACGGGGAGACAAAGAAAGGGAAACCCAACGGAACGCCAAGATAAGCCGCTGGGGAGAGAAACCATGAAGGTATCAGCCCCGCCGGCCGTTCTGTCGCTGCACTTCGGGCTCGCCCGCCCCCCCCGAGTCCTCAGGAGAGTCCCCCAGCAACTTCCGGTACTCCTCGATGCCGAGGACTACAGCAAAGGGCTTACCCTGCTTCTCGATGAGGAAGGTTTCGCCGCCAAAATGGGCGCGTCCGAGGATCTCTGCAAAGTTGTTGCGGGCATCGGCAGCCCGAATCTTGATGGGCATTCCGCTTCTCCTGAGTGAGAATTATACGACAAATTGTACAAAATGTCAAAGCGACCCCGGGCAGGGGCAGGGCCTTTTAGTTTTCCGGTGGCGAACCCACAAAGTGCGGCGTGGAGGCTACAACACCCCCTGTAGAGACGCGACATGTCGCGTCTC
>JAJZQR010000143.1 GCA_021806765.1 Chloroflexota bacterium | reverse complement strand
GGGGCGAAGCATTTGGCCGCAGCCAAATGCTTCGCCCTACGGGTCATCTCTACTTGATGCTGTAGGTCACTTGGACTATCGTGTGCACCTCCTGGGTGCCTGGGGAGATGGGCGTCTGGGGCGCCGCGGCCACCGAAGAGGCGGCCATAGGCGCCATCGGCACCGGGGCGGGGGGCGTCGAGGTGGTTTCCTGGATGGCGATGGGCTGTCCCAGGGAAACCCCGGCCAGCTTCGCCAATTGGTCTGCCTTGGCTCGGGCGTTTTTCATGGCCTCATCCCTGCCCTGAGCGCTGGCTGCCGCGGGGTCGCTGACGGCGAAGCTGATCCCCTGGAGGCGAGTGGCACCCGACGAGACTACAGCGTCCAGCAGGCCGCCGACCTTGGAGATGTCCCGCACGGTGACCACGACCAGGTTGGTGGCTCGGTATCCCTTCAGCACCGGAGTGCGGCTGGAGTAGTCGTAGTCTGGCTGCAGGTCGAACCGCACCGTCTGAATGTCCTTGTCCTGGATGCCCTGTTTCTTCAGTTCATCCATCACCGATGCCATCTTGGAGGCAGCATCCTGCTGCGCTCCGCCAGCGGAGGAGTTGGTTACCTCCACGCCCAGGGTGACCCTGGCCAGGTCGGGCTTCACAGTGATGGTGCCCTCACCGGTGACGATGATGCCGGCCTGCTGCACAGAGCCATTCTGGATCAATGGGGCCGACTGAAGCTGCCCTGAGGTCGCGGGGTAGGTGGCCGCGCGACTGGAAGTGGGCTGCAGCCAATTCCCTGCCGCCATCAGGGCGATGGCTGCCAGCAAGACGAGGGAAACCAGGACAACGGCGAACCTGCGCATTTTCGGAAACTCCTTTTTTCCCCTCTCTCTTTGGGAGAGGGTTAGGGTGAGGGCCGAAGGTCTGAGGACCCTTTATCGCCGGCAGCGGCCGGCTCCTACCCTTGCCTCCCCCGGTGACGCCGCCACACTACTGCCATAGCCAGCCCTAGCAGCAAAGCCAGCGCGCCCGTCCCTGCCTGGAGAGACATCAGCACCGACGGCTGCGGAGGCTTCTGTGTACCCCGGTCTTCCTGCGGAAGCGCGGGCTGGGGGGAGGCCGTCGTAGCTGGTGCAGCTCCTGCCGGAGCGGCCGGCGCCACCACTTGAGGCTGGACGGGCGCCGAAGCTTCGGGCCTGGAGGGAGCAGCAGCGCCCGCCGCCGCTGGAGCCGGAGCCCTTGCTGGTGCTGCGGTCGGCGCAGGAGCCCCTGCCGGTGCTGCGGATACCGACGGCTCCGATGGAGCGGGCTGTGCTGCCGGAGCCAGAGGACGTTCGGCGGCTCCTGCAGCGGGCGCGGCATCCCGCATCGCGGGCGCAGGTGGCTGGGACAGGGCCTTTCCGGAGTTGCCGGCCGCCGTGGACTGAGGAACCGTCCGGCCTGGCGCGGAACTCACCGGGGCAGTGCTGCGGGTTCCCGCCATGGGCAGCACCGCGGGAGCCACCAGGAGGACGGCGAAAGCAGCCGCGCCTACCGCCGTCGCTGCCCGAAGCCAGAAGAATCCTCTCGGTAGCGGTACGGGGCGAGGAGCAGCTTCCAGGGTGAAGCTACGCGGCAGCCGTACGGGAGGCAGATTGCGAAGCAGCTGCCTGGTGGTCCGCAACGCCACCAACTCCTGGCTGCACTCCCCGCACTGCTGCAGGTGATGCTCCAGGAGCGTCCTCTGATCGACCGGAAGCTGGCTATCCAGATAGACGGACAGCAGCTCTCGCACCCGCTCGTGGCTCATATCCTTCTTTCGACCCAGAAAGCTCAGCCCCATAGTTCCACTCGCCTATCCATCAGCGGCCAGGGTCGTTGTTTCCGATGGCGAGACCTCGACCCTCTCAAAGTAATGACGCAGGGAAGCCGGCAATAGTTCCGTGTGGCCGGCCAGATAGATCCTGAGAGCAGCGCGCCCGCGGTTGAGGCGCGACTTGACCGTGCCCAGGGATGCCCCGGTGGCCGCGGCAGTCTCCTCGTAGCTCAGCCCATGCACGTCGCAGAGGATCACCACCGCCCTCTGATCGGGAGAGATGGTCTGCAATCCTGCCTCGATACAGGCCAGCACCTCCCGGGACAGCACCACCTGCTCGGGGGTGGGCCCTCCATTGGCGATCTGGAGGACGGGTGCATCCTCGTCCGTCGCCATGGTGTCCAGGGACTCGGTGGGGTGGCGGCGGGATGCCCGTAGCTGGTCGTAGACGTGGTTGAGGACGATCCGGAGAAGCCACGCCTTGAAGGAGCCGCCCCGGAACTGGTGGAGCCGGGTGTAGGCCGCCAGGAAGGAGTCCTGGGTAGCATCGGCGGCGGCCTGCTCGTCCCGCAGCATGCGGTAGGCGAGTTGGTAGGCTACCTGCTGGTAGGCGATCACCAGCCGGTTGAAAGCCTGCACGTCTCCGGCTCTGCTGGCCTCTATCCAGGCAGCTTCGTCCACTTTCTCCTCCGAAAAGGGCTCCTGCCGGACACGATTGTACCAGAGTTCCCAGATTGGAGCAGGAGCAGCGCAGCGGCTTCGTGAAGCGGGCGGAGTATTCTGGTGGTTCTGGATGCCTGGGCGGGAGTGGAGAGGGCTCGTGGCTTTCCTACGGGGCTTTTCCGCTGCCGTTCTGCCCTTCCTGACTGAGGGAGTGCCAGAGGATGAGGGCAATCCCAATGAAGAGGGGCAGCAGCCCGGGCAGCATCCAGGGACCGAGCCCCAAGAAGCTCCTGGAGCCCGCCAGGGATCCGATGGGGTAGAGGGCTATACCGAGAGCGAGGCCGATCATCGACACGATTATGCCCGTGAAGAGGATAGCCCGGGATGGGCGGTCAACGCGCTGCTGGAGGATTACCTCTGGTGTCGCTTCCCGTTCCAGCAGCATGGCTGTCTCCTTCATCCGCATGTAACGCAGGAGAAGGACGAACCCCAGGATGGCCGCCAGGCCCATGATGGGGAGACAGATGGCTGCCAGGGGGATCAGCAGGGCGGGATTCGCCCATTCCATGGCCAATTCGCTCCTTACACCGACGGGGGCGGAGGCCGAAGGGCCCTCGACTAAGGGTGCCCCCAGAGCCGCCGCCATGGCGGCGGCCAGGATTACCAGCAGGGCCGCCAGACTCCCTATGATGATCTGCCGACTGCTCACCGCCCTTGCTCCCCTCGTAATGCCTGTATAATGGGACACAGAGTTGGGCAAAAGGTTTCAGGGCTTTTCGTTAGCCCAGTGTACTACCACGGCTGACGAGGCTGAAACCGGGGAGCGCCACGGCCTGTCTAAAAGGTCGAAGAGGGCTACAGCCGTAGGAAGATCCGAGGGATAGCTTCAGTGCCGGTCATCGACGAAGAGCTGGCCAAGCGGGCCGCTCATGGAGATACGGAGGCTTTTGGGGAGCTGGTGGAGCGACACCAACGCTTCGTGTTCAACCTCTGCCTCAGGGCCTTGCGCGACCACGACCTGGCAGCGGAGATGGCCCAGGAGGTGTTCGTGCGGGCCTGGCGATCCATAGGGAGCTTCAGGGGCGAGTCTCGCTTCACCACCTGGATCTACACCATCGCTCACCACCTGTGCATGAACAGGGTGGTCTCTCTTCAGCGGGACAAGAGGCAGTTGGTGGACGAGGAGGAGGCTGCCGAGGACCTGGCCAGGCTGCCCGCTACCTCGCGGGAGGAGGATCCGGCGGCGGCATACGAGGCCAAGGAGCGCAAGGGGTGGCTCCAGAGACAGATAGATCTGCTCCCCGACAGGTACAGGATGGTCATCACCCTGTTCTATCTCCAGGAGATGTCGTACCTGGAGATCGCCGAGGTCACTGGCTTGCCGATCGGCACGGTCAAGACCCACTTGTTTCGAGCGAAAGATATGCTTCGGAGGGCGATGGAGAATGAAGTGCCACCAGAATCCGTTGCTGCTGATGGAGTACGCGGAGGGAATCCTGCGGGGCGAGGAAGCTCGGCTCCTGGAGGAGCACCTTTCCAGTTGCGCGCGCTGCCGGCAGGAAGTGGATAGCTGGCGCCAGCTGGAAGCAGCCCTCCGGGCTTTTCCCATGGAGCCGGAGCCGGCCGGCTTCAAAGGCGCTGTGATGAGGCGGATCGAGCGAGCTTACGACCGGTCGGTTCAGACTGGTTCCGGATGGCTGCAGTTGGCCCTGGGCACCGGCGTATCCTTCCTGGTGGTGATCGTCCTGGGCGTGGCCGGGCTGTGGAGCATAGGGCTCGATAGCCCCGCCCTGTGGGCCTTGCAGCAGCAGGCAGGGGTGTGGCTGCAGTTGTATCTCCAGGACGCCTACCCGAACCTTCTGGCGGCCGGCTGGCTGTTGACCGGTGCACTGGTGGTGGCCATCCTCGGAGTGGTCAGCTCCGTCCCCAGACGCAGAAGAGCGTAGCATCGAGCCTATCCCCAACGGCGACCAGGAGGCCTCCATGCCCGCCGATTTCATCATTACCAATGCCCGCATCTACAGTGCAGAAGAGAAGGTCCCCACCGCCGAGGCTATGGCGGTTCGCGATGGCCGCATCCTGGCCGTGGGTCGAATGGGCGACGTGCAGGCTCTGGCCGGTCCTGGTACTCGCCTCGTAGACCTCGGCGACCGCGCGGTGATACCCGGCCTGATCGATGCCCACGTCCACCTCCTCAGCTTCGCCCTTGGCCTCAACCGGGCCAAGCTGTCGGGTGCTGTCTCTCTGGAGGAAGCGCTGGGCCGGGTGCGGCTGGCAGTGGAGCGGGCCGAACCTGGGGAGTGGGTGCTGGGTAATGGCTGGGACAAGAACAGCTGGGGCCGGCTGCCCAATCGGTGGGACCTGGACGCCGTCTCTCCCTCTCACCCTGTCTTTCTCGTCAGCAAGGATATGCACACCGGCTGGGCCAACTCCATGGCCTTGGGTCTGGCAGGAGTCGGCCGGGATACCCCTAACCCAACGGGGGGTGAGATCGTTCGGGACCCGGAGTCCGGCGAGCCGACAGGGCTGCTGCGAGAGAGCGCTACCAGGCCGGTCTTCGAGGCGGTGCCCGAACCTTCGGCGGAGCGATGCGAGGCGGCGCTGGCAGAGGCGTTGCGCATCGCTGTCTCCAAGGGGCTGACAGGGATCCAGATCCCCGAGGGTCCCCGAACCTTCGCCACCCTGCAGCAGTTGAAAGCGCGGGGCGACCTTCCTCTGCGCCTCTACTGCCATCTGCAGAGGGAGTACCTGCAGGACGCCGTGCGTCTGGGGGTTCGGACAGGGTTCGGCGACGAATGGCTGCGGCTGGGACACCTGAAGCTGTTCCTGGACGGAGCCCTCGGGTCCCAGACGGCTCACATGCTGGAGCCCTACGATGGAACCGAGAATCGAGGGATCGAGACCCTTAGCCGAGAGGACCTGGCGGACCTGGTCTCCACCGCCGCTGCGGCGGGTATCGCCCCTGCAATCCACGCTATCGGCGACGCGGCCAACCGGATCGCCCTGGACGTTCTGGAGGCGACGGCACGCTTGTGGCGTCGGGCTGGCTTGCGACCGCGGATCGAACACGTCCAACTGCTTCACCTGGCCGACGCCCATCGGCTGGGTGAATTGGGGGTGGTGGCCTCCATGCAGCCCGTCCACCAGCCCTCCGATTGGAGAGTGGCGGATCGATTCTGGGGGGAGCGGAGCCGGCTGTCCTACGCCTGGCGGACGGTGCTGGACTCGGGCGCCATTCTCGCCTTCGGGTCTGACTGCCCGGTGGAGCCGATCGACCCGATGCTGGGGCTGCATGCGGCCGTTACCCGGCAGACCATCGAGGGGCTTCCCCCGGGAGGCTGGTACCCGGAACAGAGGCTTGCTCCCCTGGAGGCCCTGAGGGCCTTCACTTTCGGCCCCGCCTACGCCAGCGGAGAGGAGTCGATCAAGGGCACACTGGCCGCAGGGAAGCTGGCCGACTTCGTCGTGCTCTCCCAGGATCCCATGTCGGGTCCACCGGAGTTGTTTCTGCAGGTGTCCGTCGATGCCACGCTGGTGGGCGGTCGGGTGGTCTACGGCGACCTGTAGGCGGTTTCGGCGAGATACCCTCCTCCTGCCCCCCCGCCGTCCCGCTCGGGTGGCGGTATACGGTTGAGCAGTCCGACTGTGCAAGCTGCACAAAAGGGCGATGGGAACTCTGAGCAGTCGGTACGTAGCCGCCGGCGCCGGCCTCCCCTATCCTTCTGGCAACGAAGCCGTGATATGAGAGGTGTCATCCGGAGCGATAGCGAAGGATCTCCAGTAGCGAGGAGATGCTTCGCCCCGCTCAGCATGACAGTACCCCCCCCAGTTCAGTCGTCACACGGCACTAGACAGGGATGTTGGAGGTGATCATCGTGCTGGTTGGATCTCTGTTGGCCTTTGGTGCGTTGATTGTATCCTGGCTTGTCCTGCCTCTCGGTCAGTCTCGCAGCTAGGTAGGTAGCAGAAAGAGAGTATGACTTTGGGGACACCGAAACCCCGCCAGGCGCTGCGCCCTGGACCCGCTTTGTTTGACTTGCGGGGTGGGGCAGGATCTGCTACACTGTGCGTCGTCCTGGTGTCGCGGGCGAGATGGTCCCACCCGTTTCCATCCCGAACACGGCAGTGAAACGTCTCAGCGCCGACGATACTGTGAGAGCGATCTTACGGGAAAATAGGTCGATGCCGGGACATCCCTTGACCGAGAGAGGGCCAGCTAAGCTGGCCCTTTTTGTGTTCCCCCGAAGTGGATTGCTGGCTGCCCGGCCTTTGTTGCGCTCTGGAGAGACGGGTCAGGCCGCTTCCTCGGGCCGATCGGCTGGCTCCGGCCGGCGCCGCTCCCAGTATACGTCTGGGACCGATTCGGGAGCGGGGTTGATGGCAACCGGTGGGCGAGGTATCTCGGTGGAACCTGGAGCTGGCGGTGGCGGCAACTCGATCCCCTGAGCGGTGACCGCTGCCGGTTCGTTGCGCAGCAGGAGGAGTAGAGCCAGGAACCCACCGACGATCCAGAAGGTGATAAGGACATTGCCCAGGGCGATGGCCAGGGGTTCCATTGGCTAACCTCCTCCGGCGAAGTTGTGCACCTAGTTCTCCATAATGCAACTTGCCTGCCATGGTCAGGTTCCTGTTACGCTCCAGATGGGCAGAGAAACGGAGCCGGTTCAGGCGGCTCGGCGCCGCTCCTCCGTGATCTCACGCCTCTCGGCGGCAACTACCTGCAATTGGGGCTTCGAGGGACTCTCCACGTCTCGGAACTGCCACCTGACGGCCCAGGCTGCGGCGGCCACGATAGCCAGCGGAACTATCCACTCCATGATGCTCCTCCTATATAGCCCATTTAATAGATAACTAGTGCAACTTTCTTGCCAGCCTCTTCTCTGTGGCGGCATGGCTCCTGCTTCACCCCCGAGCGCGAGCAAAGGGGGTGAGGCGCAATGGCAACCAGTCTCGACCTGGGCGCGGTCAATTCCTTCCTGCGCGGGCCGAGATACCCCGTCAGCAAAGAGGAGTTGCTGCACCTGGCCGAGGTCAATCGGGTTCCGCGGGAGGTGATCGAGGCCCTCCGGGATCTGCCCCCGGGTGAGTTCGGGTCCCGGGAGGAGGTTCTGGATCACCTGAGGGCCGCGGGCCACAACATCATCTGAGTCGGGACTGTGGGAGGAGGAGAGCCAAAACAGGAGGTTCGAATGCCCTACGTCAGCATAGAGGAGTTGCCAGGCAGCGTCCGGGAGCACCTTCCTGAGCACGCCCAGGAGATCTACCGCGCCGCTTTCAACAGCGCCTGGGAGGGGTACGGGCACGACGAGGCTCGGGCGCACCGGGTAGCGTGGGGTGCCGTGGAGAAGGAGTACCACAAGGACGAGAAGGGTCGGTGGGTGAGGGACGTCGATAAGGCGGCTTGAGGGCTTGACTCCTGGGCAGGAGTTGGTAAAGTGGCGCAGACTCGGGTGCGTCACGCACCTGCCGAATAGGAGTTGGCTCGATGCCGAGATTGGACGAACCCCTGACGATCAACGGTCTCCAGTTGCGGAACCGGTTGGCCCTGCCTCCCATTACCACCTGCTACGGTACCTCCGAGGGCGAGGTTACGGAGGATGTTGTCGGCTTTAACCGGCAGCGAGCCCGCCACGTGGGGCTGGTGGTCGCCGAGGCGGCGGCGGTGAGACCTGATGGTCGAATAACCCCTCGAAGCATAGGGGTGTGGGACGATAGGCTGGTTTCCGGTCTCAAGCGGCTGGCCCAAGCCATCAAGGCCGAGGGTGCCGCGGCGGTGCTGCAGATAGGCCATGCCGGCGCCTCGGCTGTGCTGGTAGAGGAGAGTTTGCGGCGGCCCTCCCCCTCCGGCGTCCGAACCCGGCCCGGACCCGAGCCGGTCGTGCTGACCGAGGAGCAGATAGCCGAGATCGTCACCGCTTTTGCTGACGGTGCTGCCAGAGCCGCCGAGGCGGGCTTCGATGGGGTCGAGGTCCACGGCGCCCACTTCTACCTGATAAGCCAGTTCCTTTCGCCCCTGACCAACCGGCGCCAGGATCGATACGGAGGCGATGCCAGCGGCCGAGCCACCCTGGCTGTCGAGGTGGTTCGCGCCATCCGCCAGCGGTTGGGTCGCGGCTACCCGGTCCTGATTCGCCTGAACACGATCGAGTTGATCGACGGCGGCCAGCGGGTAGCGGACTCGGTGGTCGCGGCGCGGTTGCTGGAAGCCGCTGGGCTGGACGCCGTCCACTCCTCCCTGGTTGCTCAGGCTGCGTGGAAGGAAGACGACGGGATCAGTATCCTGCAGTCTACCTCAGCGTTACTGAAGGATCAGCCCTTCGGCGCGGCTGTGCCCTACGCCGCCGAACTGAAACGCTCGGTGAAGATCCCGGTGATGGCCGTCGGCAAGTTGGGCGATCCGGCCGAGGCCGGCCGGGCCGTCGAGGAGGAGTTGGTAGACCTGGTGGCTGTCGGCCGGCAGATGATCGCCGATCCCCTCACGGCCGAGAAGATCCTGTCGGGTCGGGGAGCCGAGATCGTGAAGTGCAGGGAGTGCCGCAGCTGTTTTGCCTCTATCGGCAAGGGGATCCCGATGGTCTGCTCCACCAACAAGAACCCGGCCGGCAGTCCGGTCTACGCGTAAGAGAACCCCGCAGGCTTCGACGGCAAACTGGAAGAGCGAGTCATTGTGGACTATGGGGCGAGTCCGAATACAGAAGTACATAGAGAGGTGTCTGGATTCATGGGAGGGACGAGAGAGTTTGGCTACCAGGTAGTCGAGGGCTGGGAACAGCTTCCCGAAGGGTACGTCCACAAGGACGTGGTTGGGGTCGGGGTGGACTCCCGAGACAGGGTGTACCTCCTGACCAGGGGTGATCCCCGGGTGATCGTGTACGAGTCCGATGGGACCTTCGTGACCTCCTTTGCGGAGGGGACCTTTACCGGGCGAACCCACGGCGTCAGGATCGGTCCGGATGATTCGGTGTACTGCGTGGACGACCGCGACCACACGGTGCGGAAGTTCTCGCCCAGCGGCGAGCTGATGATGACCATCGGCACACCAGGTGTCGCCTCCGACACCGGCTACGATGCCAGCCTGACGGATGCCGACCTCTGGACCCGGTTAGGCACCATCACTCATGGTGGCGCGCCCTTCAACCGCCCTACCAACGTGGCCATCGCCCCCAACGGCGAGCTGTATGTCTCTGATGGCTACGCCAACGCCCGGGTCCATCGGTTCACGGCCGATGGCCAGTGGGTCCAGTCCTGGGGCGAGCCCGGGACAGGACCCGGCGAGTTCCACCTGCCTCACGATGTCTGGGTAACCCCCGACGGCCGGGTCCTGGTGGCCGACCGGGAGAACGATCGGATCCAGATCTTCACCCTGGATGGGAAGTACGTGGATCAGTGGACCCACCTGCAGCGGCCCACCGGCATCTATCAGGACAGGGAAGGATACCTCTACGTCTCCGAGTTGAGCCGCCGCCGGGGGATGCCCACCTACATGCACGGCGTTTGCGAGGCGGATCAGCCGGGTCGGGTGAGCATCCTGGACTCGGAAGGCAAGCTGTTGCATCGATGGGGAACCCTGGACCGCACCGCACCGGGCCAGTTCTGCGCCCCCCACTGTATCTGCGTGAACTCTCGGGGCGACATCTACGTCGGCGAGGTGACCTGGACCGACTGGGGCAGCAAGGGGTTGGTGCCGCCCGACACCCACATGTTCCAGAAGTTTGCCAGCCGGTAAGAAGCGAGGCGATTTGTAGTAACGGCTTCAGCCGTTCGGCCCCGTTTCCGGACCAGGAGACGAACGACTGAAGTCGTTACTACTTCTCTCCGCGCTGCGCTCTCTCCGCCCGCTCCTTTATCCCCCTGAGCATCTTCTGCTCCATCAGGAAATGGGCCGGCTCGATGAGCCCAACGGCGAGGGGCGCCATCTGCCACCTCGGACCGTAGCTGGCTCGAAAGCGCACGATCAGCCGGGTGGTGTCCCGCGCCGGTTCCTCCAGAACGAAGACCCAGCTGCCGTCGAACCAGGGTGCCGCCGGCAGCTCATCCGATCGGATCGCCTTCCCGGTGAGTGGGTTCATGGTGGCCCGCAGGGCCAGGTAACGGGGGGGATCCAAGTCGGCCACGGTGAACCAGTCCAAGTCGGGGCCGGCCGGCACCAGGTCTCCTATCTTCAGACTCTGGAACTGAGGAAGGACTCGCCTCGCCGAGTGGCCCTCGGCGAACTCCCCTGCCCCGGCGGCCTTCTCCAGGAGGTCGTAGCTGTACCAGCCGGCCCGCTGGTAGCCGACCTGCACCAGCCATGGCCATACCCTGTCAGGGGAAGCGGCGATGCTGATGGCGCGGGTGGTCTGCGCGATGGGCTGCGGCACCAGGCCGTCCCCTGGCAGCGAGCGTCTGGTCTCCTCGGGCGTGGCTCCCCAATGGAGGTACCAGGGTCGGACCACCGTGGGGAAGAGCAACGCGGCCGTGCCTCCCAACAGCCCCAGATTCCGCAACAGATGGCGAGTCACGCTCGTGAGCCCCCTCTTACTGGTGGATCCTGACCGGCGTGCCCACCGGTGACCAATCGAACAGTATCTTGGCCTGGCCGGTCTCCATGCTCACACAACCGTTGCTCCCCGGGTACCCGAAGCGCGACCGCCAGGGTGCCCCGTGGAGGGTATAGTCTCCCAGGAAGGACATTACCCAGGGCACGTTGGGGATGTCGTACCTGGAGCCGTCGGGGTTCACTCCTCGCATGCGGGTGGAGGCCATCTTGAAGTTTACCATGAACAGCCCCGTCGGTGTGGGTGCACCGGCTACCCCTGCCGCCACCAAACCCGTGTACACCACCTTGTCCCCTGCGTACAGAGTGATCGTCTGGTGGGTGAGATCCACCTCGATCAGCTTGTCGGGCTGGGTGAGGAAGGAGTACTCGTAGTCCTCTTGCAGATAGCTGCCGTTGGCAGCCTTCACCCCTTTCGGCCCGGCCGCCATGTGCACCGTTATCTCGGTGTTGTCGGGCAAGGGGCCGTCCGGGACGAAGCGCACCTGATTGGAGTCGGGCCACTCGAAGTGACCCTGGAGGGCAGGCTCGAAGGATATGGCTGCCTGGGCCCCGGCCATGTCCTTGATTGCCTCGTCGAAGGTAATACTGATCGCCGAGTCCAGAGGAATACCGTAGGCGCTCCCTTTGGGAGAGAGCTTCGTTACCTCCAGGGGCGGGGGTGTGACTACAGAGAACTTGGGTCCTGCGATAATGGGGGCTCCAGTGGTCCCTGTTCCCCCGGTGATCGTTATCTGGTACTCCTGCTGCTGCTCCGGATCCTGGAGCAGGATGTAGGTCAGCTTCGGGTCGCTGGGATCTACCCGCGAGCTGCTCTGCACCTCTGGGGTGATCTGGTACTCCACCCGGTTCACGGAGCGATCCCACCGCAGCACCACTCGATCTCCGTCCTCCAGTTGGACCGAGTCGGTGATCGGCTTAGGAGAAGCGGGGGTTTCCACGGTGATGGTGGCCGGGGCGAGCATCGCGGCACCGTTGGTCCCCAGGGCCTTGGTCACCTGGATCTGGTACAGAGCCCCTGGATCCGCGCCTGCTAACTCCACGTAGCTGATGTCGGGATTCGAGGAGTCGATCCAGGTCCGGGTCGTGACTCGCGGCTGAGTCTCCACAGAGAAGTCCCGAATCGGGGAATTCCATCGAAGCTGCAGTGGCTTCTGATAGGCCATCTCCACTACACCGCCCGGTATTCGGACCTGGGGTGTTGTGAGGGTGCTGAACTGGAGGTCCCAGGTCACCGGAACGTCTTTAGGAAGCGGGAAGGCTGGCGCCTTGGTCCGAAGGGATATCTCCAAATGGTAGATCCGATCGTAGTCGAGAAGCCTGTTGCCGTCCTGCCGCTCCAGCCTCAGGACGAAGGATGGCTCGAGGCCGAACTCGCTGTTGGGAACCAACTCCACGGGCACTGAGCGCTCGGAGACGGCTCTACCGTCGATATCCCTGGTCGTTTCCGTGAGGGCGACGCTGCTGATGCTGGCACCGAGGTGGGGGATGGAAAGGGTGATCGCTGTGTCAGGCTGGAGTTCTCCCGACAGCCCCTCGATGCTCAAGTGAGGCAGCACAAATAGGCCGATGGCTAGCAGGGTCATGACTGCCGCGCCAGCCAGGGCCAGACCTGAGAGACGGACCAGTCGAGTTCCGAGCAGCCTCCTGGCCGGGTTCCTGACGAGGGCAGGGGCGGACTGTTGCTGGCAAGCGGCATCTTCTACTGCACGGACGGACGATCTCTTCGAGAACAGGAATTTGTTCTTCATCTCCTATCCAAACGCAATTGGTCTCGAGGCCGGCGAGCCCGGGACGGTGGGTTCCGCTCGCCCCGCCCGACCCTCGCCGGCCGAACCTCAGGAAGGTTCGTATCCGCCGAGAGCGGGGCAGGTGGAAGAGCCGCCCACCACGGTTGGACCAGGGGCTCAAAGGACACCTTGCGGCGCAAAGAGCCGGTGAAGGCCTTGCGCTGCGTTGAAAGGGTTACTGCATGTGTTAAGCCTCTATGGTGTTGGTGGCAAACTTTGTACCAGAGCTGAGTTCTACTGGGAACTGCTAACAAGTCTAAGCCCCTGGCCTGAGATCGTGTACACAATCCGGCGTCATGCCCGCGAAGGCGGGCATCCAGGGTC
>JAJZQR010000142.1 GCA_021806765.1 Chloroflexota bacterium | reverse complement strand
GCGTCTCTGCCGGCCAGGTAGCTCGTCGGATACCGCCACAGTACGAGGTACCAGGGCGGGCAGGGACGCCCGCCCCTACACGATCTGAGGCTCCCGGCCCGCTCTCCCGGAATCTTGGGTCGCACCCCACAGGCCCTGCCGCGTTGGCCAGAGCCACGACCTTCGGCTATAATTGTGTGTTGACCAATGTTACCGGAGGATGGACATTATGCCTGGCTCTGCCCAAGAGCATTCTAGTGTTGTATCTCAGCCTCAGTCAAACATGGCCCTCAGCCAGGCGGTGGCGAGCTATCTCTCCAACTTGATCCCCACGGAGAGAAGCAGCTACGCCCAGGATCTGAACGCCTTTGCCCGCTGGTTTGGAGCCCAGCGGATGGTAGGCTCCATCACGCCGCCCGACCTGGAGCGCTACCAGGAACAGTTGATGGCCGAGGCACGGACCGATGCCCAGCAGAGACTGGAGGCGCTACGGGCCTTTCTGGTGGAAGCCAGAAAGCAGCGATGGATAGATAGCAACCTTGCGGTTGAGATCAAGCTGAAGCGAAAGAAGAAGAAAGACGAGCCCGAGCAGGCCAAGGCGCCTGCCCCGGCAGCCCCCGAGCCGGTGGAAAACGGAGGGATTCGCCTCACCCGGGAGGGATACGACAAGCTGGCCGCGGAACTCAACTACCTGGAAACGGAGATGCGGCCCCAGATCGCCCTGGAGCTTCGCACGGCCGCCGCGGACAAGGACTTCCGGGAGAACGCGCCCTACGATGTGGCCAAGCAGCACCAGGGGGAGGTGGAGGCCCGCATTCGGGAGTTGCAGCGGATCCTTCAGCACGGTCATGTGGTGCAGGACACGGGGCCGGCTCACGTGGCCGACCTGGGCAGCAAGGTTACCCTCATCGACCTGACCGAGGACGAAGAGATCGTCTACACCCTGGTGGGGCCGGGCGAGATCGACCCGAGGCACGGAAAGATCTCCATCCAGTCTCCCGTGGGCAGGGCCCTCACCGGCAGGGTGGTAGGCGACGAGGTCGCGGTGGAGGTTCCGGCCGGCACCCTGCGCCTTAAAGTGCAGAAGGTCGAGAACCGATAGGGACTCTTTCTTGTCACCCTGAGCGACAGCGAAGGATCTCTTTGGACGAGATGCTTCGCTATCGCTCGGCATGACAGCGAGGAATGACATGGCTGGCAGCCAACAATCCCCCCCGAGCCAGCTTCTGTATCCGTTGCGGAACGCCCCTCACAACCCGTCGCGAGGATGATCACGAACGGCAGGTCTGCCCCTCCTGCGGCTGGGTCTACTACCCCAGGCCGAACATCGCCTCGGCCGTGGCCCTGGTCGAGGATGGTCAGGTTCTGATGGTCCGTCGCAAGTACGACCCCTTCCAGGGGCAGTGGACGATGCCCTCCGGCTTCATGGAGTACGGGGAATCCCCCGAGGAGACCGCCGTCCGGGAGCTGAAGGAGGAGCTGGGGGTCGACGTGGAACTCACCGGGTTGGTGAGCGTCGAGATGGAGCGGGGCGATCCACGGGGCCTCGCCCTGCTGATGGTGTATACAGGGCGGATCGTGGGCGGCCGGATCAGGGCCGGTGACGACGCCGCGGAGGCAAGGGCTTTCCCCCTGGACCAACTCCCGGAGGAGATCGCTTTCCAGGCCCACCGCCGAGCGCTGGAGAAGCTGCGAGCCCAGGCCCGATCGTAGGGGCGAAGCATTTGGCCGCAGCCGAATGCTTCGCCCTTACAGCGTTGCGTCGGCGTCACCTCAGATCCACCGTTTTCTTCGGAAGTAGGTCAGCATCCCCATGGCGATGGCCAGCATGATCCCCAGGACCACCAGGAACACCAGGGAATGCTGCTGCAGCGGCAGCTCGATGTTCATGCCGTAGATGCCCGACACCAGGGTCAGGGGCAGCATGATCACCGAGATGGTGGTCAGGATCTTCATCACCTCGTTCAGCCGGTAGGAGGTGAGGGAATCGTTGGTGGCGGCCAGCCCCTCGACCACCTCCTTGAAGTCCTCCAGGATGTCCCAGATCTTCGCCACGTGGTCGGAGATATCGCCGAAGTAGGCCTCCAGATCCTCCTGCAAGAAGGCGGTCTTCTTGTGCTCCAGGCTGGCGATCACCGCGATCTGGGGCTTCACGATCCGGCGGAAGTTGAGGATGTCCCGCCGGATCACGGAGATGTCCCGCACCGTCTGCCGGACGTTCTCCTCGAAGATGGTGTCCTCCACCGCCTCCAGGTTGGAGTCGATCTTGTTCAGGATGGGGAAGCAGTAGTCCACCAGCCGGTCCACCACCCGGTACAGGAGGTAGCCGGTGCTCCTCTCCATCAACTCCTGGCGGGCCGGAGCGCTGTTGAAGCACTCCTGGAACATCCGATGGAGCGGCTTGATGTCCCCCGAGTGGACGGTGATGAAGTAATCGGCGCCGATGAAGATGTCCACCTCGCTGGCAACGGTCACCCCGGCCATCTTGTTGAAGACGGGGAAGTGGAGGACGATGAAGAGGTAGTCCTCGTGTACGTCGATCTTGGGCCGTTGGATCTTGCTGAGGCAGTCGTCCAGATGCAGGGGGTGGAAGGGATAGTTCTGGCGCAGCCACTCGATCTCGTCCCTGGTGGGGCGCTCCACGTTTACCCACGTCATCTTGCCGTGACGGACGATCTGAAGATTCAGCTTGTGCTCTTCAGGGCGAGCGCCCGGAACACCAGAGGACGTCGGGTTACCCCTTACGGCCATGCCGATCACCTCCCTTCCGCTGGGGGAATTGTACCCCATCCACCGCCCCCTTATGTAGGGGCAAAGCATTTCGCCGCAGCGAAATGCTTTGCCCTTTCAGGGGTTCACGAGCCCAGCTGCAGGCTCAGCCCGTCGTAGGCCAGCTCCACACCGGGCGGAAGAATCGCGTTGGTGCAGGCGTAGTCCAGGTCGTGGGTGAGATGGGTAAGATAGCTCCTGGCGGGATGCAACTCCTTGATCACCTCCAGCGCCTGGTTCACGGTGAAGTGGGTGGGGTGGGGCGTCCACCGGAGAGCGTCCAGCACCAGCAGGTCCAGCCCCCGCAGCAGATCCACGGAACCGTCGGGGATGCAATTGGTGTCGGTCACGTAGGCGCTGCCGCCGAAACGGAAGCCCAGCACCAGCAGCTTGCCGTGGCACACCGGAACGGGGACGATCTCCAGACCGAAGAGGTTCACCGGGCCCTGGAGGGGGATCAGCTCCAGGCGCGGCTTCCCTCCACCCCACTGGGTGGGGGTGAAGATGTAGTCGAAGCGGCAGCGGATATCTTCCAGGGTCTCGGGAGTCCCGTAGCAGGGGATCGGTCCGCCCTGGCGCTCGCTGAAGGAGCGCACGTCGTCCAGGCCGCTGATGTGATCGGCGTGGGAATGGGTGAAGAGGATGGCATCCAACCGCTCCATGCCCGCCCGGATCGCCTGCAGCCGAAACTCCGTGGCCGTGTCGATCAGGACGTTTCGTCCCTGGTACTGAAGCAGCACGGAGCAGCGGTAACGCCGGTTCTTCGGATCGTCGGAAGTGCAGACGGGGCAGTGGCAGGCGATGGAGGGCACCCCGTGGGAGGTCCCCGTGCCCAGGAAGGTTAGCGTCAGATCCATCCGTCCTCTGGTTCTGAGTTCTGGGTTCTGGGTTCTGGGTTCCAAACACTCAGAACTCAGAACCCAGAACTCAGAACCCCTGCAGCCGCCGCAAGGTCTCGGCGGGATCGGCGCAGGCCAGGCAGCCGGGACTCCCCCGCCTACGGCCCACGACACACCCCCGGGCGCGCAACTGCGCCATTATTTCCCCGTACTGCTGCCAGGTCAAGCCGGCCGCCCGGCACAGCGTATCCCTACCCGGCAGGGGCGCTCCGCCCGGGGCCAGCCGGTGCAGCGCCTCCACGCAGCGCCGCACTATCTCCGGGTCGACGCCTTTGCGGCCCGGGGAAGCTCCCCCACCCTCGCCTCCCCCGGGACTCGCCGGAGGCCCTTCCAGGAAGGACCTGGACAGGGAGATCGCCCGACCGAAGGCCTCGTGGGCAGCGGACCGGCTGATCCCCAGGGCACCGGCTACTTCCGCAAAAGGAAGACCATGGTAGAGGCGCAGCCTCACCACCCGGCCGTACAGCCCCGGCAGTTCCCGCACCAACTCCGCGCAGGCCAGGGCGTCGTCCCAATCCCGACCATCCGGGCCGGCGGCACCCGCCATCTGCTCCATCAGGGTATCGTGGGGCACGCTGTACAGCTGGAAGCGGGCCGTCCGCCGCCGAGGGGTCTGAGAGCGCAGGTAGCGGTCGATCCGCCAGGGGAAGGAGCGGAGGAAATAGGGCATGAAGTTGTCCCTCCGATCGGGATCCCACCCCAGAGCCGTCTCCGCCAGCTCCACGTAGGCCTGTTGGTAGAGATCCTCCGCCCCCACCCCCAGAGGCAGCGAGTGGGAGACAGAGAGGTGGTGGCGCAGGAAGCCGCGGACGAAGGGCTCCAGTTCGGCATACAGCTCCCCTAGAACGGCGCGCTCGCCGGAACGGTACCGGAGGGCCAGGAGGGATACCCTCTCCTCCCGCTCCCGGCGCTCCCCCTCCTCGGTTCCCTCCATCTGCCCATCGCCCCCTACTGCCCGCGCTCGCCGGACCCCGTCCTCGCTGCACTGCCCCCGCCCATCACCCCTGTCCACCATCATCCCCCTCGGAGGTGGTAGAGAACCATGCCCACCAGGCTGCTCAGAAAGGTGCCGGTGACGGCCAGCAGGACCGCGTTCAGCTTGCCCTCGAGCCTTTCGTAGCCCCGGGCCACCTCCTCCAAACGGGCGTTGGTCACTCGACCGTAGGCACAACCTCGATCGTCCAGCCGGGAGGCCAGCGACCTCACCTCGTCCCCTCCTTCCCGCCCGGGAGCAGGTAAACTGAACCTCCTGATGGCCCCTTTCAACGCCTCGTCCCCCTTCTCCACCAACTCACACCTCCTTTCGATGCCCAACCACAATCACGCGTAGGAGCCGGCTCCCGCCGGCGATCCTTCCCTGTAGCCGCAGGCTTTACGCCTGCGCGCACCTCGTGGTGGGGAATCCTGTTACCGCACGAGGCTACGCGCACCCATAAAGGGTGCGGCTACAGCCACCCCAGGGCTCACCAGATAGGACTTGGACCTCATCGCTCGACTCACAGCGCCATCCCCAGCTCGTTGCCCACCTCGTCCAGCACCCGGGCCAGGGAACCGGCGAGACCCTCGGCGGAGCGCCCCTCCAGGGCGTACTGGACCTTGAGGGCACGACAGAGGGTCTCGATCCCCTTGCGGGTGGCCTCCACGTCCCCTTCCCGCGCCACCTTGCGGATCAGCATGCGCAGGACGGCGATCTCGTCCTCCACCCCGCGCAGCGCCGCCGCCACCTCCATCTCCAGGGCCCCTTCCTCCAGGACATCGGCGTAGAAGGAGCGCCCGCCCTCCCGCACCCGGCCTCCCCGCCTCCGCCTCCCCGTGTCACCCAGTCGCCTCGTCCCCCTGTGTCCCCGTTTCCCCGTCTCCCTTGCCCTATCCTCCCTATCCTGTCCATCCTGTTCCTTCCCGGTCGCCCCGTCTCCCTGTCGCCCCGTCTCCCCGCCGCCCCCGTGGTACCAGCAGTAGCGGCTGCCCGACAGGGCCATCTGCCCGCACTGCCGCCCCGTGCTCCTGGCGATCGCGGCACAGCGCATGGACTCACCCCCTTTCGCCCTCCAGAATTAGAACGTATGTTCTAGTACATTCTACGAGGGTAGCCCCGGGGAGTCAAGAGGTTGAAGAGGTAACACGACTCCTCCCGATCAAAGGCGGCTCCAAACGACAATTAAGGGGGTTCCAAACTCCCGGAGGGGCGTTCAGGGGCGACTTGATGGGATCCAACGAGTGAGACCGGAGTTCGTCGGGAACTCCGTCGCCATAAAGGGGGATTGTTAATATTTGAAGTGAGCGCCGTTGTCGACACCGCAGATCTGATCTCACAGGCAGCCTGTCTATCAGCTACCTTGCCCTAGTTTGGGAAGGCCGCGAGACGGCCTTCCCAAACGGGATTCCGTTCTTGAACGAACGTGCATTTTCACTCTAGGTGCATTTTCACCGCAGAGTGAAAATGCACGGCTGGCGACGCTGGTGGATGGAGAAGCCCTCTGGGAACAGGGCCCTTCCATCCGCGATTCTTCAGCTGACATCGCTCGGCGTTCCTGCTATACTTTCACTCAGGAGGCATTTTCACTCCACAGTGAAAATGTGATTACAGTGAAAAAGCAAGTAGAAATCCAGCTTGGGTTGAGGGTTCCTGGTCAGCTGACCAGGATACTGGCCGCCGTACCTGGCGTCCAATTGCGTCTAGGCGGAACTCAGGCAAGCCTGAGGAATGGCGGGCGCCGCTGGCGCCTCAATCTGATACAACGCCAGCAGGGGACGGGCGATCCGGAGAGGGAAGCTCAGGTGATCGTGGCAGAGGCGCGCAAGACCACCAAGGGCGCCCTGCCCGTAGTGGTGGGTGCGGTTCTGCCGAAGCCGCTGCGCCACGTCTTGGAGGAGCAAGAGATCTCCTACGTCGACGGACGGGGCGGGCTTCACCTGGTGGCCCCTGGGCTCCTGTTGCACGTGGACCAGAAGCCGACGAACCCCCCGAGGGTCCCTGTGGGAACAATAAACGTCATCGGGCAGACTAGCATTCGTGCCCTTCAGGTGATGCTCACCGAACCGAACCGAGAGTGGAAGCTGATTGATCTCAATCGAGAAGGAGCCATGTCCCTTGGACAGGCACACAAGCTACTTAGCCTTCTGGACAGGGAGATGCTCGCGAAGGCTACAGGGGAGGGCCCGTACAAGCGGCGCACCATTCCGCAGCCCGGTCTCCTTCTGGATTGGCTCGTGGCACAGCCATCCTCCAGGAAGGTGTACGAGCATCTGGAGTGTACGCTGTATGCGCGTAGCGTTCCAGACCTTCTAGGCAAGGTCTCCCGCGCCCTTGACGGCGAGAAGATCGCCTACGCGTGGACCGGGGCCGCTGCGGCCGCGATCCTTCGAGCCGGCCCCACGTCTGTTCCTCGGGCAGCACTGCGCGTAGATCCGGACTGCCCCCTGCCGCAGGTCCTGGACCTGTTGGGCGCCGAGCCGGTAGACAGAGGTGCCAACCTCGTTCTTTGGAGAGACACAGGCCGAGTTGGTATAATCGGCGCGGCCCGTTCCGACGACGGCCTAATCCTGGCGTCCCCCATACGGGTCTATCTGGATCTACTGGGCGAGAGAAGGGGCGAAGACGCGGCGGCGCACTTCCGGGAGGTAGTCATTGGTTTCTGACGGCGCCCACTACAGCGAGTATGACTCTGCCATGACAGGTCTCTTGATAGGCGAAGCCGCAGGCCTCATGAGGGCTCTCGGCTTCGCCTCTCGACACATGGCCCTGATCGGTGGGGTCGTGCCGGGGCTCTTGGTCCCGATACTGGATCCAGGCATTGAGCCCCACGTCGGTACGACGGACCTGGACTTCTGCCTTAGTGTCGCCCTGGTCGAGGGAGACACCGCCGAATACGAGAAGATCGAGAGGTGCCTGGCCACGGCCGGATTCAAGGCCGAGGAGAGTTGGCGATGGCGGGGAGGAGCCGATGGCAGGATCATCGTCGAGTTCTTCTGCCCGGTAGGCCCCGGTCGCGTGCCTGGGAAGTTGTTTCGCCCCTCGGGCGAAGGCCTTTCGCGGGCCAGGCGTAATCTCGGCTCGAAGTTTTCAGCCATGGTACTGTCCGTCGGCGACCTCATGAGCCGAGATATCCAGGAAGTCAGGCGTGAGGTAAGCCTTCCGAAAGGAAAAGGCCGCGCTACAGTATCTCTCCGGGTGACGGGCCCAACCGCCTTTCTGGCTGCAAAGGCCGCCGCGCTCCGAGAGCGCAACAAGTCGAAGGACAGCTACGACATCATCTGGCTTCTCGATGCCTGGCCGCAGGGCCCGACGGAACTGGCAAGGACTGTCAGTAGGAGCGGGTTCTTCAGTGAGCCCATCGTGGAAGAGACGCTAGTCACACTGGAAGATCATTTCGGGAACGCCGACCGAGCAGGTGCGATAGCTTATGCCAGGTTCCTCAGCGGATCGGGAGAAGAGCCCGACCGTCTGGTCCTGCACGCCGTCGGTGCCGTGAGGGAGTTTCTCAGAGCCGTCAGGTAAAAAGGCTGATTGTCATCGCACCTCTCCAATAGACCCGGACTGCACCTGTGTAGCGATATCGGCTCGGACTTACCGTAGGGGCTTTGCCCGCAGCCAACTCCCCTCCTTCGGATGAACATACGGACTCCTATCATGGCCGGAGAAAGGCCTTATCCCTGCCCCATCGCCCCGCCATGGCTCACTATTGCCTATTCCCTCTTTACACTGGTGCCCGCGCTGGGTCTTCTTCTGGGCAATGGTCTCCCCGTTTTCGGCTGCTTTGGAGCCATTTTGACTTGTTCCGCTGCATTGGGGCCATCTTCTCTTGGCAACTGAGTCAAACAGTCGGCCCTCCAAGACACCAGAATCAGGCACGAGACTACCACAAATGCCCGTCTTTGGAGCCATTCGCAATTGGGCGGAGTACACAGAGGTAACCGAGAAGGGACAGAGGACGGCAGGGCAGGCGCGCGGGCGCTGAAGTGGGTCTAAGGCAGCGGCAAGACTACGAGAGGCGGCCTTCGCGGCCGCCTCTCGGTCTCCTTCGCGGTCGCCCGCTACGGCACTAAGAACATGAAACCCAGCGGGTCGATCAACGCCCCCGAACTGTTGCGCGCGGTCACCTGCACGTTCTGGGTCATGTTCGGGGATGCGACGTAGGAACACCCAGCCGGCAATACCCCAAACGAAGTCGCCTGGTCTGAAGCACCCCCAACGGCTGTGACGACAGCCACCGTCTTGCTCAGGTCAATGCCGGCGTCCACCCCCACGCAGTACAGACCGGTGGTGAGTTTGGCGGCGCTAACCACGTTCTGAGCACGCGTGATCGACGGACTGGTGGAGGACAGCGACCCGATCTGCGCATAGGCGCGCACTCCCCCCGATCCTGCAGGGCCCGCCGGTCCTTGCGGCCCAGCAGGTCCAGCCGGTCCTTGTGAGCCCTGCGGCCCTGCCGGACCGATGGGCCCGACGGGACCTGGATCGCCCTTTGCGCCTTGTGGGCCCTGCGGGCCCGGATCCCCCTTTGGCCCCTGGGCGCCCTGGAGTCCCTGTTGGTTCCAGGAGGTGCGGGCCTCCCCGGTTCGGATTTCCGCGTTGGGGGAGTCCAGGAGTCTGACGACGCCGGTCTGAAGATTGTAGGCCGCGTAGATGATGCCATCGGCGCCGGGGATGCTGCCGGCGGAGATGGTGCCTGCGTTGAACAGCGCCACGGTCACGAGGCTCGACATGACGGCTACGGCCGGGGTGGAACGCAATGCCCGAGTCACGAACGAACCGAGCTTACCTCGCATCTTCCCTAACCTCCCTTTCTGGGTTTTGCCAGCCACTCTCATCCCATGACTCCCATCGAAGGGACCACCTGATAGAAGCTGAGGCTAACGTACTTATCCCCACTGTTCCCTATCAATAGCCAAAAATGGCTATGGCCAACCTCTCCATCGACGGGAAGATGCCATCTCAGACGTGAGGGTGCCGGCCGTGCAAAGAATCGCCCCGGTGCTGTATGATCTTCCCACCGCTCGGCACCTCAGCAGCAAAGGAGACAGCAGGTCGTGATCGTTCGCAGCAACTCCACCATCTTCGATGCCCCCCACTTCCGGAAGCTCTCCGACAGCCAGCGAGACCGGATCCACCAGGCCAGCCTCGAGATCCTGGAGCGGACGGGCGTGGTGATGGACGAGCCCGAGGCGGTGGAGATGCTCCGTCGCGCCGGAGCCCACGTATCCGAAGGCAGGCGGGTGCGGATCCCCGCGGCCCTGGTGGAGTGGGCCCTCGACCTGGCGCCCAAGCGGATCGTCCTGTGCGACCGGCACGGCCGGCGGGTTATGCCCCTGGAGGGGAACAACGTCTTCTACGGCACCGGCTCCGACTGCCCCAACGTCATCGACGTCCAGACCGGAGAGCGGCGCCTCGGCACCCTGCGGGACATCGAGGAGGGCATCCGGGTCTGCGACGCCCTGCCCAACATCGACTTCGTGATGTCGCTCAACGTGGCCGACGACCTGGACCCACGGATCGCCGACCGCTACCAGATGCGGGCGATGCTCTCCAACAGCACCAAGCCCCTCCTGGCCGTGACCACCTCCTACGAGGGCTGCGTCGACGTGATCGAGATGGCGGAGATCGTGGCCGGCGGCGCCGATGCCCTCCGGCAGAACCCCCTCTGCGGTTTCTACATCAACGTGGCCGCCCCCCTTCACCACGACACCGAGTCGCTGAAGAAGCTGCTCTTCCTGGCCGGAAAGGGGATCCCGGCCACCTACACCCCGGTGGTGCTGCGGGGACTCAGCGGTCCCGTCACCCTGGCCGGCGCCCTGGCCCTGGCCAACGCCGGGGAGCTGGCAGGCGTAGTCGTGGCCCAACTGAAGCGGGAGGGCGCGCCCATCATCATCAGCGGGGGCACCAACGACCTTGCCGACATGCGCTACCTGGGGGACGTCTACGCGGCGCCGGAGAACCGGGTCCTCTTCATGGAGATGGGCCACCGCTACGACCTCCCCCTCTTCGGCCTGGGGGGCTGTAGCGACGCCAAGCTTCCCGACCAGCAGGCGGCGGCCGAAGCGGCCCTCACCCTGCTCACCGAGACCCTGGCCGGCTCCCACCTGGTCCACGACGTGGGCTACCTGGACTCCGGCCTCACCTACTCCCTGGAGCAGCTGGTGATGTGCGACGAGTTCATCGGCTGGATCCAGCGCTTCATGGAGGGAGTCCCGGTGGACGACGATGCCCTGGCCCTGGACCTGATCGACGAACTGGGCCCCGACGGCAACTACCTGGGGGTGCCCCACACCGTCCACCACTACAAGGAGGACTGGTACCCGTCGCTGATAGACCGGCAGAACTACGATGGCTGGTCCGCCTCGGGGAGCAAGACCCTGCGGGAGCGGGCCAACGAGAGGGTGCGGCAGATCCTGGCGGAGCACAGGCCCGAGCCGCTGCCCGCCGATGTGTCCCGGGCCCTGGACGGGGTGGTCCAGCGGGCGACGCGGGGGCTAAGCTAACCTCTCCCCCGGCCCCTCCCCCTGCTAAGGGCGGGAAGAGGAGAGTCTCCCCCTTCCCCCGTGGGGAAGGGGGTTGGGGGGTTAGGTCAGAAAGAAACTATCATGACCTTCATTGGCAACATCCTCACCGTCGATCTCACCGACGGGCACATCGAGACCGCTGAATACGACGAGGCGCTGGCCCGAAGCTTCCTGTCCGGCAGGGGCGCCAACTCCCACCGGCTCTATCAAGAGGTGCCCGCCGGCACGGACCCCCTGGGTCCCGACAACCTCCTGGTGATGAGCTGCGGCCTGCTGACCGGCACCGAGGCGCCGGCCTCCTCACGCCTCCACGTCAGCGCCCGCTCGCCCCTCACCGGCCTGCTGGGCAGCTCCAACGTCGGCGGCCACTTCGGCGCGAAGCTGCGAGCAGCCGGCTACCAGAGTCTCCTCGTGCGGGGCCGTTCGGAGCGACCGGTCTACCTGAGCATTAACCAGGATGGGGCCGAGCTGGTCGACGCCACCGATCTGTGGGGGCGAGACAGCTGGGAGACCCAGGAGGTCCTCCGGGAGCGGGCCGGAGACGGCCACGCCCGCCTCATGGCCATCGGCCCGGGGGGCGAGGCGCTGGTCCGCTACGGCTGCATCATGACGGAGCGGGGTCACGCGGCGGGACGCACCGGCATGGGAGCCGTCATGGGCTCCAAGAAGCTGAAGGCGATCCTGGTGCGGGGAGGTGACCGGCAGAGGCAGGCGGGGCCCGAGGCGCGGGAGGCCGTGCGCCGCTACGCCACCGCCATCCGCAACGCCCCTCGCTACCCCATCTACTCCAAGTACAGCAACACCACCTACGTCAGCTGGGCAGACGAGACCGGCATCCTCGCCACTCGCAACTACCAGCGGAACCGCTTCGAGAAGGTGGAGCAGATCGACGGGAAGAGGATCATCGACTACGTCACCCGCTCCAAGAGCTGCCACCGCTGCCCCGTCCACTGCAAGGCCGAGGTGAAGATCGAGAGCGGCCCCTTCGCTGGCACCGAGGGTGAGCGGCCCGACATCGAGCCGATCGTGGCCCTGGGCTCCAAGTGCGGCGTGGACGACGTGGAGGCGGTCCTGTACCTCTACAACCTGTGCGGCAGGCTGGGGATCGACGTCATCTCGGCAGCCAGCAGCATCGCCTTCGCCATGGAGCTGACTGAGAAGGGCATCCTCTCCCGTTCCGACACCGATGGCATCGACCTGACCTGGGGCAACCATCGGGCCATGGAGACGATGCTGAACAAGATCGCCCGCAGGGAGGGCTTCGGTGCTATCCTTGCCGAGGGGGTGGCCGAGGCCGCCCGCCGGATCGGCCGTGGCGCCGAGGAGTTCGCCTATCACAGCAAGGGACTGGAACTAACCGCCTACGACCCCCGCGGCGCCATGGGCACCGCCCTGGGCTACGCCGTCTCCAGTCGGGGCGGCGATTTCACCAGCGTATACGCCGTGCCCGAGTACCGCTGGGATCCAGAGCGGGGTCGCCAGGAGTTCGGCACCCCGGCCTCCGTGGACCGGCTCTCCACCGAGGGGAAGGGGCTGCTGGTGAAGCGGGCCATGTCGGTCTCGGCGGCCCTGGACTCCCTGGGGCTCTGCAAGGTGGCTGCCCTGTCGGTGGTGGGGAACTTCTCCCTGGAGGCGGAGGCCGAACTGACCTCGGCCCTCAGCGGCTGGAGCTTCTCCCCCACCGACCTCCTCTCCATCGGAGAACGGGTCCTCAACCTGGAGAGGCTTTTCAACCTGCGGCACGGGGCGGATCGCAGCGACGACCGGCTGCCGGCCCACTTCCTGAGGGACGGCCTGCCGGAGGACCCCAACCGGGGCGGCACCGTCGATCTGCAGCCGATGATCGGGCAGTTCTACGCCGCCATGGGATGGGACCAGGAGGGCCGCCCGACGGCGGCCCGGTTGAAGGAACTGGGGTTGGCATAGGGGCGAAGCATTCCGCCCGCAGTCG
>JAJZQR010000141.1 GCA_021806765.1 Chloroflexota bacterium | reverse complement strand
TCTGGCGATAGGGTCGCGTCGGCGGGGGCGTGGATGGCGGCGCCCAAACGCAGCAAGGCCTCCTCCGCCACCAACTCGGGATGACGCTTGAGTTCAGTCTCGATCGTGCTGCCACCGGACCGCACCACGTCGATGGCCAGGGCAAGCGTTTCTTCGTTGCTCAGCATCAAGGACGCACCCCTTCTTCTGTGAGCGCCTGGCGTAGGGCCGCCAGCGCCCGATGTTGGATCACCCGCACCGTCCCCTCGTTCTTGCCCAGGACGGCGCCAATCTGGGCGTGCTCCAGTTCATCCACGAAACGCATCAAGACCACCTGGCGGTGCTCCGCCTTCAGTCCCAGCATCGCCCGGCGCAGCTGGCCCTGCGTGCAGCGCAGATCGGCCACCTGCACGGGGTCGCACCAGGTGCCCGTATCGGCAACCGCCAGGTCGAGTTCGCCAGTCACCTTGCGACTGCGCAGGTGGTCGATGATCGCGTTTTGGGCAATCGCCAGCAGCCAGGCCAAGAACGACGCCCGGTCGGCGCGATAGCGACCCACGGCCTGCAGTGCCTTGAGGAATACCTGGCCCGTCAGGTCCTCGGCATCGGCGCGATTAGCCAGGCGGTAATAGATGTGGCGAAACACTCGCTCCGCGTAGCGATCGTACAACTGCCCGAAAGCGGCGCTATCGCCTCGCGCGGCGGCCGCGGCGAGGGCGCCGTCCTTCGGAGAGTCACCGGCAGGCGCGCGCGCATCCACACCGCCCCCTCGAGGCAGATGGGAAGTCACAGTGGGTGGCTCACGCCAGGCCTCTCTCAGTTTGGTTCCTCCCATCGCAACGGTATCGTTCACGCGCCCTCCGCGAAGCGCCAAACCGAGCACGGGCCTGGATGGAGCCCGGCGATAATAGGACTACGCCGGCAGACCCAATCAAGGGGCAGACGGCCTACCTTCTCCTGCGAGGGGAGGCTGTACTAGCAGCTTACCCACATGATTGGATACGGAACAGGTGGCCAAACGTTACAGCAGCACCTGCTACAGCGGCAGCTTGACAGGTGGGGCGGCGCGATTTAGAATTCGAGTGAATGATTAAGCAATGTCTAAAAGATTGCCGAGGGAGGTGAACCGTGGTCGCTCGCAAGGCAAATGCCGTCACGGAAGCCGAAGTGTGCGAAGTCAAGGGCGCCGACCTGGGCCGCGTCCGGCGCGGCCGGCAGACGCTACTCGGGGAGGACACTTACGCGGCGCTCGCCGAGTCCTTCCGCGCCCTGGCCGATCCCAGCCGGGCAAAGATCCTTCACGCTCTGCTGGATCAGGAGATGTGTACCTGCGACTTGGCGGCGGTCATCTGCCTGACGGAATCGGCGATCTCCCAGCACCTGCGCGTGCTGCGCATGCTGCAACTGGTCAAGACACGCCGCGAGGGACGGAGGGTGTTCTACACTCTGTCTGATACGCACGTGCGTTTCCTCTTCGAGACGATGTTTCGCCACGTGGTCCACCAGGACGGGGGCGACTTGCCGACTGCCTCAGCCGTCGGCGCCTGATTGCTAGTCAGCAGTTGATTGACCTCCCGCTCAGCGCGGGAGGGCTAGAGGTGAGTAGATGAGCAGAGTTGAGATCGAGGTCGACCTGCCGCAGAACGGCGAGTGCGTGCGCTGCCTCGACCGTCTGCAGGGAGCGGTCGCCCTTATGCGGGGCGTGGAAGTAGCGGAGGTCGATAGGCAGTCGTGCCGGCTGGTGCTCGACTACGATCCCGAGACCGCCTCGCTAGAGCGCCTGCAAGAGGTGGCCAGAGACCTGGGCGCGGGCATAGGGCAGCGCTACGCCCACGAGACGATGGCCATAACGGAGATGGACTGCGCCGACTGCGCCGCCAAACTGGAGGCGGCGGTAGGGCGGATGCCCGGCGTGACCTTCGCCGCCGTCAACTTCGTCTCTGGCCTGATGGACGTAGAGTACGAACGCGGTCTGGTCGACCGCGGCCAGATCGTGGCGCGCGTGCAGGGAATGGGTTACGGGGTCGCCGATGGTCCCGCCAAACCAGCCGGGGAGGGCACGAGCGAGTTCGGGCTCACCGGCATGGACTGCGCCGACTGCGCCCTCACCATCGAGCGCAACCTCAACAGCCTGAACGGCGTGGCCGAGGCCAAAGTGAACTTCGCCGCCGCCAAGCTCAGCGTGCGCCACGCTCCCAGCGTAAGCGCCGACGACATCCGCCGCGTGGTAGAGGGCAGTGGCTATGGCTTGCGCCCCCTGCGGACGACGGCCGAGCCCGCCGGCGGAGGCTCCTTCTGGCTGCGCAACCGCCGCGCCCTGCTCACCCTGGGTTCGGGGCTGAGCCTGGTGCTTGGCTTCGCCCTCGACCTGCTCGGCGCTAACCTGCCCATTGCCGGCATCGCGGCCTCTACCCCGTTCTTCGCCCTGGCGATGGTGGTGGGGGGCTACTACGTGGCGCGCAGCGGCCTCTACGGGCTGCTAAGGAGTCGCACGCTCGACATGAACGTGCTGATGACCATCGCTGCCTTCGGCGCCGCGGCCATCGGCGAGTGGGCGGAAGGAGCCACGGTCGTCTTCCTCTTCGGCTTCGGCAACGTGCTGGAAGGCTACACCATGGACCGCGCCCGCGGCGCCATTCGCGCCCTGATGGAGCTGGCCCCCGCTGAGGCGCGAGTGCGCCGCGCTGGCCGCGAGGCCACGGTAGCGGCTGATTCGGTGGCCGTCGGCGAGGTCGTGCTCGTGCGCCCCGGCGAGCGGATGCCGGTGGACGGGCGGGTCGTCCTGGGCGCCTCGGCCGTGAACCAGGCGCCCATCACCGGCGAGTCGGTGCCGGTGGAGAAGGGCCTGGGCGACGAGGTCTTCGCGGGCAGCATCGTGGAGGGCGGTTACCTGGAGGTCGAGGCCAAGCGGCCCTACGCCGAAAACACGATCTCACGCATCGCCCGCCTGGTGGAGGAGGCGCAGTCGCGTCGGGCCCCCGCCCAGCGCTTCGTCGACCGCTTCTCGCACTACTACACCCCAACGGTGATCGCGGGGGCCGTGGCGGTAGCGGTGGTGCCCTGGCTGGTGTTCGGTCAGCCGTTCGACCCCTGGTTCTATCGCGCGCTCGTGTTGCTGGTGATCGCCTGCCCCTGCGCGCTGGTGATCTCTACCCCCGTGGCCATCGTCTCGGCCATCGCCCGGTCGGCGCGACTGGGCATCCTCATCAAGGGCGGCGCTTACCTGGAAGCGGCCGGCGGGCTGCGGGCGGTGGCCTTCGACAAGACGGGCACCCTCACTGTGGGGCGCCCGGAGGTGACAGAAGTACTGCCGCTGGGTGGCCTCTCGGCTGACGAGGTGCTGCATCTAGCGGCGGCCATCGAGGCGCGCTCCGAGCATCCCTTGGCCGCGGCGGTAATGCGCCGGGCGGCGGGCAGGCCGGGTAACGGACGGGTGTATCAGGTGAGCGACTTCGAGGCGCTCGTCGGTCGCGGAGTACGCGCCAGCGTGGACGGGCGCACTTACTTCATCGGCAGCCCCCGGCTCTTCGCCGATTTGAGCGTGCCACTGGCCGCGGCCGAGGCTCAGATCGCGCAACTGCAGGGTGATGGCCAGACCGTACTTCTGCTGGGTACTGAGGAGGCCGTGCTCGGCGTAATCGGCCTTGCCGACCGCGTGCGGCCGGGGGCGCGCGAGGCGGTCGCCGCGCTTAAACGCGCGGGCGTGGCGCAGGTGGTGCTACTTACCGGCGATAACGAGGCCACGGCACGAGCCATCGCCCGCGTGGTGGGAGCCGACGAGTACCGCGCCGGCCTCCTGCCGGAGGACAAGGTCAAGGCGGTGGCGGCGTTGCGGACGAGCTACGGGTCGGTGGCGATGGTGGGTGACGGGGTGAACGACGCCCCGGCGCTGGCCGCGGCTAACGTCGGCATCGCCATGGGCGCGGCCGGCACGGACGTGGCCCTGGAGACCGCCGACATCGCCTTGATGGCCGACGACCTGAGCAAGGTGGCGGTGGCCGTCGATCTGTCACGGCGGGCGCTGGGCATCATTCGCTCCAACATCGCCTTCGCGCTGTTCATTAAGGCCATCTTCCTCGCCCTCACGGCGATGGGGGTGGCGACGCTCTGGCTGGCGATCCTTGCCGACACGGGCGCTTCCCTGCTGGTGACGCTCAATGGCATGCGCCTGCTGCGCGGCGACCAGCCCCAAGGCGGGCACGGCGTCCCGCACGGCGACGCGACTGAACAGGCTGGGCACGACCACGCCGGTCATGACCACTCCGGTCATGACCACGCGGAGGAGCACGCGCATAGCCACGAGCAGGCGCGTTAGATAGGGGCGCGTCTTGCCCCCAGCGGGGCTACTTGCCTGCGTATCACGCAGGCGCACTTGGGAAATGGAGATCGACCATGTCTGGTGCCAAGACTCTTATACTTGCGGGTGTGCTACTGGCCGTGGTAACGGTCGTCGCGCTGTTCATACCGAGCGAGTGGAAAGGTGTTGACGAGGTTGTGCTCGCACCCGCCGCCGAGCGGGCAGGCCGCCCTGTCGCGCCGTTGATCAACATTGAAGGCGACCTGTTGCTGTTTCTGTTTGCCCTGGCCGGTGCGGTGGGTGGAATCGTGATTGGCTATACCTGGCGCACCCTATTCGGCGGCGAGGCGCCTCGCCAGCCCGCGCGGGGTCTCGACGATTCCCCTCGATAACGAGGCGGCCAGCGCCCGAGAGGCTGGCGTCTGAGGCCAACTAGGGCTTTGGCCCAGGAGTCTCTTCCTTGCCACGGTCTCGCAGCGGCGGGCATTGGCAGTCTGCTGAGAAACGGCAGTTTGCCTGCGCAAGGGGGCTGAAACTTGACTCATTCGCGCTTCTTCTCGCCCTTAAGGGCCGATCTAAGCGTGCGGACGAGCCTCTGCCCACGGACTCTCGGAGCCGGTGGCCTGGACGGCACATCACGTAGTAGCGAGGGTGCGATACGATGCTAGGGCCCGCCGAAGAGTCCCAGCGGCATACCCGAACTGTTGTGAGACAATCTCAGTCCCGGTCCGGACCGGCTACCGCCTCTATGGCCCGCAAGGCGATTCTGTCGGTAGCGGTAGTTCTCGCGCTTGCTGCTGGCGTCTACGGCTTGGTCACGCAGGCGGTCTATGCCAATCGCGTGTACCCCGGCGTGCGCTCGGCCGGCGTGGAGCTCGGCGGCTACAGTCAGCAGGAGGCGTTGGGGGCTCTGACGGCGGCGTTTTCGCGCTATGCCCAGGGCGAGGTGGTTCTGCGCTACGGCGCTCGGGATTGGCGTACCAGTCTGGAAGGGCTGGGCGCCCGTTTGGACGTGGAGGCGACCGGACGCAGTGCTCTACGGGTTGGCCGTTCGGGCAGCCTGTGGGAGCAACTGCTAGAGCAGGCGGCAGCCCTGCGAGGTGGGCGTGCGGTTGCGCCCGTGCTGGTTAGCGATGCGGCCCAGCGGTGGGCAATAGTAAGCCGCATTGCCCAGGACATCGACCAACCGATGGTAAACGCTTCCCTGGTAACCCGCGCCGAGGGCACGGTTGAGCTCCTCCCTTCCCAGGTGGGGCGCCGGCTAGACGTCGAGCAAGTCGTACGCCGGATTGATCAGTCGGCGACCGACCTGTCACGCGGATGGTCGGGTGGCCAGGCCGGCTTCGTCGTCGAGCTACCGGTGATGGAGACCAAGCCCCGGGTTGTGGAGGCCCAGCTGGCTGCGGCCAAAGACACGGCCCAGGCCATCCTGCGTGCGTCCCTGACCATTGTCTACGGTAATCAGGCAGTCGAGCTGAGCCCCGCCGATCTCGTGGAGCTGCTTGCTTTCCACGAGGAGGGGGGCAAGACCGCAGCCGAGCTGGACGACGAGGCCCTGGCGGGCATAGTCGAGGGCCTAGCCGAGCGCGTAGACCGTAGCCCGCGTGACGCTCGCTTCACCTTTAGCAATGGCAAGGTGCAGCTGGTGAGCGACAGCGTGGACGGCTTGCAGGTGGACGTGCCGGCGAGCGTGCGGTCCGTGCAGGCGGGGGCCTTGGGCGCGGAGCGCACTGTCCGTTTGGTGGTGCAGGTCGTGCCCCCAAAGCTGCGCTCCGCGGACATCAACTCGATCATCATCAAGGAGAAGCTCGTCGAGGCGGTCACCGTGTACGGGGATACCGGCGCCGACCGCCAACACAACCTGCGCTTGGCCACCTCGCGACTCAATGGGGTGCTACTCGCCCCGGGCGAGACCTTTTCCTTCAACCTGGCCCTCGGCCCGACCACCCTCAAGGACGGCTACCGCATGGCCTGGGGCATCATCAGCACGCCCACCGGCCACGAGACTATCCCCTCCGAGGCAGGGGGCATCTGCCAGGTCTCTACTACCCTCTTCCAGGCTGCCCTGGCCGCCGGGGTAAAGATCGACCAGCGCACGGAGCACCTCTACTGGATGCCCCGCTACGGTAAGCCGCCCCTGGGCAAGACGGGCCTCGACAGCACCGTCGACGGCTCGGGTAGCCCCGACACCCTGGACTTCAAGTTCACCAACACCACCCCGAACTGGCTGGCCATCGAGGCGCGCACGGACGCTATGAACCTCTACTTCGCCCTCTGGGGCACGACGACGGGCTGGCGGGTCGAGGTGGGGGAGCCGGTGATTACCAACGTGGTCAAGACCGACCCGACGGTGCGCCGCCAGTACGACGAGAGCCTGCGCCCGGGTGAGGAGGTCTGGGCCGAGGTAGCCCAGGACGGCTTCGACGTCTCGGTCAACCGCAAAGTCTGGGATGGCGACCGTCTGCTCGACCAGTACGTCGCCAAGAGTCGCTACCGCCCGGCCAACAACGTGGTCCGCTACGGGCCGACGCCGGTCGCCACGGCCACGCCTACAACCCGGCCGGACGCGTCGGCCCGGCCGAGCGCCACCCCTGGGCTGGCGGCCACTCATGGGGGCCCTACCGCGACGCCTGCGCCTTCAGGGAGCCGTGGGGCGCCAGCGGCGTCACCAACAGGCACACCGGCGCGCTAACGAACATCTGGCTAGATGCAGGAGCCTTGAACTTCAGGGATGGCTACTCACAAGTCAACTACCCTGGATGAGGCCGAGCGGTTCGTACGCCTGCTCGGCACAGTGGCCGGAGCGGCAACGCTCGGGGCGATCGCGCAGGGGATGTGGAGCGGCTGGCGCCGTCCGAAAGGGCGAGCGACGGGTAGGGCTGGGGTCGTTCTGCAAGTGCCAGTCTATGTTGTCGGCGGCCTTGCCTACTTCGGCCTTTGCCTGGCTTTGTGGCGGCCCATCCGGTTTACCCTTCCCGCGGCCGCCCGCGCGGCGACGCTCGTCGCGGGTGGACTGCTGTACTTTCCCGGCCTTGCGCTGGTCCTCTGGGGGAGACTCGCCCAAGGTGAGATGTACAACGTGTCATCGGGCCTCGGCGTGCAGTTGTATGCCAACCATCGCCTGGTCACGCACGGGCCCTACGCCTTGGTCCGTCACCCGGTATACTTAGGCCTGCGCCTTGCCGCGCTAGGCGGGCTGCTGGTCTATCGCACGTGGACGTTTGCCTTTCTGGCGCTGAACTCCCTGGCGCTAGCGGTGCGGGCAGGCCGAGAGGAGGAGGCCCTGGCCGTCCAGTTCGGCGCGCAATGGGCCGCCTACAGCCGAATCGTTCCGGCCTGGATCCCGCGCCCCAGGTACTGGAGCACTCGCCGCAGCCTCGGCCACGGCCCGCCAACGCGCACCGTGTGACACGCCGCCTGCCTTGCTGCTCGTGCGGTGCGCGACCGCGAAAATGAGACGCGAGGTTCCTAGAAGAGATGCACGAAGGGGCGATGAATGCCGGACGATAGGACGGCTAATGGCTCTCTGCGTATGAGCGCCACGGGCCGTTACAGCCGACGACTACTGGTGGTGGTGGGCCTGACCGGTACCTACATGGTGGTCGAGGTGGTGGGTGGTCTGCTCACCGGCAGCCTGGCCCTGCTGGCCGACGCGGGGCACATGGCTACCGACGTGCTGGGCGTCGGCCTGGCACTATTTGCGGTCTGGCTGGGCGGCCGTCCGGCGACTCCGCAGCACACCTACGGCTACTACCGGGCGGAGATCTTGGCCGCGCTCGTCAACAGCGCCCTGCTCTTGGCCGTCTCCGGCTACATCCTCTACGAGGCTTGGCGGCGTTTCCAGGCCCCGCCCGAGGTACAGAGCCTGCCGATGGTTGCGGTGGCCGGCGTCGGCCTTGTCGTCAATCTCATCGGCGTCTGGCTACTGAGGGCAGGGGCTGCCGAGAGCCTCAACGTCCAGGGGGCATTCTTGGAGGTGGTCTCGGACCTGCTGGGCTCGCTCGGCACAATCGTCGCCGGGCTGATCATGTACTTTACCGGCTGGTGGTACGCCGACCCGCTGTTCAGCGTCTTCATCGGTCTCTTCATCCTCCCCCGCACCTGGGCCCTGCTGCGGGAGGCGGTCGGGGTCCTGCTCGAGGGGACGCCCTCGCACGTGGACCTGGCCGAGGTACGGGCAGTAATGGCGAAGGTTCCAGGCGTTGTTGCGGTCCACGACCTCCATGTCTGGTCACTCACCTCCGGCTACGTGGCCCTGAGCGGTCACGCGAACCTGGCGTACGGGGTCGACCGCGACGTCGCCCTGGCCGATTTGAATGCTACGCTGCGGCAACGCTTCGGGATCGAACACACGACCATCCAGATCGAACAGGTGACCATTGATGAGACTCGACGCCACATCTAGCCGTAGAAGACGCTGCTTTGGCCAAGCAGGCAGGTAAGTCCGAAGTCCCAGCGGGACCAGCGGACCAGCACCACGTGGATGCGCGCTCCACGAGCCGATCCACCGTCGCCCTGATGCCATCACACGGGAGGTGACCGCCAAGATGTCTTGCCCCCTTACCCTCCAGGCCGCGCGGATGGTCTGGCGACTACCCTTCATCACGCTCCTTGGACTGACCGTGGCGCTAGCGGCCTGCGCTCCAGCCGCGCCAGCTCCCGGGCCCGCGACCGCCGCGGTGGTGACACCCGTCGCGCCGCTTACGCCATCGCCCTCGCCCACCGTGGCGCCGCTTACAGGCAAGGTCAGCCGAGAGGCCTTGGAGTCACATCCGGGCTGGGAAACAGCGCGTGCGCAGGATTACGTGCCCGAGCCAGGGGTGGTGACCAAGATCCGCGCGTCCGCGGCCAAGGTCGAGGTGCTCGCCTTCATCGGCACCTGGTGCCCGGACAGCAAACGCGAGGTGCCCAGGTTGCTTAAACTGCTGGACCAGGTGGGCGTACCCGCATCGAAAATAACGATGCTCGGGCTCGACCAGTCCAAGAGAGACGCCGAGGGACTCGCTGGGAGGTGGGGGCTCAAGTACGTGCCTACCTTCATCTTCCTTGAGCAGGGCAGGGAGCTTGGGCGGGTCGTCGAGAAGTCGCAGTCCACGCTAGAGGCCGACCTCGTCCAGATCCTCGCCAGCTCGGTGCCTTTGACATTGAGCGGCTCCCGGCCTGAGCTGCGCACGGTGGGGCTGGGCCCCACGGCCACGCCCGCCGCCACCCCAGCCAAGACAGCCGAGCCGGCCACACTCAGTGTCCAGGAGGTGAAGGCCCTGCTCGAGGCACCGAACAGGCCGCCACTCTTCGACGCCCGGCCGAAGGCCAGCTACGACGCCGGCCACCTACCAGGCGCCATCTCACTACCACTCGACGAGCTCGAGCGGCGGATCGCGGAGGTGCCACGGGACCGACTCTCTATTTTCTATTGTGTCGGCAAGACCTGAGGGGAGAGTTACGCGGCGGCCCGTGAATTGGCCGCCAAGGGCTATACCCAGGTTAAGGTAATGGCCGGGGGCATCGTCGACTGGGAGGGCGCCGGCTACCCGATCGAGCAGTCCGGAGGCTAAGTGCGCCCCCAGAGCGGAGCCAAACCGGGCAGGTCGCACAGCCGATGCGGACAAGCACCAACCACGGTGGACGAAGATCGTTGGTCTTGGAGAGACCGCTGCTCGGCCTGTATCGACCACTTGTAACCCGCGCCGGCCTCGCCACTGCCGACGTCACGCGGGCTCACCTTGCTTAACCCGTCGCGGCAGACGCCCGTTAGGTCGTGTGTCACAAGGGGAGTACCGGGGTACGATGGGGCCATGGCTTAGCGGCGCAGTATCGTTCATTTGGGAGGCAGCGGCCCTTATATGCCAGAAAGGATCCTGGTCGTTGACGATGATGAAGAGATCCGAGCCTCGCTCCGCCGCAGCCTTGCCCTCGAGGGATACGTGGTAACGCTGGCGGCCGATGGCGAGGAAGCGTTGCGGATCGTGCGCGAACATTCGCCTGATCTCGTGGTACTAGATGTTCTATTGCCCGGGCTTGACGGGCTCGAGGTATGTCGGCGCCTGCGGGCGGCCGATGAGGCGGTCCCTGTCATAATGCTGACCGCCAGGGATGCCGTGCCCGAGCGAGTGGACGGTCTGGAGGCCGGGGCCGACGATTACCTGGTGAAACCGTTCGCCTTCGAGGAGCTTCTCGCTCGCGTTCGCGTTTGCCTGCGCCGAAAGAGGACCGGCCACCGCGATCTGCGGTATGCCGACTTGCGGTTGGACACGGCCACGCGAGAGGTCTGGCGGGGCGGTCGCCCGATCGCCCTCACGACGACGGAGTACGAACTGTTGAAGCTGTTCTTGGAGCACCCGCGTCAAGTACTCACGCGCGACCTCATTTATCAGCACGTTTGGGGCTACGATTTTGCCGGTGAATCGAAGGTCATCGAGGTCTATGTCCGCTACCTGCGCGAGAAACTGGAGGCAGCGGGCGAAGAGCGCCTCATCCACACAATCAGAGGCGCCGGCTACGCACTCAGACAGGGGACTTGAATTGTCGATCCGACTGCGCCTCACGCTGTGGTACACGGCACTGCTAAGTGTGGTGCTGGCGGCCTTCGCCGTGTTGGTTTATGTGGTCGCCGCCCAGCAGCTCACCAGCCAGCTTGAGTACGCGGTCCACCTCCAGGCACTCGAGGCCTCGCGAACGGTTGACACGGACGTTCTCTCCGGTCCCGTCACTCGGGCGCACCGCCTTCAGCTGCCGGCTGCGGTGGCGTTTGCCGACAGGAGGCTTTACATCCAGCTGGTGGGTGTCAACGGCGACGTGCTTGCCAAGTCGGGCGACCTTGGGCAGCCGCTACCGACCCCGCAGAGCAGCCTGCGCACGGCGCTGGGCGGCGAGGAATCGCACATCACCCTGAATCTGCCGGGCGAACGCGTCGACCTGTACAGCGCGCCACTGCTGCTGGACGACAGAGTCGTGGGCATCCTGCAGGTTGCGGCTTCGCTACGGCCCCTGGAAGACAACCTTGGGCGGATTCGCCTTATCCTCCTAGCGGTCGTGCTGGGGACGGCCGGGTTTGCCGCCGCTTTGGGCTGGTTCCTGGCGGCCAAGGCGATGCGGCCGGTGGACCGCCTGACCATGAGTGCCCAGGCCATCGGCCGTTCGGGGGACCTGGCGCGGAGGCTGGCAGAGCCCACCCAGAACGACGAGCTGGGAAGGCTAGCGGCGACTTTCAACGAGATGCTCGGACGCGTCGATCGAGTGGTGGCAACGCAGCGAAGGTTCCTGGCCGACGCGGCGCACGAGCTGCGCACTCCAGTCACTTCCATCCGTACCAACGTCGAAGCCTTGCTCCGCACAACCAGACTGGATCCGCGCGAGCGGGACGTTACCCTGCGAGCGGTCGCGCGGGAGAGCGAACGGATGACCAGGCTATTGAACGATCTCCTGGCCCTCGCCCACGCCGACGCCGGGCAGGTGCTGGCGCGTCGCCGGGTGGCCCTCGACACCGTGCTCCTAGAGGCCTATCAGTTGGAGAAGGCATTGGCCGACGGGGTCAGGCTTGACCTCGGCGAACTGGAGCAGGTCGAGGTCGAGGGCGACCAGGACCGCCTCAAGCAGCTGATCTTGAACCTCGTCGATAATGCGCTGCGCTACACCCCTTCCGGCGGATCAGTGACCCTCGACCTTGTTCACCGCGCTGGCTGGGCGGAATTGCGGGTTCGCGACACGGGACCCGGCATACCGGCCGAACACCTACCCCGGATCTTCGAGCGCTTCTATCGGTTCGACCAGCCCGGCGCGCGCCACACCGGTGGGACAGGCCTCGGGCTTGCGATCTGCCGGTGGATTGCCGAGGCGCACGGCGGCCGCGTCGAGGCCGCCAGCCAAGAAGGCGTCGGCTCTGCGTTCACTGTTTTTCTGCCGACCGCTGGCCCTAGCGGTGGCGACTCCTCTACCATCCCCTCCTCAACTCGTCTCGATTAGCGGCAGACTCTTCCCTCAGGCTATACGGCCCTTAAACTGGCTCTAAACTGGGTGAGGCACAGTTGCGCCTGGACCACGGCAACGGCCCCCGACTCTTACGAGTGCGAGGTAGTGACCATGACACAGGCTTGGGTTAGGGTGGTGCGCGGCACCTGCAAATGGCAGTGCGACTGTCGGGACACCGCGACACTCCAGCGGCTCCGCCTCTCCCCCTTGAATAGCCATCTTGCGGCCGAGCTGGCGTTGGCCAGCGGGAAGCGGTACCGATTGGGCCGTGAACGTAACCGGCCCGGCCGATGTGAGGAAAGACAAGGCCAACGCCCGGTAGGGGTCTCGGGAAACGAGGGAGGTGCCCCGTGCGCGTGAGGAACCTCCGACTTATGGCGGTGGCCATCGGGCTGGTGGTCGTCGGCGCTATCGCGGGTGGTGGGACGGTAGTTGCTTATCGCCAGCTCGCTCAAAAGCCAGCCGAAGCTGCTGTCTACCAGAAACCGGTCGTGGCGATGGATAGCCAGATACTATCCCCGGCTGATGGGGAAGGTGCCGCCGCGGTATATCGACGGGCCGCGGGGGCCGTTGTCAACGTCATGAGTCGCGCAACGGCAGTGTCCTTGTTCGGTGAGCAGATGCCTGAGCAGGGCACGGGGTCAGGCGTGATCATAGATGACCGGGGCCACATCTTGACCAACAACCACGTCGTCGCCGGGGCGGACACGCTCGAGGTGACGCTCGCCGATGGTCGGAAAACGCCCGCTGAGGTAGTGGGCCGCGACCCTGGCAACGACCTGGCGGTGATCAGGGTCAATCTGCCGGCCGACAAACTGACCGTAGCCACGCTCGGCACTTCCAAGGCGCTTCAAGTTGGAGAGCCTGTGCTGGCGATCGGCAACCCCTTCGGGCTCGACCAGACCGCGACCCACGGCATCATCAGCGCCACCGGACGCCGCTTGGAGCGCAGCGGCGCCCGCTCTCTGGCCAACCTGATCCAGACCGATGCCGCAATCAACCCAGGCAA